>JANMVM010000264.1:0-12995 GCA_031392695.1 Rubrivivax sp.
CCGTGGTGCTGATCAACCGCCCTGAAGCCGCGCCGACCGGCGCGGGCGAAGCGACCCGTCGCGTGGTGCCCGCGGCGGTGGCCAACGCGTTCTTCGATGCGACCGGTGTGCGGCTGCGCCGCGCACCGATGACCCCGTAGCGGGTGAAGGCTGCACTGGCCAGCGCCTGACCCAGGCAAGAGCCCGGCGCCCGAAGCGCCCTCGCACTGGGATCGACACCCGCGCAGTGCTAGAAGCCAGATGTGATGAGTCTCGTCAATTGCCGTCGAATGAAGGCTCGGTGATGCCCCGCCCGCAGACTCATGAGAAAACGGGTGGGTCGGCGCAAAAACTCACCAGGGTATGAACGCACCGACTACGCCGGCAGTCAGAATCAGCAGCACAGGCGGAATCCGTGTCAACGCCAAAAGGGTGATGGTGGCGGCAATCATGACAGCCCCTTTCCACACGCCCGGGGCTTCGCGCACGAGCAGGAAGCAGGTGGACGCCATCAGACCGATGGCTACCGGGCCCAGGCCGCGCTGCAGCGCCTTAAGCGCGCGCTCGAACTGCGCCCGTCGGCCCAGCCTGGACGCCACGAACGGGAAAATCAGCGCCGGCAAGGACAGCCCCAGGGTGGTCGCCAGCGCCCCCTGCACCCCGGCGATCTGCCAGCCCATGACGGTGACGAAGAGCACGTTGGGCCCCGGCGCGGCCTGGGCCAGCGCGATGCTGTTCACGAACTGGGTGTGCGTGAGGTAGTGGTGCTCGTCGACGACGTAGCGGTGCATGTCCGAGGCCAGCGCAATGGCGCCGCCGGTGGCAAAGATCGACAGCGACAGGAAGTGCGCAAACAGCGCCAGCAGTTCGCTGCCGCTCACGGCCGCAACCGGTGCCAGGCCCAGGCCACCGAGGCCGCCCCGAGCGAGGCCACCACCAGGCTCACCGGCAGCCGCAGCAGGCCCACCGCGGCAAAGGCCAGCACGGCCACGGCGATGCCCACCCGCTGGCCGCGCAGCGTGCGCGCCATGCGAGCTGCAGTGTGGATGATGAGCCCGACACTGGCCGCGCCCATCCCGTGCAACGCCCCCTGCACCCAGGGCACATGCTGAAACTGCTGGAACAGCGCTGCCAGGCTCAGCACCACCAGCGCCGGCGGCAACAAGAAGCCGGCCAGTGCCGCGACCGCGCCGCGCAGGCCGAAGAAGCGATCGCCCAGCAGCACACAGAATGAAATTCCGGTCGGGCCGGGCAGCACCTGGCTGATCGCGTACAGGCCGAGAAAGTCCTTGGCGCTCAACCAGCGCTTGCGCTGCACCACCGTGCGCTCGATGAACGCCAGCGCGCCGCCGAAGGCCTGCAGCGACAGCGCGCTGAAGGCCAGGAACAGCTCGCCCGGCGAGCGCGGTGCCTGGAGCGCGGGCTCGATGGCGTCCACGCCCGCGGCCCGGAGCTCAGCGCGCCGCTGCCGCGCCGCTGCCGGCGCGGGTGCGCTGCAGCGCCAGGCGCAGCGCGTAGACGAGCGTCGTGAAGGCCAGCAGGCCGACCCCGACCCAGACGCCGGCCGCATCCCAGGCCTGCGCAAAGCCGGCCTGCGATTGACGCACCGCGGCCGCCGCTGCGGTGCCGAACGCGATGACGGCGATGAAGCCGCTGGACCAGCGGCTGGCCTGGCGTGCCAGGCGGTCGCTGCGGCTGGCCCACCAGGCCAGCCAGGCGCCGTTGGTGGCGTCGGCGGCCAGCATGCCGACACCGAAGGCCAGCGCCATCCAGGCCACGGCGCCGATGCCGGTGTAGTCGCTGCCGCGCGCGGCAAAGAACGCCGCCTGGGCCAGCGAATCGAGCGACATCGCAAAGGCCACGCCGACCAGCGCCGGGTGCAGCGAGCGCCCGGTGAGGCGAAACAGCAGCGCCGCCATCGGCCCCGGCGGACGGGCCTGGCCTTGCGCCGACGCCGGCTTGAACGCGTGCAGCGCGTTGCTGACTCCGATCACCAGCAGGAGCGCGGTGGAGACGAAGAAACCCAGTCCGTCCAGCCAGGCCGGCAGCACCGTGCCCTGACCGAACAGCAGCAGCGCCGCCACCAGGACGGTGGCGCTGTGCCCGGCGGCAAACTGGAAGCCCACCCAACGCGCGCTGGCGTAGCTGCGATGCAGCTGGCGCGCCCGCGTCATGCCGTCGACGACGGCGATATGGTCGGCGTCGAAGCCGTGGCGAAAGCCCAGCAGCGCGGCCAGGCTCACCGCCGCCAGCAGGCCGGGGCCGAGGATCTCAGCGCCCATGGCGGCGGCCTGCAGGCCGTGGATCGGCGGCGCGTGCGCCGCGCAGCTCAGGCGGCGACATGGGCGCTGCGCTTGCCGTGCTGGCGCGGGTCTTCGCTGAAGACCAGCGACTTGATCGTCACCGGCACCGTGTGCGAAGGCATGCGGATGCGCCCGAGGTCGATGAAGTCGAAGCCCCACAGCGTGATGCCGTCGATGACCAGCACCTCGCTCTTGACACGCGGGTCCTCGTGGATCAGGTAGCCCAGGGTGAGCGCGATGTCGCCGTCGGCGACGACGTAGATCGGCCGCGCTTCGCGCAGCGTCACGGGCAGCGCGTCGAGCAGCCCCTGCTTGAGCGCCGACAGGCGGCGGTAGGCCGGCGGGCCGCTCCAGCGCAGCGAGATGGCCACGTCCTGCGCGCCTTCGACGAGGTCGTGACGGATGAAGGCGCGCCCGAGCGCCTGCGCCACCGCGGCGGCGTCGACACCCTCGTCGCCCAGCGCCAGCGCCAGCGGCACGACCTGCAGGTTCTTGCGCGGCAGCAGCCGGCCGGGATCGGAGACGAAGGTCGTGTTGCCGCTGAGCTGCACGCTGTACTCGCTGGCGCCGAGCACGGTGGCGCGGATGCATTCGCCGGCCGGCAGCAGCGGCCACGGCAGCGCGCCGGCATCGAGGCGCGCGCGCAGCGCCTGGCCGAAGAGCTTGCCCAGGTCGCCGAAGTCCTGCGCCTCGCGGCCGTAGACGTATTCGCCCACGCCGCCCGAGACCATGATGCCGTCCAGCGGCCCGAAGTCCTCGATCGGGTCGGTGAGCAGCAGTTCGCGCAGATCCTCGGGCGTGCTGGTTTGCGTGAGCACACGCAGCAGCGCGTCGGCCATGCCGGCGGCCACCTGCGCGAGCTCTCGGCGCGTGACCGCGTCGCCGAGCTGCCAGTCGAAGCCGGCGCGGCGCGCGTGCGCACGGCCCTGGGGGTCGAGCCGCGTGATGCGGCCGCTGTCGTCGTCGTCGATGCGCTCGACCACCAGCAGCCGGCCGCCGGTGTGTACCGCGGCGGTGGCCTGCAGCTCGCCCTTGTCGACGAGGCCGAGCTTGGTGGTGCCGCCGCCGATGTCGATGTTGAGGATGCGCGACTGCTCGTCGAAGGATCGCCGCGCCGCGCCCGAGCCGTAGACCGCGAGCATGCTCTCCATGTGGTGGCCGGCGCTGGCGCAGACGAACTCGCCGCCCTGCTCGGCAAGCAGCGCGGCAATCGCCTGGCCGTTGTCGCGGCGCAGCGCCTCGCCGGTGAGGATCACGGCACCGGCGTCGACGGCGTCGGGGTGCAGGCCGCTGGCGGCGTAGGCGGCTTCGATGATGGCGGCCAGCGCGCGGGCGTCGATCAGCGTTTCGCTCTGGTAGGGCGTGAGCGCCAGCGGCGAGTGGTACAGCGGCTCGCGCGCGACGACGACATAGCGCGTCGAAAGCTGATCGGCGACGCGCTGCAGGTGGATGCGGCTGAACACGACCTGGGTGCTCGACGATCCGATGTCGATGCCCACGCTGTGCAGCACCACGTTGTCCTGCGCCCACAGCGCGTGTTCTGCGCCGCCGGGGCCGCCGGGGCCGTCGCTGAAGTCGTCGTGGTCGTGGTCGGCGCCCTCGCCGTGATCGTGGTCGTCGGGGCTGCTGCCCCAGCGATGGTCCTGCAGGCTGTGCGCGCCGGCCATGTCAATAGAAGGCATCGAAGTGCTGCTGCCCGGGCGGCACGCCGGCGGCCAGCAGCATCGCCTGCACCGCGGTGGACATCGCCGGCGGGCCGGCAAAGTAGACCTCCATCGCGGGCAGCGCCGGGCCGTGCAGGGCCAGCGCGGCCTCGTGCACGAAGCCCACGTCGTGCACCGCGCCGTCGTCGCCCGGCGTCGACACGAAGCCGCGGTAGCTGCCGCGTTCGGCCCAGCCCGGCAGCGCCTGCAGCAGGTCCTGCCCGCACAGGTCGGCCGGCGCGCGGCCGCCGTAGATGAAGTGCAGGCGGCGGCCGTCCAGCTGTGGCTCGGCCCACGCGCCGCGCGCGATCGACAGCATCGGCGCCAGGCCCGAGCCCCCGGCCAGGCACAGGATGTCACGCGGCGCGCTGCGGCGCAGCCAGGCCATGCCGTAGGGGCCGTCGAGTGCGATGCCCGCGCCCGGCGGCAGCGCAAAGAGCGCGGCACTGCCGGCGCCACCGGGCACGCGACGAACCTGGAAGTCCCACACCCCGGGCTCGATGTTGCTCATCGAGTAGGCACGCGGCCCGGCGACACCCGGCAACCAGGCCAGCGCGTACTGGCCGGGCTCGAAGCGCACCGGGGTGTCGAGCGTGAAGCGGAATTCGCTGATGTCGTGCGTGAGCTCGCGCCGGCTCGCCAGCGTGGCGCCGACGCGCTGCGGGCGCTGCGGCGGCGCGTAGTGCTCCGACGGCCGCAGCTTGATCAAGCAGTCGCTCGTCGGGCGCGACTGGCAGCCCAGGTGGCGCTGGCGGGCGCGGTCCTTCTCGCTCAGGCCGGGTGCCGCGGGCCAGGCGCAGTCGAGGCTGCCTTCGAGCAGCTCGAACTTGCAGTTGCCGCACGAGCCGACGTTGCATTCGTACGGGAAGCCCAGGCCCGCGCGCTGCGCCGCGCGCAGCAGTGTGTCGTCGGCGCCGCAGTCGAACGCCAGCTCGCCGCCCGCGATGCGGACGCGGTGGGCGACCGCGTTCATCGCGGCCGGAACCCCAGCCGCACCGACACCGCTTCGCCGGTGGCCACGACGTCGGGGGCCAGCGCACGCAGGTCCTTCTTCGTCAGGCGCTGCGTCGGCCCGGCCAGGCCGACGGCGGCAATCACCTTGCCCGAGATGTCGCGCACCGGCGCGGCGATGCAGCGCATGCCGGCTTCGCTTTCTTCGTCGTCGATGGCGTAGCCGGCGGCGCGGGTCTCCTCGAGCAGGCGCAGCAGCGCATCGGGGTCGGTGAGGGTCTTGGGCGTGCGCGCGACGAGGCCTTCCTTGATCACCTCGGCGACCACCGCGGGCGCGGCGAAAGCCAGCATGACGCGGCCTTCGGCGGTGCAGTGCGCGGGCTTCAAGTCGCCGATGTAGGCGCGGATGCCGATCGCCTGGCCGCTTTCCAGGTTGTGCAGGTACATGATCGAAGTGCGCGACAGGATCGCCAGCGTCGCCGCTTCCTGGTACTTGTCGCGCAGCACGCCCAGCAGCGGACGCGAGACGTTGGAGACATCCATGCGCCGGCGCGCCAGCGCGCCCAGCGTGAACAGGCTCAGCCCGAGCCGGTAGCGGCCGGTCTCGGGGTTCTGCTCCAGGAAGCCTTCGGCAGCCAGCGTCACGGCCAGCCGGTGCACCGTGCTCTTGGCCAGGCCCAGGCGCTTGGCCAGGCTGCTGATGCCGATCTCGGCCTCTTCGGCGGAGAAGGCCTTCATGACCAGCAGCGCCGATGTCACCGAGGACAGTCGGCCGGAAGATGCTGCCTTTTCGGCAGGGGCAGCCAGGGCGGTGTTCATGCGCCGATGCTAAGTGACTCTTCTGTCATGCGGAACTACGTTCTTCTTAGGGGAACGCCTGAGGCGAAGCCGTCCTGGGCATGGCCAGGATGAAGAGGTTGGCGCAGACGATGGTGGCGGCCAGGAAGTAGAAGGTCGCGCCCAGGCCCCAGCGGTCGGCGATGAGCCCGCCCACGAGCGGCGCCACCGCGGCGCCCAGCGACTGCGCGCCGAACAGGATGCCGATGCTGCTGCCGCCCATGTTGCGCGGCGTGGCCTCGATCGTCCAGGCCTGGATGACCGGGCGGATGGCATACAGGAAGAAGCCGAGCACGGCGATGAAGAACACGAACGCGCTGCTGCGGCCGGCCAGCGCCATCGCCACCAGCACCACGGCGGTGATGGCCATGCTGCCCATGAGCACGCTGCGGCGGCCGAGCCGGTCCGACAGGTGGCCGGCGATGGGCGAGGCCACCAGCCCGGCGGCCTGCAACGCGAACAGCGCCACGCCGATGAGCACCGGCGCGTAGCCCATCTCGCGTGCCAGGTACAGCGGCAAGAAGGTCAGCAGCGCGTTCTGCGTCATCGAGCGGAAGGCGCCGCTGGTGCTGAGCAGCACCAGGCTGCGGTTGCGCAGCAACTGGCGCACGCCCTGCAGGTAGTCGGCCAGCGACTGGCCTGCATCGGCATCGGCCCCTGCAAGGATGCCCGGCGCCTTCTTGCCGCCCAGCGTCAGCGTGCCCAGGAAGGCGAGCAGCATGAACGCCATCACGAGCCCCGGCAGCACGTTGATGACCACCACCTGGCGCCAGGTCAGCACCCCCAGCATGGCCCCCACCACCAGCGGCGCGATGGCGTCGCCGGCGTTGCCGCCCATGCCGTGCAGCGAGAGCACGAAGCCCTTGCGCGCCGGGTAGCGGCGCGCCAGCGTCGGGATCGCCGTCGGGTGCCACAGGCTGTTGCCCACCCCCACCAGCGCCACGCAGCCCAGCAGCAGCAGGTAGCTGTGGGTGAAGCTCATCAGCAGGTAGGGGAATCCGACCCAGAACAGGCTCACCCCCATCAGCAGGCCCTTGCGGCCGACGGTGTCGACGAGCACGCCGCCGGGCACGTTGGCCACCGCGCCGGCCAGGTACTGGCAGGTCATGATGAGGCCGATCTGGCTGAAGCTCAGGCCCAGTTCGTTGCCGATGATGGGCAGCAGCAGGTAGAAGGTGGCCGGGTACCAGTGCGTCAGCGCGTGGCCGAGCGTGATGAGCCAGAGCTCGCGCAGCGAGCGTGCCGGAGCGGCGTTGCCGGTGGCCAGGGCGGTGCTCATGCGGAGGTACCCACGTCGGTGCTCGCGACGGTCAACGCATGGCGCGCTTGATCACGGTGTCGTCGAACAGCTTGCCCCACTTCTCGGCCTCGTCGAGCGAGCGGATGGGGTCGGTGATGAGGATCTTCACGCCCTTCAGCGGCGACGGCACGGTGGTGTTGGTGGGCACGTAGTCGATGCCCAGCATGAGCGGCTGTGCCTCGGTGAGCATGTACTCGTGGAACAGCAGCGCGGCGTGCGGGTGCTTGGCGCGCAGCGCCACGCCGATGGCGTTGCTGCGCGCGATCGCCGGCTCGATGGCGAACCAGTCGATCGGCGCGCCCTTCTTCCGGGCCTGCTCGGGCATGTAGTTGTAGACCGTCAACGCCAGCGGCACTTCGCCCGAGACCACCAGGTTGGTCAGCAGCGTGTGGCCGCTGCGTGGCGAGATGCCGTTCCTGGCCACCAGGTCGCTGAAGAACTTCAGCCCCTTGTCGCCGCCGCCCATGATCTCGACCACGGTCTGGAACCAGTCCTGGTTCTTGGCCTCGATGCCGAGCTTGCCCTTCCACTTCGGGTCGAGCAGCTCGAGGTAGGTCCGGGGCAGGTCTTCCTTCTTGACGGCATTCGTGTTGTAGGCCTGCACCCACACCGACAGCAGCGTCGCAGCCCACTGCTGGTGGGCCGGCACCGAGCCCGGCTGCAGCAGCTTGTAGGTCGGTGACTTCACCGGCTGCAGCACCTTCTCGCGCGCCAGCGCTTCCATCTCGGGGCTGCCGAAGTGCACCGCGTCGACCTCATCGCGGCGGGCGGCGGATTCGGCCAGCGTGCGCTGCAGCACCTTGTCGGTGCCGGCGCGCCAGACCTTGACCTTGATGCCGTACTTGGCCTCGAAGGGCTGGATGAGCGCCGGCAGATCCTTCTCGGCGATCGTCGTGTACAGCGTCAGCGTGCCTTCTTTTCGTGCCGCCTCGACGATGCGCGCCAGGCGGTCGGCACCTTCGTAGGTGGCCAGCGGCGTCTGGCTCCAGGCCGTCGAGGCGTACAGAAAGGCCAAGACGCAGGTCGACCACCGCCAAGTGGCCGCCGCGGAACCGGCTCCGCCGGGCCGCTGGCGGCGCCCCCCTGGGCGGGAGGCGCCGAAGGCGCATCGGGGGGGTGCCATCTCAGCTCGTCTTGCCGCTGAACAGCTCGGCATACAGCTTGGACCACTTGTCGCCGTCGTCGAGCATCTTGCCCGAGTCGACGAAGCGCAGGCCGGTCTTGGCGAAGGGGTTGGCGACGTTGGTGCTGGTGGCCACGAAGTCGCGCGAGGCCAGGATCTTCTGGCCTTCCTCGCTGATCTCGAAGTCGAAGAAAAGGTTGGCCGCGTGCGGGTTGGGCGCGGCCCGGGTCACGGCCACGCCGTTGGCGCGCGCGATCGGCGTGCCGATGCTGAACCAGTCGATCGGCGCGCCCTTGTCCTTGAGCTGTTCGGCCTTGTAGTTGTAGACCGTCAGTGCCAGCGGGATCTCGCCCGAGACCACCAACTGCGCCAGCAAGGTGTGGCCCTTGCGCACCGAGATGCCGTTGGCAGCAACCATGTCCTTGAAGAGCTTGATGCCCCTGGCCTCGCCGAGCTCGGCGCACACGCCGGCCAGCCAGTCCTGGTCTTCTGCCTCGATGCCCAGGCGACCCTTCCAGCGCGGGTGCAGCAGGTCTTCCCAGGTTTTGGGCAGTTCCTCCTTCTTCACCAGCTTGGTGTTCCAGGCCTGCACGAAGACGTTCAGCCGCGTGCCCACCCACTCGCCGTGCGGGCGCAGCGCCTGCGGGATGAGTTGGCCGAGGTGCGGTGACTTGACGGCGACGAGGATCTTCTCGCGGCTCATCGATTCCAGCTCGGGACCGTTGGTCTCGATGATGTCCACGGTGTGGCGCCTGCCGCGCGCTTCGGTCACCGCGCGCTGCAGCACCTTTTCGCTGCCGGCGCGCCAAGTCGTCGTCTTGAGGCCGTACTTCTTCTCGTAGCCGGCCACCAGCGCGCCCATGTCGTCGCCCTGGGCCGAGGTGTAGATGGCCAGCGGGCCCTCTTTCCTGGCGCCGTCGTGCAGGCGCTGCTGGCGGTCGGCGGCGGTGTAGTTGGCGAGCTCGGGCGCGCCGACCGGGGCCTGCGCGAAGGCCGTGCGCGGCAGCGCCAGCGCGGCGGCGGCGCCGCTGAGCAGGCGGGTGAATTGGCGTTTGTTCAGCATCGCGTTCTTTCTCGATTTCCTGCTCGATTTCCTGCTCGATTTCCTGCTCAGCGTCCTACTCGGTTTCCTTCTGCACCTTCTGCCCCTTGAGGAACAGCTCGGACCACAGCCGGTCCCATTTGTCGGCCTCGTCCAGCGAGATCACGGGGTCGATCATCTCGAAGGCAAACTTGTTCAGCGGCGTGTCCACGGCCGTGCTGGCCGGCACGCGGTTGCGCTCCTTGATCAGTTGCTGGCCCTGCGGCGAGAGCATGAAGTCGGCAAACAGCAGCGCGGCGTGGGGGTGCTGCGCGCGCGGCACCACGCCGATGGCGTTGGGCCGCGCGAAGGTCGGCGTCAGCGCCTTCCATTTCACCGGTGCGCCGCGGGCGGCCAGCCGCTCCATGTTGTGGTTGTAGATGGTGGCGGTGATGGGCACTTCGCCCGAGCTCACCAGTTCAGCCAGCAGGGTGTGGCCGCTGCGGATCTGCGGCGAAGTCGCGGCGAGCTTGCGAAAGTAGGCCAGGCCCTTGGCCTCGCCCATGTACTTGACGATGGCGGCGAACCAGTCGGTGTCGCCTGCCTCGATGGCCACCTTGCCGGCAAAGCGCGGCAGCAGCAGGTCTTCGTAACTGTTGGGCACCTCGTCAGGCTTGATAAGGTTGGTGTTGTAGCCGATGGTGAAGAAGTTGAAGCGGTCGGCGACCCACAGGCGGTGCTTGGGGAAGGCCGCCGGCGGCAGGTCCTTGAAATGCGGGCTGTGGAACTCGGCCAGCAGCTTCTCGCCCGCCAGCGCTTCCATCTCGGGGCCGTAGGTCTCGAGCACGTCGAAGGCGTAGCGGCCGGCTCGAGCTTCGGTCACCGCGCGCTGCAACACCTTTTCGGAGCTGGCGCGCCACAGCAGCACCTTGACGCCGTACTTCCTCTCGAAGGCCTCGGTGATGGGCCCCGAATCCTTGGTGTTGAGCGAGGTGTAGACGGTGACCTGACCCTCCTTCCTGGCGCCCTCCAGCAGCCGCGCCTCGCGGTCGGCGCCCTTGTAGAGGTAGAGCTCGCGGTTGCGTGCCGAAGGATCCTGCGCCCACGCCGCCGGCGCCAGCCAGGCAAGCGCCGATGCGGCGAGCAGGCCGCGGCGCAGGAGCTCATGGAGACGGGGCAGGGTCATGGTGGTCTGTCGTCGGACACCGCGGCATGAGTGCAGTGCGATCCCCCGGGCCAGGTGCTGCGCTGCAAACGAAGCAGCCCCTTCAGCGGGGCTGGCATCGGCGGCGCAGAGCCCGGCCGCTGCTTCAGAAGCCGTGCGAGATGCCGGCGATCAGGTGCTTGGTGTCTTCGCCCGGGTTGACGGCGCCGAAATCATTGGCGGCAAAGCGCGCCGACTTGGCGTTGATCATCTGGTCGTAGACCGCGAACAGGTAGGTCCGGCGCGCCAGGTAGTACGAGGCGCCGACGATGAACTTGCTGCCTTCCAGCCCGTCGGTGCTGCAAGCGGCATTGACCCGGGTGCAACTGCCGGCGCCGGACTTCACGACCTGCGCCACCGTGCGCCACAGGCCGCCCCAGCGGCTCTCGATGCCCACCAGGTAGGCGTTGTTGGTGTACGAGAGGAAGCGACCGGTGACGTTGGCGTTTTCGTCGTAGCTCTTCTTGATGAAGTCGAACTCGATCTTGTGGTCCTTGCCGGGACGCCATTCGACGGTGAACTGGGTCGCCTTGTCCTTGGAGGTGATGCCGACCTGGGCGTTGTTGCGCATCGCCGCGGGTGCGTTGGTGGAACCGCCGAACCAGTTGTCGTGAATTTCGTGCGCCAGGGCAAAGTAGAACGGGCCGCTGTCGTACTTGGCGCCCAGGGAGAGTGTCTTCTGGGCACCGATGCCGGTGGTGGTGTTCGGATTTTCCTGGGTCGCCACCTGCAGGCCAGCGGCGAAGCCGCCGTATTCCGGCGAGTCGTAGCGGATCGAGTTGGCCCGCCGCTCATGGAAGCGCGCCGCGTTGTTGGTGCCGAAGCCGGGCTTGCGCAGGATGTTGCTCGACGACATCGGGGTGCCGCTGCTCACGCCCAGCACACCGATGGTGTCGCCGTATTCCTTGAACACGGTGTCCATGAGGCCGAGCTTGATGCTGCCGAAGCCGCCGTTGAGGCCCAGGAAGGTGTTGCGGTTCCAGGTGAAGCCGGCGGCATTGCCGTCGTCGACGGCCAGCGTACCTTCGATCTGGAACTCCGCGCTCAAGCCGCCACCGAGGTCTTCCCGGCCCTTGAATCCGAGGTTGGAGTTGCCGGCCGCCATGCCCTTGATGCCACCGGCGATGGCGCTGGGGCCCGCCGGCGTGGCCGCCAGTGTGGCCACCGGGGTGCCCGTGGCCGTGGCGCCCGAGGCCTTCTCGGAGTTCAGGTAGGGGTAGAGCCGGCCGTAGACCGACACGCTCTGCGCGCTGGCCAGGGTGCCGATCGACGCGGCGCTGAGCGCCAGGACCAGGGGTAGCTTTTTCATGTCGTGCAGGTCTCCGATGGGGTGAATCTCCAGCGGCTGGGCCGTAACGCTTCAGGGCGTCGCGGTGGGCCGCTTTCTTGACGCTTCGTTCTGTATAGCAGAACAAAGGTTCTGATGGAGGAACGATTTCCGAACATTGCTCGCTGCCACCGGATGTGTCAATTCGTGGCCGCCCGGGATCATGCTTTTTGCGACAGTTTCGGAGGCAGGTCGGCGAGCTCGGCCTCGTAGGCCTCGGCCATCCTGGGCTGCAGGCCGACCTGGGACAGCGCCTGGGCAAAGGTCTGGCGCACGAAGGGCAACTCGTCGGCGTAGTCGATCTGGTCACCTCCGACGCGCCGGCTGATCCAGGCCTTGGGCACGCCCTGGGCGTTGCGGATGCTCACGCCCTCGGCCTTGAAGGCCAGGTAGCGCGCCGGCGTGGTGCCGGTGTTGAAGTGCTGGTGGAACCACATATTGGGCGGCACGATCATCGTGCCTTCCTGCCAGTCGTAGCGCTTGAGCGACTCCTGATCGGGGCCCATCAGGCTGAAGCCCGAGCCGCTCATGATGATCACGTGCGCGCCCGGGCCGTGGGCGTGGGCCTTCTTGTAGGTGGCGGTCGGGAACTGGCTGATGTGGCTGTTCATGCTGCCCTTGGCCATGCTGAAACGGATGTGCCCGCCACCGGCGCCACGCTCCTTGGCGCTGATCAGCGGCAGGTTCACCGCGTCGGCGACGAAGTTGGTGTCCAGCAGCAGGCCCTTCTGTTCGCCGCCGCTGGCGAAGTAGTTGCTCTCGCCGGCGAAGCGGTTCTTGAAGTCGTGCTCGGTGTTGAAGACGAAGTCGGTGTCGCCGAAGGCATTGATGATCGGCGGGCCGTTGGTCACCGCGACGAAACGCGCGGGCTCGCTGCCGCTGCCGTTGAAGTGCTGGTGCGTGGTGTTGAGCGGGATGGCGAAGATGGCGCCGGCCTTCCACTCGAAGCTGACCCTGGCACCGGCGCCGTTGCTGACCGTGGTGCTGCCGCGGCCGTCGAGGACGTAGATCATCTCCTCGAACAGCTGGCGCTGCGGCGCCAGCTCCGAGCCGGGCGCGATCTCACACACGTAGCAGTCGTTGCTGGTGCGGCTGGCGTCGTGGTTGAGGTACACGCCGCGGCCGCCGCGGCGCGCCCAGGGCTTGAGCGGCACGGCGTGCAGGTCGCCGACGTAGACCGAGTCGATGATGTCCAGGCCCTCGCTGGCCACCCAGCGCGTGTAGGGCGTGGCCTTCTCGGTCTCGAA
>JANMVM010000062.1:0-31958 GCA_031392695.1 Rubrivivax sp.
GAGGCCGAGCGTGACCATCGCCGTGCCGCCATAGCTCACGAAGGGCAGCGGGATGCCCACCACGGGCAGGATGCCGCTGACCATGCCCATGTTGACGAAGGCGTAGGTGAAGAAGCTCAGCGTCACCGCACCGGCCAGCAATCGCGTGAAGACGGTGGGCGCCTCGGCCGCGATCATCAGGCCGCGAAAGATGAGGAAGGTGAAGCAGGCCAGCAGCGACAGCACGCCGGCCAGGCCGAACTCTTCCGAGAAGGCGGCGAAGATGAAGTCGGTGGTGCGCTCGGGGATGAATTCGAGGTGCGTCTGCGTGCCCTGCATGAAGCCCTTGCCAGACAGGCCGCCGGAGCCGATGGCGATCATGCCCTGGATGATGTGGAAGCCCTTGCCCAGCGGGTCCTTGGTGGGATCGAGCAGCGTGCAGACGCGGTTCTGCTGGTAGTCGCGCAGGATCGGCCAGCGCACGCCGGGCTCGCAGATGGCGTCGGCGGTGATGACGATCGCGCCCACCGCCACGGCCCCCAGCAGCAGCACCGGCAGCACCAGCTTCCACGACAAGCCGGCGAAGAAGATGACGTACACGCCGCTGGCCAGGATCAGCAATGCGGTGCCCAGGTCGGGCTGTTTGACGACCAGCGCCACGGGCAGCAGGACCAGCACGCCGGCGACGGCGAAATCGGCCACGCGCAACTGGCCTTCGCGCTTCTGGAACCACCAGGCCAGCATCAGCGGCATGGCGATCTTCAGGATCTCGCTGGGCTGGATGACCAGCGGCCCCAGCGCCAGCCAACGCGTGGCGCCCTTGCGCGTGAGGCCGAACAGCGCCGTGGCCACCAGCAGCGCCAGGCCCGCCAGGTACAGCGGCACCGCCAGCCGCTCCAGCTTCTGCGGCGGCACCTGCGCCACCACGAACAGAACCACCAGCGCGATCATCATGTTGCGGCCATGGTCGACGAAGCGCGTGCCATGGTCAAAGCCGGCCGAGTACATCGTCATGAGGCCGATGGCGCCCAGCAGCATGATGGCCAGCAGCAGCGGGCCGTCGAAGCCGGCAAATACGCGCTGCAGGCGCAGCCAGGTCGAGGGGCGCTCGAAGACGGCGTTCATCGCGTGCGCCGTGTCGTGGGTGGCGGGGATGCGGGCGGCGCCGCGGCCATGCGCTGGGCGCCCGTGGCGGCGGCGGCGTTGGCGCCGGCCACGGCCGGCACAGCAGCGGTCGACGCCAGCGGCGCCTGCTGTCCGGGCAGCGGCACTTCGGAGGCGCGGCGCGGCGTGCCGATGGGCGCCTTGGCCTTGCCCTCGCGCATGGCGGCCATGTCGGCCTCGCTCGGATACTGGCCGAGCAGCAGGTAGTCGAACACGCGGCGCGCGATCGGCGCTGCCGAATCCCCGCCCCAGCCGGCGTTTTCGACGATCACCGCCAGCGCCACCGTCGGCGCGTCGATGGGCGCGGCGGCGACGTACAGCGCATGGTCGCGCTTGGTCTCGTCGATGCGGGCGGCGTTGTATTTCTCGTTGGCGCGCGCGCCCACGGCCTGCGCCGTGCCGGTCTTGCCGCCGCTGGCGTAGCCGGCGCCGGCAAAGGCCACGCGCGAGGTGCCTTCCAGGGCCACTCCCTGCAGCGCGCGCCGGATCACCTCCACATCCTGCGGCTTGTAGGGCAGCGGCTCCAGCGCGTCGTTGGCCACGCGCTTGCGCTGGCCGCTGATGACGTCTTCGATCTCGCGCACCAGCCGCGGCTTGAAGCGCAGGCCACCCGAGACCAGCGTCGACGTCGCGGCCGCCATCTGCAGCATCGTGAAATTGTTGTAGCCCTGGCCGATGCCCAGCGAGATGGTCTCGCCGGCGTACCACTTCTGCTGCTCCGGCTTCTTGAAGCGCTTGCGTTTCCACTCGGTGGACGGCAGGTCGCCGGTGACTTCGCCTTCGACGTCGATGCCGGTCTTGCGGCCGAAGCCCATCGGAAACAGCTGCTCGTGGATGAGGTCCACGCCCAGTTCGTTGGCCAGCGAGTAGAAGTAGACGTTGCTGGACTGCACGATGGCGCGGTGCATGTCCATGATGCCGCCGCGCTCGGACTCGGGGCTGCCGAAACGGTGGCCGCCGAAATTGAAGACCAGCGTGTCGTTGATCAGGGTCGACGGCGATCGCTTGCCGGTATTGAGCGCCGCCATGGCCATGAACGGCTTGTAGGCCGAGCCCGGTGGGTAGGTTCCCCGAAGGGCCCGGTTGAGCAGCGGCTTGTCGATGCTTTCATTGAGCTCGCGCCAGCTGTCGACGTCGATGCCGTCGACGAACAGGTTGGGGTCGAAGGTGGGCTTGCTGACGAAGGCCAGCACCTCGCCGCTGCGCGGGTCGATTGCCACCAGCGCGCCGCGGCGCTCGCCGAAGAGCTCTTCGACCAGCGCCTGCAGCTTGATGTCGATCGACAGCACCAGCTTGTCGCCCGGCGTCGGCGGGTGGCTCTTCAGCCGCCGCACGGCGCGGCCTCCGGCGCTGGTCTCGACTTCCTCGAAGCCGGCGCTGCCGTGCAGCTGGCGCTCGTAGCTCTGCTCGAGACCGAGCTTGCCGATGTATTCGGTGCCCTTGTAGTTGCCTTGCTCCTCGTCTTCCCAGTCCTCCATCGCCTTTTTCTCGGCCGGGTTGATGCGGCCGATGTAGCCCAGCAGATGGCTGCCGGTTTCGCCCAGCGGGTAGTTGCGGAACAGCCGCGCCTTGACCTCCACGCCCGGGAAACGGAAGCGCTGCACGGTGAAGCGGGCGACCTCCTCGTCGCTGAGCTTGGTGCGGATGGGCAGCGAGTCGGCGCCCTTGAGCTCCTCTTGCAGCCGCTTGAAGCGCCGGCGGTCGCGCGGGCCGATCTCGATCACCTCGGCCAACTCGTCGATCAGCGCGTCGATCTCGGCGCCACCGTCCTTGCCGCCGGAGCGGCGGGCGCGCGGCGCGATCTCCAGCGTGTAGGCCGAGTAGTTGGTGGCCAGCACGACGCCGTTGCGGTCGACGATGAGGCCGCGGTTGGGCACGATGGGCACCACGGCGATGCGGTTGGCCTCGGCCTGCGTGGCCAGCTCCTCGTGGCGAAAGACCTGCAGGTATACGAGCCGCGTGGCCAGCAGCAAGAAGGCCAGCACGACGAGGCCGGCGGCGGCCAGCACGCGGCCGCGGAAGCGGTCGATCTCGCGTTCGACGTCGCGCAGGACGCTTTTGCTCATAGTGGCCGATTCTGGTCCGGATCGGGGGCGCGGCGCTGCGGCGCCAGCAGCAGCAGCGAGACCAGCGGCCACAGCAGCGCCTCGAAGGCCGGTGCGAGCAGCAGCCACCAGCCCGGGAACATGTCGCCGGCAATCATGCGCACCGCCAGCGACAGGCCGTGGGCGGCGTAAAACAGCGGCACGATCTGCAGTGCCTGCTCGAC
Source organism: Rubrivivax sp. (assembly GCA_031392695.1). Classification (GTDB taxonomy): domain Bacteria; phylum Pseudomonadota; class Gammaproteobacteria; order Burkholderiales; family Burkholderiaceae_C; genus Rubrivivax. Next base: position 3,413 of record JANMVM010000062.1, read on the forward strand.
GACGCCAAACCACAGCAGCCGGCGATGGATGGTGATGGCCACGAAGCCCAGCAGCGTGTAGGCCAACGCGTGCTGGCCCAGCAAGGCGCCCTGGTGGACATCCATCATGAGCCCGAACAGGAACGAGACGCCGACACTGACACGGCGCGGCTGGTGCACGGCCCAGAACACCAGCGTCACCGCCAGCAGGTCGGGCATGGCGCTTTGGCGGCCCAGCGGCAGCAGGTTGACGGCAAAGGCCAGCAGCAGCGTAAAGCCGATGAAGAAGGGGTTGGCCGGCAGCAGCAGCTGGTCGGAGCCACGCGGCATGATCATGCGGCACCGCCTCGGGCGAGCCGCGTCATGGCGCCGACGCTCCCCGCTTGGGCGTCTTCAACACGCGCTCGACCTTGACTGGATCGGCCACGGGCGGCGCCGGGCGCGGCGGCAACTGCGCCGACAGCGGCTCCAGCACCAGCACGTGGCGCACGCCATCGGCCTTGGCCGCGGTGCTCAGCGTGATGCGCGCAAAGCCCGACTCGACGCGCCGCTCCACCGCCGCCACACGCGCCACCGGCAGGCCCGGTGGATAGACACCGTCGAGCCCGCTCGTGTGCAGCACGTCACCCACCTGGACGTCGGCATTGCCCGACATGAAGCGCAGCTCCATGCCACCGATGCCGATGCCGGCGCCGCCGCCAAAGGCCACGCTGCGCTGCTGCGTGCGCGTGTTGAGCACCGGAATGGCGGCGTCCTTGTCGGACAGCAGCGTGACCTCGGCCGTCAGGGCGTAGGCGTGAGTCACCTGGCCGAGCACGCCGGCTTCGTTGATGACGGGCGCACCCAGGCTCAGGCCGTGCTGCGTGCCGCGGTCGATGAAGACCTTGCGTGAATACGGGTCGGCGGCTTCGTACAGCACCTCGGCGGGCAGCGAGCGCACGCTCAGCGCCGGCCGCAGTTCGAGCAGGCTGCGCAGGCGCGCGTTTTCCTGTGCCAGCTGGTCAGCCCGCGCCGCCCGTTCGGCGACCCTGGCCATGCGCGCGTGGGCCTCACGTTCGCCGGCCTGGGCCTGGTTGAGGCCGCGCAGGTAGTCGCTGCCGCCCTGCCACATCTCCACCGGCACGGCCAGTGCGCGCTGCAGCGGCAGCAGCGCGATGGCCATCGCCTGGCGCAAGGGCTCCGCCAACTTGAAGCGCGTGTCGGCGACCATCAGGAATAGCGCCAGGGCGGCAAAGAAGACGAGCTTGGTCAGCGCCGACGGACCCTGGCGGAAGAACGGCGGCGGCGTGCGGTCGAGCGTACCTAGTGGCATGACGGCGTCACGGCGCGCCCCGGGACGGCGCTCACTCGGAGGTGAAGATCGACCCCAGACGCTCCATGCGCTCCAGCGCCATGCCGCAGCCGCGCACGACGCAGGTCAGCGGGTCTTCGGCCACCAGCACCGGCAGGCCGGTCTCTTCGGCCAGCAGGCGGTCCAGGTCGCGCAGCAGCGCGCCGCCGCCGGTGAGCATCATGCCGCGCTCGGCGATGTCGGCGCCCAGTTCGGGCGGCGTCTGCTCAAGTGCGTTCTTGACCGCACTCACCATCTGGTTGAGCGGGTCGGTCAGGGCTTCGAGGATTTCGTTGCTGCTGATCGTGAAGCTGCGCGGCACGCCTTCGCTCAGGTTGCGGCCCTTGACTTCCATCTCCTTGACCTCGCTGCCCGGGAATGCGCTGCCGATGGTCTTCTTGATGGATTCGGCCGTCGGCTCGCCGATCAGCATGCCGTAGTTGCGACGGATGTAGTTGATGATGGCTTCGTCGAACTTGTCGCCACCGACGCGGATGCTGCCCTTGTAGACCATGCCGCCCAGGCTGATGACGCCGACCTCGGTGGTGCCGCCACCGACGTCCACCACCATCGACCCCGATGCTTCACTCACCGGCAACCCGGCGCCGATGGCTGCAGCCATGGGTTCTTCGATCAGGAACACATCGGAAGCACCCGCACCGAGCGCCGATTCGCGGATTGCGCGGCGCTCGACCTGCGTCGAGCCGCAGGGCACGCAGATGATGATGCGCGGGCTCGGCCGCAGGATGCCACGCGGGTGGACCATCTTGATGAACTGCTTGAGCATCTGCTCGGTCACCGTGAAGTCGGCAATGACGCCGTCTCGCATCGGCCGGATGGCTTCGATGTTGCCAGGCACCTTGCCCAGCATGGCCTTGGCTTCCTTGCCCACGGCCTGGATGGTCTTCTTGCCTTGCGGCCCGCCTTCGTGGCGGATGGCGACGACCGAGGGTTCGTCGAGCACGATGCCCTTGCCACGCACATAAATCAGCGTGTTGGCGGTGCCCAGATCGATGGCAAGGTCGGTGGAGAAATAGCGGCGCAGGGAAGCAGCAAACATGGGCGACGGGTGATGGGCCGGAGTGAGGGGCAGTGGCGCGACAGGCGCGAGGCGTTCTGGACGACGGCGAAGCGGGCCGGGGCGGCAGGCCCGCGGCGCGACGGTGCGCGGGTGGGGCTTGCCGGGCTCGGCGGGCATGCGCCGTGGAGAGGCGTTTTTTTGGCTGTTCGGTGGGCGCTGGACCCGGAGAGTCTGGCCTTGCGGCGGGCTGAGCATAGCCCCCGAGTGACCAGCCGCCCAGGGGCCTGCAGGTAACCGGAGATAATAACGTATCAATCCCACTGGCCCGAGGTGCGGCGCTGCTTTTTTCAGCAGCCCCGGGCCTGCGGAGGCCGCTTGTTGAACCCCCACCACCAATGGCACTGACCCCACACGACGTGAGCCGCATCGCGCATCTGGCGCGCCTGGAACTTTCCAGCGCCGAGCAGGCCCAGATGCTGGCCCAGCTCAACGGCTTCTTCGGCATCGTCGAGCAGATGAGCGCCGTCGACACGCGCGGCGTGGAGCCGCTGTACACGCCGCTGTCGGCGCTGCACGAAGTGGCGCTGCGCCTGCGCGACGACGCCGTCACCGAGCTCGACCAGCGCGAGGCCAACCAGCGCAGCGCGCCGGTGGTGGAAGAGGGTTTGTTCCTCGTGCCCAAGGTGATCGAATGAGCACCCCGCTGCCCTTGCTGGGCGTGGCCGCGCTGTCGCAGGCGCTGGCCAGTGGCCAGGTCTCCAGCGTCGAGGCCACCCAGGCGCTGCTGGCGCGCATCGCCGCGCATGGCGAACTGGGGGCCTTTCTGGCCACCGACGAAAGCGCCGCACTGGCCCAGGCGCGCGCTGCCGACGAGCGCCGCGCGCGCGGCCAGGCCGGCCCACTGACCGGGGTGCCGATCGCCCACAAGGACATCTTCGTCACCGACTTCGCCCGCACCGGGCTGCCGTCCACGGCCGGCTCGAAAATGCTGGCCGGCTACTCCAGCCCCTTCGACGCCACCGTGGTGGCGCGCCTGGCCGATGCCGGCACCGTGACCCTGGGCAAGCTCAACTGCGACGAGTTCGCGATGGGCTCGGCCAACGAAAACTCGGCCTTCGGCCTGGTCAGAAACCCGTGGGACCTGCGGCGCGTGCCCGGCGGCTCGTCGGGCGGCAGCGCGGCGGCGGTGGCGGCGCGGCTGGTGCCGGCGGCCACCGGCACCGACACCGGCGGCTCGATCCGCCAGCCCGCCAGCTTCACTGGCATCACCGGCATCAAGCCGACCTATGGCGTGTGCAGCCGCTACGGCATGATCGCTTTCGCCTCCAGCCTCGACCAGGCCGGCCCGCTGGCGCGTTCTGCCGAAGACTGCGCGCTGCTGCTGTCGGCGATGGGCGGCTTTGACGAGCGCGACGCCACCAGCGCCGAGCGCCCACGCCAGGACTACCACGCCGCGATGCTGGCGCCGCGCGCCGGTGCCACCGTGGTGCGGCCGCTGCAGGGCTTGCGCATCGGGCTGCCGCGCGAGTTTTTCCCCGCGGCCTTGGCGGCCGATGTCGACGGCGCCGTGCGCGGCGCGCTGGCCGAGCTGGAAAAACTCGGCGCCACGCTGGTCGACGTGAGCCTGCCGCGCACCGAGCTGTCGATCCCGGTCTACTACATCATCGCGCCGGCCGAGGCCAGTTCCAACCTGGGCCGCTTCGACGGCGTCAAGTTCGGTCACCGCGCGGCCCACTACACCGACCTGCTCGACATGTACAAGAAGAGCCGGGCCGAGGGCTTCGGCCCCGAGGTCAAGCGCCGCATCATGATCGGCACCTATGTGCTCAGCCACGGCTACTACGACGCCTACTACCTGCAGGCGCAGAAGCTGCGCCGCATGATTGCCGACGACTTCCAGGCCTGCTTCAAGAGCTGCGACCTGATCGCCGGCCCGGTGGCGCCCACGGTGGCGTGGAAGATCGGCGAGCAGGGCGACGACCCGGTCAAGGCCTACCTGGCCGACATCTTCACGCTGCCCGCCAGCCTGGCCGGGCTGCCCGGCATGAGCGTGCCGGCGGGCTTCGCCAATTCGCCCGAGGGCGCGGGCATGCCGGTGGGCCTGCAGCTCATCGGCAACTACTTCGACGAAGCGATGCTGCTGCAGACCGCCCACGCGCTGCAGCAGGCCACCGACTTCCACCTGCGCTCACCGGCCGGATACTGAAGCCACCCCCATGCCCACGAGCCCCCCCCTGACCCGCGGCTACGAAGTCGTCATCGGCCTGGAGACGCACGCCCAGCTCTCGACCGTGAGCAAGATCTTCAGCGGCGCCAGCACGCAATTCGGCGCCGCGCCCAACACCCAGGCCTGCGCGGTGGACCTGGCGCTGCCCGGCACGCTGCCGGTGATGAACCGCGGCGCCGTCGAGCGCGCCATCCGCTTCGGCCTGGCGGTGGGCGCCAAGGTCGCGCCGGTATCGATCTTTGCGCGCAAGAACTACTTCTATCCCGACCTGCCCAAGGGCTACCAGATCAGCCAGTACGAGATCCCGGTGGTGCAGGGCGGGCGCATCGATTTCATGCTCGGTGGCGTCGCCCGTGCCGTGCGCCTGACGCGCGCCCACCTTGAGGAAGACGCGGGAAAAAGCCTGCACGAAGACTTCGCCGGCCAGACCGGCATCGACCTCAACCGCGCCGGCACGCCGCTGCTGGAGATCGTCTCCGAGCCCGACATGCGCGGCAGCGCCGAGGCCGTCGAATACGCCAAGGCACTGCACGCGCTGGTGGTCTGGCTGGGCATCTGCGACGGCAACATGCAGGAGGGAAGTTTCCGCTGCGACGCCAACGTCTCGGTGCGCAGGCCGGGGGCGGCCCTGGGCACGCGGCGCGAGATCAAGAACCTCAACAGCTTTCGCTTCCTGCAGCAGGCCATCGACTTCGAGGTGCAGTGGCAGATCGACCGCGTCGAGGACGGCCTGGCCATCGAACAGGCCACCGTGCTGTTCAATCCCGACACGGGCGAGACGCGCGCCATGCGCAGCAAGGAAGACGCCCACGACTACCGCTACTTCCCGGATCCGGACCTGCCACCGCTGGTGATCGCGCCCGAGTGGATCGAGCGCGTCAGGGCCGCCCTGCCCGAACTGCCCGCCGCGATGGCGCGCCGCTTCGAGCGTGACGACGGCCTGAGCGCCGACGACGCGCACCTGATGACGCAGAGCCTGGATTTCGCGCGTTACTACGAGGCCGTGCGCGACGCCGGTGGGCAGCCCAAGCTGGCCGCCAACTGGCTCATGGGCGAAGTGAGCAAGCGCCTCAACGCCGAGGGGCGCGGCATCGACGCCATCGCGTTGGCACCGGCGACTCTGGCCGCGCTCATCGGCCGTGTCGCCGATGGCACGGTTTCGCACAACGGCGCGCGCCAGGTGTTCGAGGACCTGTGGGCCTGGCCGGGTGTCGATGTCGACGCCGCCATCGAGGCCCGAGGCCTGAAGCAGCTGAACGACAGCAGCGCCCTGCAAGCCATCGTCGACGCGGTCATCGCGGCCAACCAGAAATCGGTGGCCGAGTTCCGTGCCGGCAAGGACAGGGCCTTCAACGCCCTCGTCGGCCAGGTCATGAAGGCCAGCCAGGGCAAGGCCAACCCGGCGCAGGCCGGCGAACTGTTGCGCCAGCGGCTGCAGGCGATCTGAGCCCGGCGCGGGGGCCGCCGCCGTTCAGCGTGAGGTCGAGGCAGCGGGCTTGACGGCCGCCACGGGCTTGGCGCCCGGCTGCGACGCCGGCCGCGGCGGTGGCAGCGCCATCGGGCCCAGCGAGCCCGGCTGTGCGCCGGACCACAATTGGCGCAGGCGGTCGAGTTCGGCGTCGTAGAGCTTGTTGATGCGTGTCAGTTCGGCTTCCTGGTTGGCATTGAAGGAGCGCTGGGCTTCGATCGAGGCCTCGTTGGCATCGATGGCCGATCTGAGCTTGGGTGGCAAGGTCTTGCCTTGGTAGAACTCGGCCTCTTCGCGCAGGGGTTTGCGTTCGACTTCGAGTTCGCGCAGGCGCACTTCGGTGGCCTTCTTCGCCAGCCGCGCCGTGTCCAGCGCGGCTTCGCGCGCCCGGTTGTGCGCGGCCTCGTTGGGGTAGCGCGCCGCCAGGTTGCGGTCGCGGCGCACGGCGTCGCCAGCGGCCGTGCGGGCCTCGGCCGCGGCGCGGTCGCGAGCTTCCTTCTCGGCCCGTTCCTCGGACGTCATCGTGGGCGGCAGCACCGCGCGCACCGAGCCGTCGCGGTTGAGGATCTGCTGCTCCTTGTTCGAGCACTCGGCGATCGGACGGTCGGCGGTGAGACGGCGTCCGTTGCCGTCGATGCAGGTGTAGATGCCGGTGGGCGGTTTCACCGGCTGGGCCAGGGCCAGCGGCGTCAGCGCCCAGGCCAGCAGCGCCAACAGGGCCGGCGAGGGGCGGATTTGGATATGGGCGATCGCCATCTCAGACGCCGTAGCGCTCGCGGTAGGCCTGTACCGCCACGGCATGGCTGGCCAGTTCAGCGGCGGCACCGCCATGCAGGTAGGCCAGCAGGTCGGCCAGGGTCGCGATCGCGAGCACCGGCAGGCCGAGCTGCTGCTGCACGAACTGCACCGCGCTCCAGGGCGCGTCGTGGCCGTCTGCACTGGCGCGCTCCTGGCGGTCGAGCGCGATCGCCACGCCGCAGGGCTTTGCTCCGGCGGCCTGGATCATGGCAATCGATTCGCGCACCGAGGTGCCGGCTGAGATGACGTCATCAATGATCAGAACGCGGCCGCGCAGGGGCGCGCCGACAAGCTGTCCGCCTTCGCCGTGGTCCTTGGCTTCTTTGCGGTTGTAGGCGAAGGGGACGTTGCGGCCCTGGCGCGCCAGTTCCACGGCCACCGCCGAAGCCAGCGTGATGCCCTTGTACGCGGGGCCGAAGATCATGTCGAAGGCGAACCCGTCCCGCAGCAGCCGGCGTGCATAGAATTCCGCCAGGCGGCCGAGCTTGGCGCCGTCGTCGAACAGGCCGGCGTTGAAGAAGTAGGGCGACAGCCGCCCGGCCTTGGTCTTGAACTCACCAAAGCGCAGCACACCGGCGCCGAGGGCAAACTGCACGAATGCCTGCGCCAGCGGCGGGGTGTCGTCGGTGCTTAACTTCTGCAAGGGGCCCCTTTGGCTTTCAGACTCATCTCGCTCAACGTCAACGGCATTCGGTCGGCGGCGAAAAAAGGCCTGCTCGAATGGGCCGAAAGCGCACGTCCGGATTGTATGGGTCTGCAGGAAGTGAAAGCCCAGACCGAAGACGTGGCGGGGCACCTCGACCGCATCGGCGGCCTCCAGGGTTACTTTCACTGCGCCCAGAAGAAGGGCTACTCCGGCGTCGCGATGTTCACCAGGAAGGCCCCCAGCGACGTCGTCCTGGGCTTCGGCAGCAAGGAATTCGACGCCGAAGGGCGCTGGGTCGAGACGCGCTTCGACACCGCCAAGCGCAAGCTCAGCATCATCAGCTGCTACTTCCCCAGCGGCTCCAGCAGCGAGGAGCGCCAGGCCGCCAAGTTCCGCTTCCTGGCCCGGATCTATCCGCACCTGATGAAGCTCAAGGCCGAACGCGAGTTCATCCTGCTCGGCGACATCAACATCGCGCACCACGAGATCGACCTCAAGAACTGGAAGGGCAACCTGAAGAACAGCGGCTTCACGCCCGAAGAGCGCGCGTGGATGACCAAGCTGCTGACCACCGGCGGTCTCGTCGACGTCTTCCGCACCCTCAATCCGAATCCCGACCAGTACACCTGGTGGAGCAGCCGCGGCCAGGCCTGGGCCAACAACGTCGGTTGGCGCATCGACTACCACCTGGCCACGCCAGGCATCGCCGCGACGGCCCGGCGCGAATCGATCTACCTCGCCCAACGCTTCTCCGACCACGCGCCGGTGATCATCGACTACGACTTCAAGCTGTAGCGTCGTTGTCAATGCGTCACCCATGAGAGGAGACTTCGATGATCGGCTACCTCACCCTGGGTACCAACGACTTGCCGCGCGCCGCGGCCTGCTACGACGCCTTGCTGGCCGAGATCGGCGCCAAGCGGCTGATGGAATTCGAGGCCGGCATCGCCTGGGGCGTGGCCATGGACAAGGCCAGCCTGGGCATCATGAAGCCGCACGACAAGCCGCCGGCAACGGTGGGCAACGGCGTGATGGCCGCGATCGTCGTCGACAGCCGCGACAAGGTCGACCGCGTCCACAACAAGGCGATGGCGCTCGGCGCCCAGGACGAAGGCCCGGCCGGCCCGCGCGGTGAAGGCTTCTACGCCGGCTACTTCCGCGACCTCGACGGCAACAAGCTCAACGTGTTCTGCATGGGGTGAGTCGTCGGGCGGGCGTGGTTCAATCGTCCGCATGGACACGCTCAAGACCGTCGACGGCCTCGCGCTGCATCTGCAGCGGTGGCCCACCCCAGGGCCGGCCCGCGGCACAGTGCAGATCGTGCACGGCCTGGGCGAACATATTGGCCGCTACGCCTCTGTGGCGGCCGCACTCAACACGCAAGGCTGGCACGTCGCCGGCCACGACCTGCGTGGCCACGGCCGCAGCACGGGCGCGCGCGGCGGCCTGGCTGACAGCCACGCGCTGCTGTCCGACCTGGCCCTGGTCCACGACCACCTGCTGCAGATCCGGCCCGGCGGCGCACGCGTGCTGCTCGGTCACAGCCTGGGCGGGCTGATCGCGGCGCGCTTCGCTGCCGAGGCACTGGCTGCTGCGCCTGCGCCCTGGTCGCGGCCGCTGGACGGCCTGGTGCTGTCGTCGCCAGCGCTGCAACTGGACATGAACGGTGCGCAGAAGCTGCTGCTGGCCGTGCTGGGCCCGCTGGCGCCGCGGCTGGCGCTGGCCAACGGGCTGGACCCGGCCTGGATCAGCCGCGACCCGGCGGTGGTCCAGGCCTACCGCGACGACCCGCTGGTGCACGACCGCGTCACGCCGCGCCTGGTGCGTTTCATGGTCGATGCCGGCGCGATGGTGCTGTCGCTGGCGCCGCGCTGGCGGCTGCCGACGCTGCTGATGTGGGCCGGCGCTGATCGCTGCGTGGCGCCGGTGGGCAGCGCCGCATTTGCCGCCGCCGCGCCGCCGACGGTGCTGACCGCGCAGGCGTATCCTGAACTCTTCCACGAGATCTTCAACGAGCCCGAACGCGCGCAGGTCCTGACGCGGCTGAGCCACTGGCTCGACCGCTTCCCGCTGCCCATCCCCTGAGGAGCCCTCCATGAACGCACCCACCCTCAAGCCCGAAGCCGGCGCGCTGGCGCGCATCTCCGCCTACGCCAACGAAGCCTGGGACCAGCGCATCGTGCCCGCGCTCACCGACTACATCGCGGTGCCGGCCAAGAGCCCGATGTTCGACGCGCAGTGGGCCGAGCACGGCCTGCTCGACCGCGTGGTGCGCGACGCTGCGGCCTGGGTCGAGGGCCGCAAGGTGGCGGGCCTCAAGCTCGAGGTGCTGCGGCTGTAAGGCCCCACGCCGGTGATCTTCTTCGACATCCCGGCCACCAAGGCCGAAGGGTCGGACACGGTGCTGCTCTACGGCCATCTCGACAAGCAGCCCGAGTTCACCGGCTGGCGCAAGGACCTGGGGCCCTGGACCCCGAAGTACGAAAACGGCCTGCTCTACGGCCGCGGCGGCGCCGACGACGGCTACGCGGTGTACGCCGCCATCAGCGCCATCGAGGCGCTGGACCACGAAGGCATCGGCCGCCCGCGCTGCGTGGGCCTGATCGAGAGCTGCGAGGAAAGCGGCAGCCAGGACCTGCCGATCTACCTCGACGCGCTGAAGGCGCGCCTGGGCCAGGTCGGCCTGGTGGTGTGCCTGGACAGCGGCGCCGGCAACTACGACCAGCTGTGGCTGACGACCAGCCTGCGCGGCATGGTCAGCGGCGTGCTGAAGGTCGAGATCCTCAGCGAAGGCGTGCACAGCGGCGACGCCAGTGGCCTCGTGCCCAGCAGCTTCCGCGTCCTGCGCCACGTGCTCGACCGGCTGGAGGACAGCCGCACCGGCCACCTGCTGCCCGAAAGCTTCCACTGCGAGCTGCCGGCCTCGCGCCTGGAGCAGGCGCGCGCCACCGCGGCGATCCTGAAGGACGAAGTCTGGAAGCGCATGCCCTGGGCCTGCGGCGCCGACGGCGGGCCGACGCTGCCCACCACCACCGACCCGGTGCAGGGCCTGCTCAACCGCACCTGGCGGCCGACGCTCAGCGTCACCGGCGTCGACGGCTTTCCCGATCTTGGCAACGCTGGCAACGTGCTGCGCCCCTACACCGCCTTCAAGCTCAGCCTGCGCCTGCCGCCGCTGGTCGACGGCAATGAGGCCAGCCTCAAGCTCAAGACGCTGCTGGAGGACAACGCGCCCTACAACGCCAAGGTCACCTTCCACCCCGACGGCCGTGCCGGCGCGCTGGGCGCCACGGGCTGGAACGCGCCCGAGCTGGCGCCGTGGCTCGACGACACGCTCAACGCGGCGTCGAAGGCGCACTTCGGCGCCCCGGTGGGCTACATCGGCCAGGGCGGCACGATCCCGCTCATGAGCATGCTGGCCAAGGGCTTCCCGAGGGCGCAGATGATGGTCTGCGGCGTGCTGGGCCCGAAGAGCAACGCCCACGGCCCCAACGAATTCCTGCACGTGCCCTATGGCAAGAAACTCACGGCGGCGGTGGCGCAGGTGATCGCGGCTTGCCCCTGAAGCTCAAGCTGTCGCGCGGCGCGCCTTCCAGGCGCCGAAGAGCACGATCAGGCCGGGCACGGCGATCATCGTCCAGATGATCGTCGACAGGTTCGCCTTGACCCACGGGATGTTGCCGAACAGGTAGCCCGCCAGCGTCAGGCTGCACACCCACAGCGCGCCGCCGCTGACGTCGTAGAGCGTGAACTTGCGCCGCGACATCTGCGCCACGCCGGCCACGAAGGGCGCGAAGGTGCGCAGGAAAGGCATGAAGCGCGCCAGCACGATGGTGATGCCGCCGTACTTCTCGTAGAAGGCGTGCATGCGGTCGAAGGCGTCGCGATTGAACCAGCGCGACTGCTGCCAGCCGAAGACGCGCGAGCCGATGTGGCGGCCAATCGTGTAGTTGGTCTGGTTGCCCAGTACCGCCGCCGCCGTCAGCAGCGCCATCGACGCCGGCAGGCTCATCAGGCCGAGGCCGCACAGCGCGCCGACCACGAAGAGCAGCGAGTCGCCGGGCAGGAAGGGCATGACCACGACGCCGGTCTCGACAAAGATGATCAGGAACAGCAGCGCATAGACCCAATTGCCGTAGGCCGACACGAAGTCGGCCAGGTGGCGGTCCACGTGCAGGATGAAGTCGAGGCCGAAGGCAAGCAGGTCCATGGCCGCGATTGTCGCGCGCCCGGCCTTCAGGCCAAGGCGGCCACTGCTTCGTCGTCTGCCAGATCCTCCACCAGGTCCTCGGCCAGGAAGCCACCGCTCTGGTGCGCCCACAGCTTGGCGTAGTGGCCGCCTGCGACGCCTTTGGCCAGCAGCTCGGCGTGCGTGCCCTGCTCGACGATGCGGCCCTGCTCGAGCACGATCAGGCGGTCCATGCGCGCAATGGTGGACAGCCGGTGCGCGATGGCGATCACCGTCTTGCCCTCCATCAGTCCCAGCAGCTGGGTCTGGATGGCGAGCTCGACCTCGCTGTCCAGCGCCGAGGTGGCCTCGTCGAGCACCAGGATCGGTGCGTCCTTGAGCACCACGCGCGCGATCGCCACGCGCTGGCGCTGGCCGCCGCTCAACTTGACGCCGCGCTCGCCGACCTGGGCCTCGAAGCCGGTGCGGCCCTTCCAGTCCTGCAGCCCCAGGATAAACTCGTGCGCCTGCGCCTTGTGCGCCGCGGCCTCGATCTCGGCGCGCGTGGCGCCGCTGCGCCCATAGCCGATGTTGGCCGCAATCGAGCGGTGCAGCAGCGAGGTGTCCTGCGTGACCATGCCGATGGCGCCGCGCAGGCTCTCCTGCGTCACCTCGCGGATGTCGTGGCCGTCGATGCGGATGCTGCCCTGCTCGAGGTCGTGGAAGCGCAGCAGCAGGTTGACGAGCGTGCTCTTGCCGGCGCCCGAGCGGCCGATCAGGCCCACGCGCTCGCCGGGTTTGATCACCAGGCTGAGGTCGTCCAGCACCTTCTTGCCGTCGCTGCGGCCGTAGGTGAAAGACACGTGCTCGAAGCGGATCTCGCCCTGGCTGACCTGCAGCTCGCGCGCCGCGGGCCGGTCGTCCATGGCGTGCGGCACGGCGATCGTCTCCATGCCTTCCTGGACGACGCCGATGTTCTCGAAGATGCCCGTCACCTCCCAGCTCACGAAGCCGGCCACGTTGGCGATCGACCAGGCCAGCGGCAGCGCCGTGGCCACCGTGCCGGCGTCGATCTGGCCCTGCGCCCACAGCGTGATGCCGATCGCCGCCGTGCTCACCAGCAGCAGCGCGTTGAGCGCCGACAGCGTGGTCATGAAGGTCGTGATCAGCCGCATGTGGCGCGCGATGGCGCCGGCGTGTTCGTCGATGACCTCGCGCACGTAGGCGTCCTCGTCGCGGGCGCGGGCGAAGAGCTTGACGGTGAGGATGTTGGTGTAGCTGTCGACGACGCGGCCCATGACCTGGCTGCGCAGTTCGCTGCTGGTCTTGGCCAAGTCGCGCATCTGCGGTACGAAGTGGCGCAGGAAGAAGACATAACCCAGGAACCACAGCGCGGTGGGCACCGCCAGGCGCCAGTCGGCCAGGGCCATCAGCACCAGCGCGCTCAGGCCGTAGATGACGATGTACCAGACGGCGCGAATGCAGCTGACCACGCTCTCGCGCACCGCGTTGCTGGTCTGCATGACGCGGTTGGCGATGCGGCCGGCAAAGTCGTTCTGGAAGAACGGCCAGCTCTGCCGCACCACGTGCCAGTGGCTCTGCCAGCGGATCAGGCTCGTCACGCCGGGCACGACGGCGTTGTTGCGCACCAGGCTGTCCATCAACAGCGCCAGCGGCCGGCCGATCAGCACCAGCGCCGCCATGCCCAGCAGCGCCGGCAGCGCGTGGGCCAGTGCGGCGGCGCGGTCGCTGGCCTCCATCAGCCGCACCAGCTTGCCGATGAAGACCGGGATCAGCGTGTCCAGCAGCGCCACCACCAGCGCGGTGCAGAACATGGCGCCGAAGAGGTGCTGCGTCTGGCGCACGTAGTGCCAGTAGAACGCCAGCAGGCCCTGCGGCGGCGCGGTGCCGGGCAGGGCGGTGGGGCGGATGCGTCTCTCGAAGTAGGCGAACATGTCGATGGCTTGCGCCGCGCAGGGCCCCGGTTGGGGTTCCGCGCGGCAGCAGGTGGGATGCGGTGCCTGATTGTCGCCGCGCAGGCTGTGCGCTGCGCAGCCCGGCCTCCATCGGGTGGGCTATGTCCGTTGGGTCGCCCGTCGTCCGTCGCGGAGCGCGGGGCAAAGGTGAGACGCTCGGGGCAACACGGTTCGCGGACAAGGAAGGACAAGGAAGCAAGATGGATCAATTGCGCGCGATGAAGGTCTTCGCCAAGGTCGTCGACGAGGGCGGCTTCGCCAAGGCGGCGCGGGCGCTGGACATGGCGCCGCCGGTGGTCACGCGCATGGTCGCCGAGCTCGAGACGCACTTGGGCGCGCGGCTGCTCAACCGCACCACGCGCAGCATCTGGCTGACCGAGGTCGGCGAGCAGGTCCTGGACAAGGTGCGACAGGTCCTGGTCGGGGTCGAGGAGTCCGAGGCGCTGGCCAGCGAATCGACCCATCTGCCGCGCGGCCACCTGCGCGTGCTGTGCCCGCCGGCGCTGGCGGTGCACCAGCTGGCCAAGCACCTGCCGCGCTTCCAGGCCCAGTATCCGCAGGTCACGCTGGAGCTGTCGTCGCCGGGCCCGGTGGAGTCGGTCAACGAAGCCTTCGACGTCACGCTGTTCGCCAGTCGCCAGGCGCCCGACGGCGACTTCATCGCGCGCCGGCTGGCGCGCACCGAGGTCGTCGTCTGCGCCTCGCCCGACTACCTGGAGCGGCGCGGCCGCCCCGCACATCCCAGCGAGCTGGCGACACACGAGGCGATCATCCCGCCCCAGTCGGGTCTGCAGGGCAGCCTGGCGTTTTTCTCGGGCAGCCGGGGCGACGACGAGCCCGGCGGCGAGCACTTCACGCTCAAGACCCGGCGCCACCCGGCGCTGGCCACCACGCACATCGACACCATGTACGCGGCGGCGCTGGCAGGCCTGGGCATCGCCGGGCTGCCGTCCTACGTCATCGAGGATGCCTTGCTGGAGCACGCGCTGGAGCGGGTGCTGCCGCAGTGGCGCCTGTTCAGCGTCACGTTGTGGGCCGGCATGCCGACGCGGCGCCACCTGCCGGCCCGCACGCGCGCCTTCCTGGATTTCCTGCAGCAGACTTTCGGCGGCGAGGACCGGGATCCGTGGCTGGCAGCGGCCGGTTGCGAGACCCGGCAGCCGGCATGAAAGCAAGCAGGATGTTCATTGGTGACTGAACGGTATTAAATAAAAACCATACGGTTTACAGGGAAAACTTAGTAGTTCAAACTTCGCACAGTCGGTTTGAAAAAAGGCGTCATCTCACGCCGCCCAGACCGACCCCCCGCTGGCGCAGCAGCCCCGTCGAACGGGATGCGCAGCCTCCCGGTCCTGGGATCGGTCGCCCTGCTGGGCCGGCTTTTCCCAGTCCACGAACCCACCCCAGGAAGTACCCATGAAGCAGATCGTCATCGCATTCGCCATCGCCGCCTCGTCCCTGACCGTGCAGGCCAAGGACATCGTCGACACCGCCGTCGCCGCCGGCAATTTCAAGACCCTGGCAGCCGCGCTGCAGGCCGCCGGCCTCGTCGACACGCTCAAGGGCAAGGGCCCGTTCACGGTCTTCGCGCCCACCGACGAAGCCTTCGCCAAGATCCCCAAGGCCGACCTCGACGCGCTGCTCAAGGACAAGGCCAAGCTCACCGCGGTGCTGACCTACCACGTGGTCAGCGGCCAGGTGATGGCCAAGGACGTCAAGGCCGGCAAGGTCAAGAGCGTGCAGGGCAGCGAGCTCAGCCTGGGCACGGCCGGCGGCGTCACCGTCGATGGCGCCAAGGTGGTCAAGGCCGACATCGTGGCTGACAACGGCGTCATCCACGTCATCGACAGCGTCGTGCTGCCGAAGTGATGGAGCAAGGCTGAGCGGGGCAGCGGGCTAGAAGGTGTAGCCCGCCGTCACTGCCTTGCCCGACAGCGGCTCCAGCAGGCGCAGCAGCGGCTTGAGCGGTCCGTAGCGCGAGGCCACGCGGGTCGCGTAGCCGAAGAAACGCGGCAGGTCCTGTGCATAGCGGGCCTTGCCGTCGCGGTGCTTCAAGCGGCAGAAGATGCCCATCACCTTGAGGTGCCGCTGCAGGCCCGTCCACTCCAGGGCGCGCCAGAACTCACCGAAGTCACTGTGCACCGGCAGCCCGGCCTTGCGCGCCTGCTGCCACCAGCGCACGGCCCAGTCGAGTTCCTGCTCTTCGGGCCAGGAGATGAAGGCGTCGCGCAGCAGCGAGGCCAGGTCGTAGCTGATGGGCCCGCGCACGGCGTCCTGGAAGTCCAGGATGCCCGGGTTGGCGGCGCCCGGCAGCGCCACCATCAGGTTGCGCGGCATCCAGTCGGCATGCACCGCTACCTGTGGCTGCGCCAGGGCGCTGTCGATGAGGCGGCGGCACAGGCGATCCCAGGTCTGCTGCTCGGGCGCGGTCCAGACGATGCCGAATTCGCGCTGCACGCACCAGGTGGGGAACAGCGCCAGCTCGCCAGCCAGCAGCGCCTCGTCGAAGGGCGGCAGCGCCGCGGCACCGACGCGCTGCTGGAACTGCACCAGCGCCTGCAACGCGTCGCGCATCAAGCGCTCGGCCTCGGCTGGCGGTGCCGCCTGGAGCGCTTCGAGGTAGGGCTGCTGTCCGAGGTCGCTGAGCAGCAGGAAGCCGAGCCCGGTGTCGGCCTCCAGCACCGCCGGTGCATTGAGCCCGGCCGCGCCGAGGAGCCCGGCCAGCTGCACGAACGCGCGCACGTCCTCTTGCGGCGGCGGCGCGTCCATCACGATCAGGCTGCCGAGGTTGCCCTGGATGCGCAGGTAGCGGCGGAAGCTGGCATCGACCGACGCCGCCACCATCGTGTCGGGCCGCAGGCCATGGCGCGCAGTGATGGTGGCGAGCCAGTGTTCGAAGGCCTGACGGCGTTGCGGGTCGGGCCAGGTGATCGGCAATGGGAGGGCTGTCATGGATAATCGATTCTACAAATTCGCCATGCCGCGCCCTTGCGGCGCCGGCCTCCCCGAGCCCCCGCCTGCGCATGCGTTTCCCCTTGCTGGCCACCTTGCTGGCGTTCGCGGCTGCGCTGTGCGCCGTCGGCGGCAGCGCCCGCGGCCAGAGCGCGGCGCCCGTACTCACCGAGCTCGAACCCAGCACGCGCCTGAAGCCCCTGCCCCGTGCTGACAGCGCGCGCCGCCTGCCCATCGTGCTGCAGGCGCAAAGCATCCGCAGCAAGCCCGACCAGGAAACCGTCGCCGAGGGCGATGTCGAATTTCGCCGTGGCGGCCTCGTGATCCGTGCCGACCGGCTGTCCTACGACACGCCGCGCGACGTCGCCAGCGCCAAGGGCCACGTCGTCGTCAGCCGTGACGGTGCCGTCTATTCCGGCCCCGAGCTGGAGATCGGCGTGCAGCGCTTCGAAGGCTACTTCCTGCAGCCGCGCTTCGAGTTCCCGGCCCTGGGTGCCGGGGGCCGCGCCGAACGCATCGACTTCCTGGGCGGCGCGCGCTCGCGCGCCACCCAGGCCTCGTACACGAGCTGCCCGCGTGACGATGGCGTCGAGCCCGACTGGGTGCTCAAGACCGACAGCGTGAAGATCGATCTCGACGCCAACGAAGGCATCGCCGAAGGCGCCGTGCTGCGCTTCCTGGGCACGCCGATCCTGGCCCTGCCCACGTTGAGCTTTCCGCTCGGCGACACGCGCAAGTCGGGCTGGCTGCCGCCGTCGATCAACATCGACAACCGCAGTGGCGTGGTGCTGTCGGTGCCTTACTACTGGAACCTGGCACCCAACCGCGACGCCACGCTGGCGCCGCGCGTCATCACCCGGCGCGGCCTGGGGCTGGACACCGAGTTCCGTTACCTCGAGCCAGAGATGGACGGCACGCTGCGCGTCGACTGGCTGCCGCATGACCGCGTCACCGGGCGCTCGCGCGAGTCGGTGCAGTGGCAGCACGAAGGCCTGCTCGAGGCCGGCCTGCGCTACAGCGCCCTGGTGGCGCGCGTCTCCGACGCCGACTGGTGGAAGGATTTCCCCGATGCCTCGCGCAGCTTCACGGCGCGGCTGCTGCCGCTGCGGCTGGGCCTCGAGAAGCCCTTCGAGCTGCCGCTGGGCGAGGGGCTGGCCTACGCGCGGGCGCTGAAGTGGCAGGTGCTGCAGGACAGCGGCTCTTTCATCGACTCGCCCTACGAACGCGCGCCGCAGGTCGGCGTGCGGCTCGGCGGGCGCGCGCCCGTGGGGCTTGAGTACACGCTGGAGAGTGAATTCAACCGCTTCACGCTGCCGCACGAGCAGGCAGCCACGCGCCAGCGCAGCACGGGCGACCGCTGGCATCTGCTGGGCGCCATCAGCCGGCCCTGGCGCGAGCCGGGCTGGTGGGCCGTGCCCAAACTGTCGCTCAACGCCGTCAGCTACGACAGCACCCAGCTCTCACCCACGGCGCTGGTGCGCAGCACGCGCGCCATTCCCACCTTCAGCTTCGACGCCGGCTTCGAGCTCGAGCGCAGCACCGAAGCCTTCGGCCGCCAGCTGCACCAGACGCTGGAGCCGCGCATCCTCTACGTCAACACGCCCTACCACGCCCAGAGCCAGCTGCCCAACTACGATTCGGCGGCCAAGGACTTCAACTTCGTCTCGCTGTACAGCGACAACACCTTCTCGGGCGTCGACCGGGTGTCCGATTCGCACCAGGTCACCGCCGGCTTCACGACCCGGCTCGTCGACGCGCAAAGCGGCGCCGAGGCGCTGCGCCTGGGCCTCGTGCAGCGCTACCTGCTGCGCAGCCAGCGCGTCACGGCGCAGGCCGATGGCACGCCCGACGGCGATCCGCTCGAGCAGCGTTTTTCCGACGCGCTGCTGGTCGGCTCCACGAGCGTGCTGCCGGCGTGGACGCTGGACGCCGCGCTGCAGTACAGCCCGGACATCCGGCGCTCGGTGCGCTCGATCCTGGGCGCACGCTACGCGCCGGGGCCCTATCGCACCGTGAGCACCACCTACCGGCTGGCGCGCGGCTTGTCCGAGCAGCTCGAGGTGGGCTGGCAGTGGCCGATCTGGGGCAGCGCGCCCGGCAGCGCCAAGCCCGTCGTGCAAGCCAGCGGTTGCGGTGGTGCCTGGTACTCGGTGGGGCGTTTCAACTACAGCCTGAAAGACCGGCGGGTGACCGACTCGGTGCTCGGGCTGGAGTACGACGCGGGCTGCTGGATCGGCCGCGTGGTGGCCGAGCAGCTGTCGACCGGCCGCAGCCAGGCCACCACGCGGCTGCTCGTGCAACTCGAGCTGGTGGGGCTGTCGCGCATCGGCTCCAACCCGCTCAAGGTCTTGAAGGACAATATCCCCGGTTACCGCCTGCTGCGCGAAGACCGCGGCGGTGCTTCCTCACTGCTCGAAGATCGGCCCACCGGTTCCCCTGTTCCATGACTGATTGCCCTCGCTTTGCCCTCCTTCCCCTGACCGCCGCGCTCGCGCTGGCCTTGCTGGGCACCGCCGCGGCGGCCCAGACGCAGCCGCAGCCGCGCGCGCTGCGCAACGGCGACTACATCGCCGTCGTGGTCAACCAGGAACTCGTCACCGCAGGCGAAGTCGAGCTTCGCGTGCAGCGCGCGCAGGCCGAAGCCGGCCGCGCCGGGGCTCGGCTGCCGGCCGAAGGCGAATTGCGCCGCCAGGCGCTGGACTCGCTGATCGACGAGCGCGCCATGATCACCGCGGCGCGCGACAGCGGCATGAAGGTCGACGAGCCCGAGGTCGACCGCGCGGTGCAGAACATCGCGCTGCAAAACCAGATCACGCTGCCGGTGCTGAGAGAGCGGCTCAAGGTCGAAGGCGTCGACTACGGGCGCTTCCGCGCCAACCTGCGCGACCAGATCATGATCGAGCGGCTGCGCGAGCGCGAGGTCTACCAGCGCATCAAGGTCAGCGACGAAGAGATCGACAAGCTGATCGCGCTGCGCCGTGAAGCGGCCAACACCGATGCCGAGACCAACATCGCGCAGATCCTCGTCACCGTGGCCGAAGGCGCCGACCCGGCCACGCTGGCGGCACGCCAGGCGCGCGCCGAGGCGGCCTTGGCACGCGTGCGCGGGGGTGAAGACTTCGCCAAGGTGGCCACCGAGATCTCGGAAGACGGCAACAGCGCAAAGGGCGGTGAGATCGGGCTGCGGCCGGCATCGCGCCTGCCCGACATCTTCGTCGAGGCCACCAAGGCGCTGAAGTCGGGCGAAGTGGCCCCGACGTTGCTGCGCTCGGGCGCCGGCTTTCACGTGATCAAGCTTGTCGAGCGCAGGGAAGCCGTCGTTGGCCGCGTGACGCAGACGCGGGCCCGCCATGTGCTGCTGCGCACGTCGCAGCAGCTCAATGCCGAGACCGCCTCGCGCCGCCTGGCCGAGTACCGCCGCCAGATCGAAACCGGCACCAAGACCTTCGAGGACATCGCGCGCCAGTTCAGCGAAGACGGCAGCGCCGCCAGCGGCGGCGACCTGGGTTGGTCCTCGCCCGGGGTCATGGTGCCCGAGTTCGAGACCGCGATGAACGAGCTCGCGGTGGGGGGGCTGTCGCCGCCGGTGATCTCGCGCTTCGGCGTCCACCTGATCCAGGTGCTGGAGCGCCGCGAGGTGGCGCTGGAGGTCAAGCAGCTGCGCGAACAGGCGCGCAACGTGCTGCGCGAGCAGAAGTTCGATCAGGCCTACATCGACTGGACCAAGGAGCTGCGCTCGCGCGCCTACGTCGAGATGCGCGAGCCGCCGCAGTGATGCTGGCGTGAGCCAGCACATCGCCCGCAAGCGCTTCGGCCAGCACTTCCTGGTCGACGAAGCCGTCATCGACGGCATCGTGCGTGCCATCGATCCGCAGCCCGGCCAGGCGCTGGTCGAAATCGGGCCCGGCCTGGGGGCGATGACGATGCCGCTGCTGCAGCGCTGCAGCGCGCTCACGGTGATCGAACTCGACCGCGACCTGGCTGCCCGGCTGCGGCGCCACGGCGGCCTCACGGTGGTCGAGGCCGACGTGCTCAAGGTCGACTTCGCCACCCTTGCCGCGGGCCGGCCGCTGCGCGTGGTGGGCAACCTGCCCTACAACATCTCGACGCCGATCCTCTTTCACCTGCTGGCCTTCAGCGCCTGCGTGCAGGATCAGCACTTCATGCTCCAGAAAGAGGTCGTCGAGCGCATGGCTGCTGGGCCTGGCAGCAAGACCTACGGCCGGCTGAGCGTGATGCTGCAATGGCGTTACCGCATCGAGGACGTGCTGGACGTGCCCCCTGAAGCCTTCGACCCGCCACCCCGCGTCGACTCGGCTGTGGTGCGCATGGAGCCGCTGCCGCTGGACGCGAGCATCGATCCGGCGCGCCTGGCGGAGCTGGTGGCGGTGGCGTTCTCGCAGCGCCGCAAGATCCTGCGCCACACGCTGGGCCGCTGGCTCGAGCAGCAAGGCGTGGATGTCGCGTTCGACCTGCAGCGCCGCGCCGAGGAGGTGCCGGTTGCCGAGTACCTGGCGCTGGCACGGCGCGTCATCTGAGTCGTTGCACACCGACAAGAAAAAGGCCCTCGCAACCGAGGGCCCTGGGTGCCTTCAGCCCGCAGGCCTCAAGCCGCGTTCAACCAGGCCGCGGTGTCGAACGCGCTGCTCATCATCGGCATGTTCATGCCGAAGTTGGGGTTGGTGCCGTTCTTCGGCACGACCTTGACTGCAGGCTTGGCGGGTGCCGCTGTTGCCGTCGTCGTCTGGGTCACCTCGGTAGCCCGCTCCCATGACCCTGTTTCTTGGGAGCGGGCTACTGAAAAGAATAGAAGCACCTGAACGGTATTCGTCGTTCACCCCAGAATTCTGCGGCGTCGCGGAAGACCTCGAGCAACTGCTCGCGCGCCTCGCGGTCGAAGCGCGCGTTGTCGGGCAATTGCTCCAGCACCACCACGAAGCCGGGCTGCTGGCCCGACTTGTGCACGAGGTCGGTCATGCAGTCGAACAAGGCATCGAGGTTCTTGCCGAAATGGGCAGGAAACGTGAAAGCCGCGGCAATGCCGTCGAGCACGTCCTGCTTGGACTGGGCGCTGGACAGGTTGGCATAGAGGAAATGTTGCCCGGCAGCGTGCGCCGCGGACATCAAGTCGTCGACCCGGTAGGCTCGAATGGCCTGCACGAGATTGGGGCGGATGGTCTGCAACTCCATGGTCGCGATCCTCCTTGTTGGGCGGTGAGAGTAAGAGAGCTGGGTGGCGGCGTTCACGGTGCGATGTGCTTGAAGCTGGCGTAGTGATCGTCGGTGTAGAAACAGGCTTCCGGCTGGGTCGGCGGTTTGCCGCCGCAGATGATGCGGCGCGCGCCCCGGTTGCGTGCACCCGGCGTCTTGACCGTGTACTCGCGGTAGTGGCCGCGCGCCTGGGTGGGCAGCTGTCGTTCGCGGTTGCCAAACACGGTGCCGTCCTTGGAATAGGGAAACGGGCCGCCGCTCAGGATCAATCGGTGGGTGGCCTGGGCTTCGGCCGGCAGGGCGACTAAGGTCACCGAACCGTTGCCCAGAGGCTGATCCGACGTTCGGGCCTGAACCGCAGCGCCGGACGCCAAGCCCAGGGCCACCACCACGGCGAATCCCCACTTGTGCAGTGCCCGCCGCGGCATGTCGCCCGGCGAGGCCAAACCGGTACGGAACACGGGTTAACCCTGAAAAATCAATCCCGAATGCTACCGTAACGCCCCTAAAAACTCAAGCCTCTGCCCACAATTGGGGCAGCGGGGAAAGGTTTTTAGTGGGCGCTCACATATCCCAAAGCGACTCAGGCCGGATGCGAAGGCAAGCCGACAGAGCCGGTTTTGTCGTGCCTTTCGCGCTTCGGTTGCCGCGGCTCGCCAACGGCCAGGCCGGCGCGGCCAGCCGACGGGCGGTGTATCAGCCGGTCGTCCGGCCGGCCTCGGCATCCGCCACCGTCAGGGCGGTCATGTTGACGATGCGGCGCACGGTGGTCGACGGTGTCAGGATGTGCACCGGCTTGTCCGCCCCCAGCAGCACCGGCCCGATGGCGATGCCGCCGCCGGATGCTGTCTTGAGCAGGTTGTAGGCGATGTTGGCGGCGTCGATGTTGGGCAGGACCAGCAGATTGGCCTCGCCGGTGAGGGTGCTGCGCGGCATCACCTTGCTGCGCGCTTCGGCGTCGAGGGCGACGTCGCCATGCATCTCGCCGTCGACCTCGAGCCAGGGCGCCTGCTCACGCAGCAGCGCCAGCGCGCGCCGCATCTTCAAGGCGCTCGGGTGATCGCTGGTGCCGAAGTTCGAATGCGACAGCAGCGCCGCGCGCGGCTGCAGGCCGAAGCGCATCATCTCCTCGGCCGCCATGACCGTGATCTCGGCCAGTTCTTCGGCGCTCGGGGCGGCGGTGTCGTGGGTGTCGACGTGGAAGATCTGGCGCCCCGGCAGCATGAGCCCGTTCATGCAGGCATAGACGCGGATGTCCTGCTCGGTGCTGGGGCTGCCGCCGGCGCGCTTGCCGATCACCTGGTCGACATAATGCAGGTGGTTGGCGGTGGTGCCCCAGGTGCCGCACAGCAAGCCGTCGACCTCGCCCTTGTGCAGCAGCATGGCACCGATGAGCGTCAGGCGCCGGCGCATCTCGATCTTGGCCAGGTGCACCGACACGCCCTTGCGCTCGGTCATGCGGTGGTAGGTGGTCCAGAAGTCGCGGTAGCGGGAGTCATGCTCGACGTTGACGACGTCGTAGTCCAGACCCTCCTTCAACCGCAGGCCGAACTTCTCGACGCGCTCGGCGATCACCGCGGGCCGGCCGATCAGCGTCGGCCGCGCCAGCCCTTCGTCGACCACCACCTGCGCGGCGCGCAGCACGCGCTCGTCTTCGCCTTCGGCGTAGGCCACGCGCTTGTTGCGTGCTTTCTTGGCCTGGTCGAAGATCGGCTTCATCGTCGTGCCCGAAGCGTAGACGAAGGTCTTCAGGCGCTCGCGGTAGGACTCGAGGTCTGCGATCGGGCGCTGCGCCACGCCCGACTCGGCGGCGGCCCTGGCCACCGCCGGCGCGATCATCATCATCAGTCGGTGGTCGAAAGGCTTGGGGATCAGGTACTCGGGCCCGAAGCTCAAGTTGGCGCCCGCATAGGCCGCGGCGACCACGTCGCTCTGCTCGGCCTGCGCCAGTTCGGCGATGGCGTAGACGGCGGCGATCTCCATCGCGTCGGTCACCGTCGTCGCGCCGCAGTCCAGCGCGCCGCGGAAGATATACGGGAAGCACAGGACGTTGTTGACCTGGTTCGGGTAGTCGGTGCGGCCGGTGGCGATGATGGCGTCGGGCCGCGCCGCCTTGGCCAGCTCGGGCGCGATCTCTGGCGTCGGGTTGGCCAGCGCAAAGATCAGCGGGTTCGGCGCCATCGCCAGCACCATCTCGGGCTTGAGCACGCCGGCAGCGCTCAGGCCCAGGAAAATGTCGGCACCGGGCAGCACCTCGGCCAGCTTGCGCAGCTTTGTGGCCTGCGCGAAGGTGGCCTTGTCGTCATCCATCAGTTCGGTGCGGCCCTGGTAGACCACGCCGGCGAGGTCGGTGACCCAGATGTTCTCGCGCTTCAGCCCCAGCTTGAGCAGCAGGCCCAGGCAGGCCAGTGCCGCCGCACCCGCGCCCGATGCCACGAGCTTGACCTGGGCGATGTCCTTGCCCACTACTTTCAGCGCGTTGATCACCGCGGCGCCGACGACGATGGCGGTGCCGTGCTGGTCGTCGTGGAAGACCGGGATCTTCATGCGCTCGCGCAGCTTGCGTTCGACGTAGAAGCAGTCCGGCGCCTTGATGTCTTCGAGGTTGATGCCGCCGAAGGTGGGCTCCATCGCGGCGATGATGTCGACCAGCTTGTCCAGGTTGCGTTCATTGAGCTCGATGTCGAAGACGTCGATGCCGGCGAACTTCTTGAACAGCACCGCCTTGCCTTCCATCACCGGCTTGGCCGCCAGCGGCCCGATGTCCCCGAGGCCCAGCACCGCGGTGCCGTTGGTGATCACGCCCACCAGGTTGCCGCGCGCGGTGTAGCGGAATGCGTTGGCCGGGTCGGCCACGATCTCTTCGCAGGCCGCGGCCACGCCGGGGCTGTAGGCCAGCGCCAGGTCGCGCTGGTTGAGCATCTGCTTGGTGGCCATGACGGCGAGCTTGCCGGGCGTCGGAAACTCGTGGTACTCCAGCGCTGCGCGGCGCAGTTCGCTGGCCTTGTCTTGTGCTTTGTCTGGGCCCCCGGCGGGGGCGCTCTGGGTCGGGCTGGGCATGGGTGGGTCTCCTGGAGTCGCGGCGCACCTGTTCGACGCAAGCGGGCGCGAATTGTAGGAGTGCAGTCTGGCGCATCGTCCAGGCCGGCCGATGCGCGAAACTGCGTAGCAGCCGCCACCCCGCTGCGGCCAATACTGAGGGCCGCCGCCGCACTCTGCATGAACGCCGCCCCATTTGTCGCTGCACCGCCGCAAGCCATGGCGCCACCCCGCCGGTGGCGTCGTGCCCTGCTCTGGGGGGTGCTCGTCGCACTGCTGCTGGTGGCGCAAACGCTGCTGGTGGCGCTGACCATCAACTACGAAGCCGGCCGCGAACAAGACGACACCGAGCGCGTGGCCACCGAGACCGCCGCCGAGCTGCGGCGCGAACTGCTGCGCCAGATGCAGCAGCTGCAGGCCCTGGCCTTCGAGGGTCAGCCGAGCGAGGCCTGGCGGCTGCAAGCCACGGACCTGCTGCGCTCGCGCCTGGGCCTGGAGCACGTGGAGTGGCGTGGCGCCGCGGGCGCCGTGGCTGCTGCGGTGGACACGCCCTTTGCACCGGCGCTCTTTGCGCAGATGCCGCGCGCCGCGCTGGCCTTGGATGCCGACATCGCCTGCAACGATGCGCGGCGCAGCGCCGCGCCGAGCTTTTCGCGCTCCTACTTCGTGCCCTTGCCCGCAGGCCAGGGCGTGGAAGTGATCGACCTGTGCGTGCCGGCGCAACGCGCCGGCCTGGAGGCCGGTTTCCTGGTCGGCAGCTTTGCGCTGGCGCGCGTGCTCGAGGGTGTGGTCGGCCCGCGCAACGACCGGCGCCACGAGTTCTCGATCGTCGAAGCCGACGGCACCCGGCTGGCCCGCGCCGGCCTGTCGCGCGGCGCCGGCGTCTACGTGGCGCGGCAGGTCGTGGACCTGCCCGGCACGACACTGCAGCTGCGCGCCGACAGCGTGCGCGGCAGCCCGAGCCTGATTCCCAACCTGACCACGGCACTGGTGATGGGGCTGTCGCTGGCGCTCTTTGCCGTGGTCCTGCTGCTCGCCCGCGACGGCCGCCGCCGCGCCCTGGCCGAGCGCGCCCTGGCTGAAGCGCTGGCCTTTCGCAAAGCCATGGAAGACTCGCTGCCCACCGGCCTGCGCGCGCGCGATCTGCAAGGCACCGTGACCTACGCCAACCCCGCGTTCTGCGCCATGGTGGGCTTCACGCAGGCCGAGCTGCGCAGCGCCGTCGGCGCCGCCGAGGCTCCGCCCTACTGGCCACCTGAACTGGCGCCGCAGTACCAGCGCCGTCAGCAGCAGCGCCTGGTCGGCTCGGGCCGCAGCCCGGCCGAGGCCAAGGAGGGCTACGAAACCGTCTGGATGCGCAAGAGCGGCGAGCGCTTCCCGGTCATGGTCTACGAGGCGCCGCTGGTCGACGGCAGCGCTCGCCACACGGGCTGGATGAGCGCCGTGCTCGACCTGAGCGCGCAGCGCCGCGTCGAGGAGATCTCGCGCCAGCAGCAGGACCGCCTGCAGGCCAGCGCCCGGCTGGCCACCGTGGGCGAGATGGCGTCGTTGCTCAGCCACGAGCTGAACCAGCCGCTGGCCGCGATCGCCAGCTACGCCAGCGGCTCGCTCAACCTGATCGCGACCCCCGACGCCGAAACGCCGGCCCTGCTGCAGCAGGCGCTGAGCCGCATCGCCGAGCAGGCCGACCGCGCCGGCCGCGTCATCAAGAGCGTGCATGCCTTCGTGCGCCGCCGCGAGCAGCATCACGAGGCGATCGGCGTCGACGTGCTGTTCGACGCCGTGCTGCCGCTGGTGCGCCTGCAGGCGCGCAAGAGCGGGACGCGCATCGACGTCGACCTGCCGCTGCCGCCCGCGCGCATGCCCGTGGTGCGCTGCGACCGCACGATGGTCGAGCAGGTCCTGCTCAACCTCAGCCGCAATGGCATCCAGGCCATGGAAACGGCCACCGCACTGCCCGACCGGGTGCTCACCCTGCGCGCGCGGCAGACCCACTCGCGCTGGGTGACCCTGACCACCACCGACGCCGGCCCCGGCATCGCGCCCGAGGTGGCGGCCCAACTCTTCACACCGTTCTTCAGCACCCGTGTCGAAGGCATGGGACTGGGCCTGAGCCTGTGCCGCACGGTCATCGAGCAACACGGCGGCGCGCTGGATTTCAGCCCCGGGCCGGGACAGCGCGGCACCGAGTTCCGCTTCACGCTGCCCACGCCCAAGGTGGCTGAAAGCGGCGAAACTCCGGCTTCCGTGGACAAGCCCTGAAACTGCACGATGACCCTGGACCCGAGCCTTGGCATCCCGATGGTCTACCTGGTGGACGACGAGGACGTCGTGCGCGATGCGCTGGCCTGGCTGCTGAGTTCGCGCCGGCTGCTTTCCGAAGGCTTTGCCGGCGCCGACGCTTTTGAAACCTGGCTCGCTGGCCAGACCGCGACCGGACGCGCCGACTGGCCGGTCGCGCCGTCGTGCCTGGTGCTGGACGTGCGCATGCCGGGCACAAGCGGGCTGGTGCTGTTCGAACGCCTGGCCGAGCGCGGCCTGCTGTCGCTGCTGCCGGTGATCTTCCTCACCGGCCACGGCGACGTGCCCACCGCGGTGGCCGCGGTCAAGCGCGGCGCCTTCGACTTCGTCGAGAAGCCCTTTTCCAACAACGCGCTGGTCGACCGCGTGGAGCTGGCGCTCGAGCTCAGCGCGCGTGCCTTGTCCGAGCGCCGCGGCCGCGACCTGCGGGCCCGCGCGCTGGCCGAGCTGACCGAGCGCGAGCGCGACGTCATGCGCCTGGTGGTGGAGGGCCGGCCCAACAAGCTAATCGCCGATGCGCTGGCCATCAGCGTGCGCACGGTGGAGGTGCACCGGGCGCGCGTCTTCGACAAGATGAACGTCAAGAGCGCGGTCGAGCTGAGCAACCTGCTGCGCCAGGCCGAGGGGCCGGCTTGAGCGGCGAATTCGAGCTCATCGCGCGCCACTTCACGCGCCCGGTGCGACGCGCCGTGATGGGCGTGGGCGACGACTGTGCGCTGCTGCGCGTCGAGCCCGGCATGCAGCTCGCGGTGTCCAGCGACATGCTCGTCGAGGGGCGCCACTTCCTGTCCACCGTGGCCCCCGAGCGGCTCGGCCACAAGGCCCTGGCCGTCAACCTGAGCGACCTCGCGGCCTGCGGCGCCGAGCCGCTGGCCTTCACGCTGGCGCTGGCACTGCCACGCGGCGACGACGACTTCGCCGCCGGCCTGGCGCGCGGGCTGTTTGCACTGGCTGACGCCCACGGCGCCGAACTCGTTGGCGGCGACACCACGGCCGGGCCGCTGAACCTGTGCCTCACCGTCTTTGGCCAGGTGCCGCCCGGCCAGGCGCTGCTGCGCAGCGGCGCGCGTGCGGGTGATGAACTCTGGGTCAGCGGCACGCTGGGCGACGCGCGGCTGGCGCTGGAGGTCTTTCGCGGCCAGTTGGTGCTGGCCGGCGAGGCCTTCGAGCAGGTGCGCCGCGCCATGGAGCTGCCGCAGCCGCGGGTGGCACTCGGCCTGGCGCTGCGCGGCGTGGCCAGCAGCGCCATCGACCTCAGCGACGGGCTCGTCGGCGACCTCGGCCACGTGCTGCAGCGCTCGGGGGTGGGCGCGCAGGTGCAGCTCGATGCCTTGCCCCGCAGCGCCGTGCTGGCCGCCCAGAGCACTGCGCTGCAGCAGCTGTGCCTGCTGGCCGGCGGCGACGACTACGAGCTGCTGTTCACGGCGCCG
>JANMVM010000109.1:0-11521 GCA_031392695.1 Rubrivivax sp.
CACACACTGACCCCGGGCGACGCGGACTTTCCGCCGCTCTTGCTGCAGACTGCCGACCCGCCGCTGCTGCTCTACGTCCAGGGCGACGTGACGCGGCTGTCGCAGCCCGCCGTGGCCGTGGTGGGCAGCCGCCACCCCACCGCGCAGGGGGCGGAAAATGCGCGCGCCTTTGCTGCCGCGCTCAGCGCACAGGGCCTGGTGGTGGTGTCCGGGCTGGCCCTGGGCATCGATGCCGCGGCGCATGAAGGCGCGCTGTCTGGGGCTGCCGGCACGGTGGCCGTGGTCGGCACCGGGCTGGACCGCGTCTACCCGGCCCGCCACCGCGCGCTGGCCCACCGCATCGCCGCCCATGGTGCCCTGGTGAGCGAATTCGCCCCCGGCACGCCGCCCCTGGGCGAAAACTTTCCGCAGCGCAACCGCCTCATCGCCGGCCTGACCGAGGGCACGCTGGTGGTGGAGGCCGCCTTGCAGTCGGGGTCTCTGATCACGGCCCGGCTGGCGCTGGAAGCCAGCCGTGAGGTGTTTGCCATCCCCGGCTCGATCCACGCGCCGCAGTCCAAGGGTTGCCATGCCCTGCTCAAGCAGGGCGCCAAGCTCGTGGAAACCGCGCAGGACATCCTGGAAGAACTGCGCGGCCCCGCCGCCCGCCAGGGCGACCTGCCACTGGCGCCGGGGGCGCCGGTCGACCCGTTGCTGACGGCCCTGGGCCACGACCCGGTGACCATCGACGCCCTGATCTCGCGCACCGGCTGGCCGGCAGCCGAGCTCTCGGTGCGCCTGATGACCCTCGAACTCGACGGCCAGGTCGCCCGCTTGCCCGGCGGCTTGTACCAGAGGCTGCACGTCGGCTGAGGCTTTGTCGGCAGTGGGCGGCTGCTCACGCCTGCTGACGCCTGCTCACGCCTGCTCACATCAGTCACCGGCGGCTGCGGTGGCGCAGCAGCTTGAGTCCGGTCCATGGCCGCGAAGGCCTCGGGTATAGTGGCCCGATGTTCGATGTGCTGGTCTATCTCTACGAGAATTATTGGCGTCCCGACGCCTGCCCGGCGCCCAAGCAGCTCTCGCGCAAACTCTCGGCCGTGGGCTTTGAGCCCGAAGAGATCCAGGACGCCCTGCGCTGGCTCGATGGCCTGGCCACCAGCGCAGAAAGCTGCACCGGCAGCCCGGTGCAGGGCAGCATGCGCATCTACACCGCGCAAGAGCGCGAGATCCTGGCCGAGGACTCGGTCGGCTTCATCACCTTCCTCGAATCGGCCGGCGTGCTGGCCGCGCCGATGCGCGAAATGATCATCGACCGCGCGATGGCCGTGGGCAACGGCCCGATGGAGCTGGAAGACCTGAAGATCATCGTGCTGATGGTCTTCTGGAGCCTGGGCGAAGAACCCGACGCGCTGGTGCTCGACGAACTGTTCGTCGACTCCGAAGACCGCGTGATCCACTAGCCAGCCAGGCGCTGCCTTGCGGGCCGGGGCACCCGGGTCCGCCCGCCCTTAGCTGAGCAGTCGCGACGCGTCCACGTCCAGCTTGGCCAGCGCACTGCGCGTGGCACGCACCGTCAGCGCCTCGTCCTGGGCCGGCACGATCAGGCCGGCTTGCAGGTACGACGCCAGCCGGTGCTGCTGGAACAGCACGCAGCGCCCTTGCGGCGTGACGAACAGCGACAGCTGTTTGCGCAGGCCGTGCCACGACAGCTGCACCGGCTCGGGCTGGCCGTTGCGGTCGAGCATGTACCAGCTGCCCACCTGAAGCTCGCGCGCCCAGGCCACCATGGCTGGCGTGGGCATCGAACCGCCTTCGAGCACGACCTCGAGCTCCGAGCTCTGGTGGCCCGACAGATCGAGCACCATCGATTCGTCGATCTCGACGTCGGCGGCATCGGGCAGCAGCTCTTCGAGCGTCTCGAGCTGCTCCATCAGCTCGCGCAGGCGTTCGTCGGGGATCACCGCGGCCTTGGCCGTGAAGGCCGCGGCCAGCGAGTTGTTGAGCATCTGGATCTGCTCGTCCTGCTTGCCGGCGTCCATGCCGGCCGAGCCCATGCCTTCGCGCAGGCTCTTGAGCAGCAGCGGCAGCCGGCGGATGACCTCGGCGCGCTCTTCGCGCGTGACCTTGGCGCTGGCGCTCCAGATCAGGTCGGCCGCGGCGCGCTTCATGGTCTTGGTCTGTTCGCCCTGCGCGGTGTAGCGCACCGCTGTGGTGGCCAGCACGTCGGCCCAGACGTGGAACAGGAACTGGCGCACCCCTTCCTGCACCGGCACCTCGTTGAGCATGCGGCGCAGCTCGATGGTGTACTGGATGGCCAGCGTTTCGCGCTGCTCGACCTGCTGGGCCAGCGAGACGCCGCGCTTGGTGGCCTCGTTCTCGTTCTTGAAGTAGTGCTCGAGGTACTTCTCGAACTCGATCAGCACGGTCTGGAAGACGCGCCGGCCGGTGTCGGGGTAGGCCTCGACGACCTGCACGATACGTTTGATTTCCTTTTCCATCGCCGCGCCGACGCCGCTGGTGGCGCTTTCGAAGCCCATCACGCAGGCCCCCATGCGGTCGATCAGGCGGCGCGCCGGGTGATCGATGGTGGCAAAGAAATCGGGCTCGGTGACGGCCACCCGCAGCACCGGCATCTGCAGGCGCGCGAACCACACCCGCACCGCCGCCGGAATGCGGTCTTCGGTCAGGATGCTCTGGAACAGCAGCGCCACGATTTCGATCGTGGCGCGCTCTTCGGCCGAGGCCGCCGCCTTCTTCAGCACCTGCTTGCGCTGGTGCAGTTCTTCCAGCAGCACCGGCGTCGTGACCACCGGCTCACCGCGTTGCGTGGTCGGCGCCAGCCGCTGGCGGATGCCCTGCTCGGCGGCATCGATGGCCCGCGCCAGCGCCGGCGACAAGACCTGCGGCGCGCGCTCCAGCGCCTGCGAGCGCGTCGAGACCACGAACTGCGGCACGTGACGGCCGACGAGCCGATTGAGCCGCCCGAGCACCGCTTCGGCATGCTCGCGGCTGCGCGCCAGCGGCGCGGCACGCGACATCATGCGGGTTTCGTCGCCGACGCCGCCGCGGCCGCCCGAGCCGCTGCCCGTCCAGGTGCCCATGCCACGTCCGACGTTGCCGTAACCGGCCGAGGCCGGGTACTCCGATGGCGCCCCCAGCCCCATCGCCGCAGACGACGCGCCGTCGCCGGCGAAGCTGCCGCCGGGGCCGGCCCAGCCCATGTAGGCGCCGGGGTGCGTGCGCGAGCGCTTGATGAAGGGCCGCAGGTCCACCTCGGCCAGCACCTTGTGTTCGACGAGCCAGCGGTTGGTCTCGTGGTAGGCCTCTTCGACCAGCAGCGCCACCTCATCGTGCAGCGTGGGCTGCATCTCGCGCCAACCGTCGAGCGTGAGGCCGGCGCCGCGCCAGGCGTCGAAGACGATGCGCGACAGCACGTGGGCACGCAGCATGTCGTGGGGTTCGAGTTCGGTGCGGCCCTCGAGATGCGCCACGCGCGACCGCAAGTCGGCAAATTCCCACGAGGCGCGGTCCATCACCGCCAGCGCCAGGCGCGAGGTGACGATTTCGAGCTCGATGGTGTCGTCGGGCACCAGTGTCAGCGCCTCGCGGCCGCTGCCGGCCAGTGGCAGGTCGCCGGGGCGGGACGCCGAAACACCGTGCGTGAGCGCCTTGCGCAGCCCGCTGACGATGCCGCGGTGCCAGTTTTGCGAGCCCTGCTTGAGCCCCTGCAGCAATTCGCGCCGGCGCTGGAACACGGTGTGCTCCGACGGCTTGTCCAGCAGCTTGCTGGCGTTGTCGAGCACCGCCTGCACGAGCCCGGTGAGACCCTTGACCAGCTCTTCGGTGTAGAGCCGCCGCGCCTGGCCGGCAATCGAGTCGGGCGAGGCGCTGGTGGCCATGTCAGGTGCTGGGGACGACCGGAGTACGAATCCGACTCACTCTACACCACCGCTCCGGCGTTGGGATCGCTCGGGTCCGTTTCCTTGGCCCCTACCTTGATCAGGTCGTCGCGCTTGACACCCAGCCACATGGCGATGCCGGCGGCGACGAAGATCGACGAGTAGATGCCGAACAGGATGCCGATCGTCAGCGCCACCGCAAAGTAGTGCAGCGTGGGGCCGCCGAAGAGCAGCATGCTCAGCACCATCATCTGCGTGCTGCCGTGGGTGATGATGGTGCGGCTCGTGGTGCTGGTGATGGCGTGGTCGATGACCTGGTGCGTGTTGAGCTTGCGAAAGCGGCGGAAGGTTTCGCGCACGCGGTCGAAGATGACCACCGACTCGTTGACCGAGTACCCCAGCACGGCCAGGATCGCGGCCAGCACCGCGAGCGAGAACTCCCACTGGAAGTAGGCGAAGAAGCCAAGGATGATGACGACGTCGTGCAGGTTGGCAATGATGCCGGCGACGGCGAACTTCCATTCGAAGCGCATCGCCAAATAAGACATGATGCCCAGCACCGTGACCAGCAGCGCCAGCGCGCCGTTTTCGTAGAGCTCTGCGCCCACCGACGCGCCCACGGCTTCGGTGCGTGTCAGCACCAGGGGCTCCTTGCCGTCGGCGCTGGCGCACGAGGGCCGGCTCACCTGCTCGCCCTGCGCGGTGGTGTACTGCCGCGTGCTGACGCTGGCGTTCTCGGCCTTGCAGAGCTGCTCGAACACGCGCGCGGCCACCTCGGTCTGCTTGACGTCGCCGCGCACCGGCAAGCGGATCAGCACGTCGCGCGAGGTGCCGAACTTCTGCACCTGCACTTCGCCGAAGCCCATCGCCTCGACCGTGCCGCGGGTGCGGTTGATGTCCGCCGTCTGCGCGTAGGCGACCTCGATCAGCGTGCCGCCGGTGAATTCAATCGACAGGTGCAGCCCGCGCGTGAGCAGGAAGAACACCGCCAGGCCGAAGGTGATGAACGAGACCACGTTCAGCACCAGCGCATGGCGCATGAACGGGATGTCTTTCTTGAAGCGGAAGAATTCCATCTCGAGGCCCCTTCAGGCTTGCACTTCGTCGGCGCCGGGCTTGGCAACGCCACCGTCAGGCCGCCAGACCTGGCCGATCGACACCGACTTCAGGCGCTTCTGGCGCCCGTACCACAGGTTGACCAGGCCGCGCGAGAACATCACCGCCGAGAACATGCTCGTCAGGATGCCCAGGCAGTGCACCACCGCGAAGCCGCGCACCGGGCCCGATCCAAAGGCCAGCAGCGCCAGGCCGGCAATCAGCGTCGTGACGTTGGAATCGAGGATCGTGCCCCAGGCCCTTTCGTAGCCGACCTGGATCGCCGTCTGCGGCGGTGAGCCGCCGCGCAGTTCTTCGCGCACGCGTTCGTTGATGAGCACGTTGGAATCGATGGCCATGCCCAGCGTCAGCGCAATGGCCGCGATGCCGGGCAGCGTCAGCGTGGCCTGCAGCATGCTCAGCACCGCCACCAGGCACAGCAGGTTGAAGGCCAGCGCCACGGTCGAGAAGACGCCGAACAGCAGGTAGTACGAGCACATGAACACGGCGATGGCGATGAAGCCGTACTTCACGCTGTCGAAGCCCTTGGCGATGTTCTCGGCGCCCAGGCTCGGGCCGATGGTGCGTTCTTCGATGATCTCCATCGGCGCGGCCAGCGCGCCGGCGCGCGTCAGCAGCGCCATGTCGGCGGTCTCTTGCGGTGTGAAGTTGCCGGTGATCTGGAAATCGGTGCCGAACTCACCCTGGATGGTGGCCACCGAGATCGCCTCGCCCTTGCCCTTTTCGTAGAGCACGATGGCCATCGGCTTGCCCAGGTTCTCACGCGTGGCGGTGCGCATGGCGCGGCCGGCCACGTCGTCCAGGCGCACGCTGACCATCGGCCGCTGGTCCTTGTCGATGCCGGCGCTGGCCTGCTTGAGCTGCTCGCCGGTGGCGATGACGTCGCGCCTGAGGCCCACCGTGCGCGGCACCGTCTCACCCACCTGGGCGCGCTGCGGCACGGTCTCAGCGGCGGCGGCGGCGTCGGTCTCCACCAGGCGGAACTGCAGCGTGGCGGTGCGGCCGATGATGTCCTTGGCGCGCGCCGTGTCCTGCACCCCGGGCAGTTGCACCACCACGCGGTCCAGCCCCTGCTGCTGGATCACCGGCTCGGCGACGCCGAGTTCGTTGACGCGCTTGTGCAGCGTCTCGATGTTCTGCGTCAGCGCCTGGGTGCCGATGTCGTTGATGGCCTTGGGTGAAAGGCGGCCCACCACACGCGCGCCGTCGCTGGCGGTCTCCACCGCCCACTGCATCGACGGCAGACGGTCGGACAGCAGATCGCGCGCGGTGCCGGCGCTGGCCGCGTCGGGCAGGTTCACGGTCAGGCCGTTGGATTCGCGCGTGATGCCGGCAAAGCGGATGCGCTTTTCACGCAGCGCATTGCGCGCCTCGCTGCCGTAGGTGTCGACCTGCTGCTTGAGTGCCGCGCGCATGTCGACCTGCATCAGGAAGTGCACACCGCCGCGCAGGTCCAGCCCCAGGTACATCGGCAGCGCGCGCAGCCGGGCCATCCACTGCGGCGAGCGCGACACCAGGTTCAGCGCCACGATGTAGCGCGGGTCGGCGGGGTCGGGGTTGAAGGCCTTGCTGATGGCGTCCTTGGCCTTGAGCTGGGTGTCGGTGTCGCCAAACCGGGCGCGCACCGAATTGCCGTCGAACTGCACGAAGTCGGCGCTGACCTTGGCTGCTTCCAGCACCTGCTGCACGCGGGCCACGACGTCGGCGTTGACCTTGACCGTGGACTTGCCGGCCGAGACCTGCACCGCGGGCGCTTCACCGTAGAAGTTGGGTACGGTGTAGAGCAGGCCGACCAGCAGCGCGACGGCCAGAAGCACGTACTTCCACAGGGGATAGCGGTTCATGAATGGGTTCCTTGGCCCGGCTGCCCGCGCGGCGGGCTGCCGCAGCGGCACCGCGACCGCCAGTTACTTGGAGGCGCTGAAGGTGCCCTTGGGCAGCACCTGGACGACGGCGCCGCGCTGCACTTGCAGCTCCACGCCATTGGCCACCTCGACGTGGATGAAGCTGTCCCCCAACTTGGCCACGCGGCCGAGCAGCCCACCGGCGATGACCACCTCGTCACCCTTGGCAACGGCCTCGATCATGGACTTGTGCTCCTTCTGCTTCTTCATCTGCGGCCGGATCATGATGAAGTACAGCACCACGAACATCAGCACCAAAGGCAGCAGGCTGTAGAGCGTGGATTCGGTGCTGGCGCCGGCGGCAGCAGCGGGGGCGGGGGCGGTTTGGGCTTGGGCGGTGGAGATGAACACGGGGGCGGTCCTGTCCGAAGTGATCGATTAACCTGGGCGCAATGAACGCCAGAAAGCCCAATAGTTTAGCGTTGCTGCGTGGCACCGAGTACCGGCGCATGCTTGTGCGTGGCGCTGCCCTCTTGCCTTGGCTGGGGGGCGTGGTAGCGGCCGTGCCAGTCGGGCGCGTGCTGACGCTGGGCCCGGGGGCTGAATTCACTGACCTTGCCGCGGCGGTGTCTGCGGCGCAAGACGGTGACCGCATCGACGTCCTGCCTGGCACCTACCGTGGCCATGTGGCCGTGATCTCGCGCCGCCTGCACCTGCGCGGCCTGGGCCCGGGTGCAACATTTTCGGCTGCGGGTCGCCTTGCTGCGGACATGGGAATACTGGTGGTGCGGGGTGACGTGACCGTAGAAAACCTCGGATTCACAGGCGCCCGGCGGGCCCATGGCAACGGCGCTGGCATTCGCTTCGAGCACGGCCGCCTGGACGTGCAGCGCTGCACGTTCACCGACAACGAAATGGGGCTGCTGGGCTCAGACCATCCCAAGGCCGAGTTGCGCGTGATCGACAGCGCCTTTGGCGCCGCCCCGCGCCACCACGGCCAGCTTCATCACCTGCTGTATGCCAGCACCATGGCACGCCTGGAGGTCCATGGCTGCCGCTTTGAAGGTGGCTGGCGCGGCCACTTGATCAAGAGCCGCGCCCGCATCAACGACATTCGGTACAACCTGCTGCGCGACGGGCCTTCCGGCCAGGCATCGTATGAACTGGAGCTTGCCGAAGGCGGGCACAACCTGGTGCTGGGCAACATCATCGTGCAAGCCCCAGGAACGCAGAACCGAAGCATCGTGGCAGTCGGCTACAACGCCGATCCGGGCCAGGGCCACAGCCTTGTCTTTGCCTACAACACACTCGTCAACCAGGCGTGGTGGCCGGCGCGGTTTTTGCGCATCTGGCCTCAGAACATGCGCCTTGCGCAGACCATGATCGTGGCGCACAACCTCTTCGCCGGCCGCGGCGAACTGGGCATACCCGAGGGCTATCGAAGCGCTGGCAACCTGCAACTGGCAATTGCGGGCCTCGAAGACGTATTGGCGGACAAGTTCGGGCCCAGGGTGCTTTGCTTTGGTGAGATGCCGGACCCGTTGGCGTGGCCTGGCGGGTGGTTGCCGCGCGGGGAATTCAGTGCCCCGTTAGGCACACGCCCCCGCAGCGACTGGGGCTGCTCAGGGGCCGTCTCGCAAGGCGCACGCTGACGGCGTCGGCACGCCCCGTTGTCAGCCACTTGATCGCGGTCGCCAACCCACGGCGCCTGCCAACGCCAGGGCCAGCCGCTTGGCATGCCGTGGCACACGCCACCAGGCGAAGGCCAGTGCCCGCACACCGGTCCAACGGTCGCCCTGCTGCAGGTGGTGGTAGCCAAACTCGGCCTGATAGCGCGACACGGTCTCGGCAAAGGTCTTGGGCGGCATCGCCCGGCCATCCGCACTGGCCAGACCGTGGCTTGCTGCATAGCGCAGCAGCAGGTCAGTGCGAAAGTCTTGTTGGCGCACCGAGCGCGAGCCCTGCACCGGGTGCTGCCGGTACAGCACGGGCGGCCACTGCAGCAGCACAAACTTGACACTTTGCGACAGGCGCAACCACAGGTCCCAGTCTTCGCTGTACGACAGCGATGTGTCGAACCCGCCGCACGCCAACACCGCCTCTTTGCGCATCAAGGTGCCGCTGGTGAGCGCCCAGCAGTCGGTCAGAAACTGGTGGTAGACCCAGCCCGTGAAGTCGGCGTCGACGACCAGGCCGGGGTCTGCCGGCCAGACAGCGGCGGGCGTCGGGTACCTTCCGCCGTCGATGTACCAGTGGTGATAGCGGCACACCACGGCCCCGCAATCGTCGTACTGCGCAAACGCCGCCAGCTGGCGCGCCAGTTGGCCAGGGTGCCAGATGTCATCCTGATCCAGGCAGATGACAAAGCGCCCCTGCGCCGCTGCCAGGCCGGCATTGCGCGCTGCACTGACACCGGCGTTGCGCTGCGCGAGCACATGCGCCGCCGGCGCCACCTGGCCCACCACCTTGCAGGTGTTGTCGCTGGAGCCATCGTCCACAACGATGATTTCAACGGCCGGGTGCGTCTGCGCCAGCACGCCACGCAGCGTGTCGGCAATGAAGGCTTCGCCGTTGAAGGTGGGGATGACCACGGAGACCAGCGCATCGGCAGTCGATTCAGCCATGCACGAGCCTCAGTGAGTCTGTTGGTCGATGGCCAGCGCCCACATCCGCGCCGCAGCGTCCAGGCCCAGGCTGGAAAAGTGACAGTCGCGGTGCCGATGCGGGCCTTGAAGTGCGTCGGTGTCTGGCCCCAGGCGCATGTCGGCGTGCCGCGCCACGACTTGGCTGATGGCCGAGCGCACCGCAGCCCCATTGCCGCCTTGGCACATTGTCGAACGGGCCGCCAGGACAGGAGCCGACAGACCGGCGGCGCGCAGGTGCGCCCGCAGTCTCTCCAGCCCTTCGGCATAGGCGGCCTCAGGGGTGCCTGCCAGCGCGTCGGCTTCGCCCTGTTGCCACAGCACCAGGTCAGGTTGCAGCTGCGCCAGCTTCAACTGCCCCAGCAAGGCATCCAGCCGTGCCACCAAGGGGCCGGAAGTAGCGCTCCACTCCTTGATGCGGGTGGCATCCACTGCCAGCAAGGCCACCACCACCGGCCGGTCCAGGCCCAGGCTGTGCAGGTGCGAGGGCAGCCGCGACCAGATGCTGCCGTGCCCACCCGTGCCCCCAGGCAGCGGGTCGGCCGTGAGCTGGCAACCGCTGCCGACGAACACCCTGGCCTTGGGTGCGCCAGGCCCTGCTTCTGCCGGGTTGTTGACACCGTGGTTGCCGGCATTGGACTGGCCCAGCACCAGCAGCACCAGCGGCGCAGGGCTGGCCTGGCCTTCGGTGCATGGCTGAACGGGCGCTGGCGCAGGGCCCTGGACAGACGCCACTCTGGCGGCAAGTTGTTGCCCTGCGCGCAGCTCGCTCCACAGCGGTGCCCCGGCCACGGCCGTCACCCCGGCAGCCGCAGCGGCCACCACCAGCCCCGCCAACCAGCCAGCCCCTTTCATGCGGCCAGCGCCGCCGGCCGCCTGCGGTACCAGTCACGCACCCACCGCATCGCTGGCTTTTCCACGGTGTAGGTCAGCAATGCCGAAAGCCCGATCGCCACCACCAGTGCCGCGCCGATGCTGGCGTCGAAAGGCCAACCCCATGCAAGCACCGCACGCTGGACCACCCACCCGATGTTTTCGTGCAGCAAGTACAGCGTGTACGAAATGGTGCCCAGAAAGCTCAAAACCGGGTTGGCCAACCAGGGCAGGCGGCCTGTGGCAGCACCCCACACAATGGCGGTTAGCGCAGCCGCCAAAGTGGCCAGCATCCAGCCGTCCACCAGCGCCAG
The DNA here is from genome assembly GCA_031392695.1 of Rubrivivax sp. Taxonomy (GTDB): domain Bacteria; phylum Pseudomonadota; class Gammaproteobacteria; order Burkholderiales; family Burkholderiaceae_C; genus Rubrivivax. Next base: position 10,671 of record JANMVM010000109.1, read on the forward strand.
GCAGGCCAGCGCCAGCACGGCCGTTACACGGGCCGGCATGTCGCCCGCACGCTGGCCACCCACCGCCACCTGGTAGACAAAAATTCCGAGGCCGAACCACGGGATGTACTTCAGGATCGTCAGCCGGTACAGCATCCATGACAGGTCAACGCCGAAGGCCTGCGCCGCCACGTGATAGGCCAGGCGCAAGACGAGCATGGCGCCAATCACCCAATACACCCGCTGCAGCTGACCCCGCATGAAAAGCACCAGCATGCCGGCATAGAAGATCAGCTCCACTTCCAGCGTCCAGTACACGCCGTCCACATGCGGCACGCGGAACACGCCGTGCACCATGAACACATTGGCCAGCGCCTGCAGCGCAGTCACCTCCTTGCCTGGCAGACCGAACTGGCTGGTGACGGCGTAAGTGGTGGCAATGGCTGCCCAGTAAGCCGGGAACAGGCGCGAAAAGCGCGACACCACAAAGTCCATGCTGCGCTGGGTGCGCGACAGCGTCATGAAAATGACGAAGCCGCTGATGATGAAAAACAGGTTCACGCCGTAGTGGCCCAGCGGCACGGCAAAGCTGGGTGTGGCGGTGGGTGCATACAAATCGACAAAACGGGTGGTGTAGTGAAACAGCACCACGGCCAGGGCCGCCACGCCACGCAGCGCGTCGACCTCTGCCAGCCGCCGCGTGCCTTTATCGCCGTGCGGCTGGCTCATGTGCACCTTCAAAGCGCCAGTTGGGCGCATGCCCGCGCAGCCACTGTTCCAGCATCATCAGCGGCTTCGTTTTTGCAACCGACGCCTTAGTCGGCGAGTTTCTTAGCTACGGCGCAGCCGTGGGTCAGGTCGCAGTCGCCGGA
>JANMVM010000148.1:0-1721 GCA_031392695.1 Rubrivivax sp.
TTCCGCTTCACGCTGCGTGCCACGGTGGCGGCGCTGCCGGCCGGCAGTCGGCGAGAGTTCATCGGCGAGCAATCGGCGCTGAAGGGCAAGCGCATCCTGCTGGTCGACGACAACGCCACCAACCGCCGCATCCTGGCGCTACAGGCGGCCAAATGGGGCATGGCAGTGCAAGACACCGAAGCGCCCGAACACGCCTTGCAAATGATCGCGACCGAATCCTACGACCTGGCGATCCTCGACATGCACATGCCGGGCATGGACGGCACGACACTGGCCGCGCGCATCCGCGAAGCCGGCCACACGCTGCCGCTGGTGCTGTTCTCCTCGCTCGGCCGGCGCGAAGAGCAGGGCAGCCTGTTCGCCGCCACGCTGGCCAAGCCGCTGCGCCAGAGCCAGCTCTTCGACACCCTGGTGAACTTGCTCGCGCACGGCACAGCGCCGCGCGCCGCCGCCGCTCCGGCCAAGCCGAAGATGGACGCGCAGATGGCCGAGCGCCACCCGCTGCGCATCCTGCTGGCCGAAGACAACGTCGTGAACCAGAAACTCGCGCTGCGCCTGTTGCAGCAGATGGGCTACCGCGCCGACCTGGCCAGCAACGGCATCGAGGCGGTGCAGAGCGTTGCACGCCAGACCTACGACGTGGTCCTGATGGACGTGCAGATGCCCGAGATGGACGGCCTGGAAGCCTCGCGCCGCATCGTGGCCGGCGGCGCCGACCGACCGCGCATCATTGCCATGACCGCCAACGCGATGCAGGGCGACCGCGAGATGTGCATCGAAGCGGGGATGGACGACTACGTCACCAAGCCGATCCGCGTCGATGCGCTGGTGGCGGCCTTGCTAGACGTGACCGCGCGGGTCACGCCGCCTTGAGCAGGTAGAGCTGCCAGAGGTCCTTCGGGCTCATGTGCAGCAAGGGGCGCAGGGCGCGCAGGCCGGTCTTGCCGATGCTGCCTTCGAGGTAGCGCAGTTCGGCCAGGGTCGCTTTGGCTTCGTCGTCGAGCTCGGTCTCGAAGCCGTTCTCGCGCATCATCAGCAGGCCCTTGGCGCGCAGCGACAGCTCGGTGTACAGGCGCAGGTAGCACAGCACGTCGGCCAGCAATGGGCCCTCGAAGCGGTCGCGCAGCGTGTGCAGGTAGCGGCCGACCGGTGACTCGGCAACCTGGCCGGCGTTGATCAACTCGAGCATCTGCACGTCGGAGTCGAAGCCGGTGCCGAGCCAGTCGCGGGTGGCCGTTTCGCTGCGCTGGAACACGAAGTACAGCAGCGATGGCAGCGCGACCATCACCGCCAGCGTGGCTACCTGCGGCGCGCGGCTCAGGTGGTTGAATGTCGAGTGCAGCAGCACGGCCAGTGCCAACCCCGGCAGCAGGCCGCGCAGCGTGTTGCCGCCGGCGCGCTCGAGGATGGCCAGCCCCGTCACCGCGAAGATCGCGGTGCAACCGCCGTGCATGATCGCGGTGCCGAAGCCGCGCACGATCCAGGTTGCCATCGAGGCCTCGGGCGCCAGGTGCAGGAAGTGGATGTTCTCGACCGCAGCGAAGCCGCTGCCGACGGCAAAGCCGAAGATCGCCGCGTCAACCAGGAAGCCGATGCGGTGGCTGCGGATCAGCACGACGATCAGCAGGCCCTTCAGGATCTCCTCGATCAATGGCGAAACATAGCGCGAGAACGTGCTGATCTCGATCTCGAAGTGCATCAGCACTGCGCCGCTGACCAGA
>JANMVM010000150.1:0-2499 GCA_031392695.1 Rubrivivax sp.
GGCTGGAGCGACAGCACGCTGACCAACCTGCTGGTCTACGTGCCGCTGCCGGTGCTGCTGGCGGTGGCCGTGGGCGTGGCGCCGCAGACGCGCCTGTACCGCAGCTTCCTGCTCGACGAGCTGGGCCAGGACTACGTGCGCACGGCGCGCGCCAAGGGCATGACCGAGCGCGTGGTGCTGTTCAGGCACGTGCTGCGCAACGCCATGATCCCGATCCTCACCAACATCGGGCTGCAGCTGCCGGGCATCTTCGTGGGCAGCTTCCTGATCGAGGTCTTCTTCAGCATCCCCGGCCTCGGCCGCGAGGTGCTGCTGGCGGTCAACCGCAGCGACTTTCCGGTCATCCAGGCCGTCACCATCTACCTCGCGGTGCTGACCATGGTCATCAACCTGCTCACCGACCTGGCCTACAAGCTCGCCGACCCCCGGGTGGTGCTGAAATGAGTGCAGTCCTGTCCGCCGACGGTGCGCCCGAAGGCGCCCAGCAAGCCAGCGAAGGCGTCTGGCACGCCGCCTGGCGCCGCTTCAAGGCCGACCGCGTGGGCCTCTTCAGCCTGGTGGTGGTGGCGCTTTTCATCGCGCTCATCATCGCCGCCGCGCTGGGCCTGGTGGCCAAGGACTGGCAGGCCGAAGTCGGCGTGCCCAATGCCCCGCCCACCTTCATGGGCCCGGCGGCACCGCAGGCCGCCGGCGCCATCGAGTCGCCCAAGGGCCCCAACGTCGACCTCTCGGCCGTCGACCCGCTGGCGCCGCGCTACAAGGAATGGGAAGAGCGCGCGCGCAAGTTCCAGACCACCGAGACGGTGAAGGCCCAGACCCTGCCCTTCGGTGCCGACCGCCTGGGCCGCGACGTGCTGCAAAAGGCCGTCAAGGGCACCGAGATCAGCGTCTTCGTGGGCGTGGTGGCGGCCGTGGTGGCCACCCTCATCGGCACCTTGCTGGGGGCCTTTGGCGGCTTCTTCGGCGGCAAGGTCGGCGACGCGCTGGAGTGGGTCTACAACGTCTTCGAATCGATCCCCAACATCCTGCTCATCTTTGCCTTTGCCGCGGCGCTGAACACGCGCGGCGTGCAGAGCGTGGTCATCATCCTGGCGCTGACCGGCTGGACCGGCATGTACCGCCAGGTGCGCGCCGAATTCATCAAGCACGCCAGCCGCGAATACGTGCGCTCGGCCGAGGCCATCGGCGCCAGCACGCTGAGCCGCATGTTCCGGCACATCCTGCCCAACGTCAGCCACGTCGTGCTGGTGCGCATGGGGCTGCTCACGGTGGGCTTCATCAAGGCCGAGGTCATCCTGTCCTACCTGGGCCTGGGCGTGCGCGTCGACCAGGTCAGCTGGGGCACCATGCTGGCTGACGCGCAAAGTGAGCTGATCCTGGGCTACTGGTGGCAGCTGGTGGCGGCCACCGTCTTCATGGCGGTGTTCGTGACCGCCTTCTCGCTCATGGCCGATGCGCTGCGCGATGCGCTCGACCCCAAGCTCAGAGGTCTGGAGTGAACATGTTGCTCAGCATCCAGGATCTCAAGGTCGCCTTCCGCATGGGCAAGGGCGTGCGCGCCGAAGCCGTCGGGCGCGGCAGCGAAGGCGTGAGCTTCGAGATCCCCGAAAACACCACCGTCGCGCTGGTCGGCGAGTCGGGCTCGGGCAAGAGCGTGACCGCGATGTCGGTGCTCAACCTGCTGCCCGACAACGCCGAGCGCAGCGGCCGCATCCTGTGGCGCGGCAAGGACCTGCTGCAGTGCGCGCTGCCTGAGCTGCAGGCGCTGCGCGGCAAGGACATCGCGTGTGTCTTCCAGGACCCGATGAGCTCGCTCAACCCGGTCTTCAACGTCGGCCAGCAGCTGTGCGAGCCGCTCATCAAGCACATGGGCCTGGGCCGCGCCGCCGCACTGCAGCGCGCCGAAGCGCTGCTGGTGGAGGTCGGCATCCCCGAGCCGCGGCGGCGCCTGTCGAGCTACCCGCACGAGATGTCGGGCGGCCAGCAGCAGCGCGTGATGATCGCCATGGCGCTGGCCTGCGAACCCAAGCTGCTGATCGCCGATGAGCCCACCACGGCGCTGGACGTGACGATCCAGCGCCAAATTCTCGAGCTGCTGGGCAAGCTCAAGACCGAGCGCCGCATGAGCGTGCTCTTCATCAGCCACGACCTCGGCCTGGTGGGCGAGATCGCCGACCGCGTGGTGGTCATGCGCGGCGGCACCATCCGCGAGCAAGGCCCGGTGGCCGGCATCTTCGAAGCCCCCCAGGACGACTACACCAAGGCGCTGCTGGCCTGCCGCCCGAGCCTGGAAGGCAACCCGACGCGCCTGATGGTCATCGACGACCACATCGCCGGCCGCGGCGCGGCCACGCAGTTCAAGGCCAAGGACCCGGCTGCCCCCGTGGTGCTGGAAGTGCGCGCGCTGGCCAAGAGCTTCTGGCTGCGCCAGGGCCTGTTCGGCAAGCGCGAATTCAAGGCCGTGCAGAACGTCAACTTCCAGCTTCGCAAGGGCCACAC
>JANMVM010000278.1:0-2813 GCA_031392695.1 Rubrivivax sp.
CCCTGGCGGTGGCGCTGCTCGACGCGCGCGGCTTCAAGGAAGAGGACTTCGCCCGCTCGCACCCCGGCGGCAGCCTGGGGCGCAAGCTGCTGATGCACGTCCACGACCTCATGCGCAGCGGCGACGCCGTGCCGCGCGTGAGACCCGGCGCCGCGCTGGGCGAGGTGCTGCGCGAGATGACCGGCAAGGGCCTGGGCTTCACCGCCGTGGTGGGCGAAGGCGACCGCCCGGTGGGCATTTTCACCGACGGTGACCTGCGCCGCCTGATCGAGCAGGGCGCCGACCTGCGCACGCTCACCGCCACCGACGTCATGCACCGCAGCCCGCGACTGGTGCGCGCCGACTCGCTGGCCGTGACCGCGGCCGAGGTCATGGAGCAGCACCGCATCACGAGCGTGCTGGTGGTCGACGCGCAGGGCTTGCTCGTCGGCGCGCTGAACTCCAACGATCTGATGCGCGCCAAGGTCATCTGATGGTCATCGCCGGGCCGGCACTGCACTTCCCGCCCGAGCTGCTGCTGCGCGCCCAGGGCTCGGGGCTCGCATTGAAGGCGGCGATCTTCGACGTCGACGGCGTGCTCACCGACGGCCGCATCTACATCGGCGAGCAAGGCGAGACCGTCAAGGCCTTCAGTACCCTCGACGGCCATGGCCTGAAGCTGCTGGCGGGCGCGTCGATCCTGCCGCTGGTGATCACCGGGCGCGATTCGCCGGCGGTACGCCGGCGCGTTGCCGACCTGGGCCTGCAGCACGCCGTCTATGGTGCCCACGACAAGCTGGCTGCCGCCGAGCAACTGCTGGCTGCGCTGGGCCTGGCCTGGCCCGATGTGGCCGCCATGGGTGACGACTGGCCCGACCTGCCCCTGCTCACGCGCGCGGCCTTCGCCTGCGCGCCGGCCAACGCCCACGCCGAGGTCAAGGCGGTGGCGCACCACGTCACCAGCGCGGCCGGCGGCCACGGCGCAGCGCGCGAATTCTGCGACCTGCTGCTGATGGCCGCGGGCCGCTACGCCCCGCTGCTGCACGGTCACCTGCAGACCCTGGACGGCCCTTGAGCACGCCATGAGCGTCGAGCTGCACCTGCCCGATCTGCCCGAGGTGCCGATCTCGTTGGGCCCGGCCGACAGCCGCCCGCCGCGCGTCGCGATGCCCTGGCACCTGCGGCTGCGCGACGCCCTGTCGTCGTACTTGCCGTTGCTGCTGATGACGCTGCTGGCCCTGGCCACCTGGTGGCTGGTGAAGAACTCGCCGCGGCCATCGCCGGCGCTGCCAGAGCGGGCGATGTCGAGCGAACCCGATTACACGATGACGCAGTTCGCGATCGAGCGCTTCGACGCCGGCGGGCGCTTGAAGCTGCGCATCGAAGGCGCGCGCCTGCGTCACTTCCCGGCCACCGATCGCATCGAGATCGACGGCGCGCAGATCCGCGCCTTCACTCCCGACGGGCGCGTGACGCTGGCCACCGCGCAGCGCGCTCTGGGTACCGGCGACGGCAGCGAGATCCAGCTCCTGGGCGGCGCCGAGGTCACGGCCGAGGACAGCGCTGGCGCGCCGCTGGTCATGCGCGGCGAGTTCCTGCACGCCTTTCTCGTCACCGAGCGCGTGAAGTCGCATCTGCCGGTGCTGGTGCGGCAGGGCGGCAGCGAACTGCGTGCCGCCGGACTCGAGTACGACCACGCCAGCCGGCGGCTCGATCTCAAGGGCCCGCTGCGGGCGGTGCTGCCGCCGCGCGGCGCCGCCACCGGAGCCCATCCGTGACGATGCCGCTGGTCTTCATCACCGGCGCCTCCAGCGGCATCGGCCAGGCCCTGGCGGCGCGCTATGCGCAGGCGGGGTGGCGGCTGGCGCTGGTGGCGCGGCGCACCGCCGAGGTCGTGGCCTGGTCGCAGGCCCGGGGGCTGGCCGACGAACGCGTTGCGGTCTACCACGCCGACGTGGCCGACCCCGACAGCATCATCGCCGCGGCGCAGGCCTGCATCGCGGCCCAGGGCCTGCCCGACGTGGTCATCGCCAGCGCCGGCATCAGCGTGGGCATGGACAGCGCCGAGCGCGCCGACCTCGACGTCCTGCGCGAGACCTTCGCCATCAACAACATCGGCCTGGCGGCGACTTTCCATCCTTTCCTGCGCCTGATGCGGCAGCGGCGCTCGGGCACCTTGGTGGGCGTCGCCAGTGTGTCGGCCATCCGCGGCCTGCCCGGGCACGGCGCCTACTGCGCCAGCAAGGCGGCGGTGGTGGCGTATTGCGAGAGCTTGCGCGGTGAATGCCGGCGCCAGGGCGTGCTCGTGGTGACGCTGCTGCCGGGCTACATCGCCACCCCTTTGACGGCACAGAACCCGTATTCGATGCCCTTCCTGATGCCGGCGGCCGACTTTGCCGAGCGCGCCTTCCGCGCCATTGGCGCGGGCACGAGCTACCGCGTCATTCCCTGGCAGATGTCAGTCGTGGCCAAGGGGCTGCGGCTGCTGCCCAACGTCCTGTTCGATCGGCTGATGGGCGGCCGCGGCCGCAAGCCGCGGCGCCGCTAGGAGCCTGTCGGACTTGGGGATCGTCGGCTGCGAAACGGCCTCAGCGGTCCATTTTTGGCTTCGCCGCACTTCGTGAACACCGGCTTCTTGTCCCATAGCTGGGCTATGGGCCTGCAAATCCGGCAAAAACTGTCCTCGCTGGGGCCGCTTCTCGCTTGTCGACGCCCCAATTCCGACAGGCTCGTCGGAGCGTGGGCGGCAGAAGGCTTCGAAGCGTTCTCGAACAGCGGCGAAGCCAAACGTGCGAAAACCGAGTACCGCTGGGGAGTACCGCTGGGGAGCACCG
>JANMVM010000189.1:0-6381 GCA_031392695.1 Rubrivivax sp.
CACTGCCACATCGGCTTGCCGGCTTCACGCACCAGCTCGTTGATGGCGTTGATGGCGATCTTGCCCTGGTCGTGGCCGTAGACCACGGCGCCGAGCATCAGCTCTTCGCTGAGCTGGTCGGCCTGCGACTCCACCATCAGCACGGCCGCTTCGGTGCCGGCCACGACGAGGTCGAGCTGGCTGTCGGCGAGTTGCGTCTGGCCCGGGTTGAGCACGTACTGGCCGTTGACGTAGCCGACGCGGGCCGCACCGATGGGGCCGTTGAAAGGAATGCCGCTGATCGCCAGCGCGGCGCTGGTGCCGATGAGAGCAGCGATGTCGGCCTGCACTTCGGGGTTCAGGCTCACTACGTGGACGATGACCTGCACCTCGTTGTAGAAGCCGTCCGGGAAGAGCGGCCGGATCGGGCGGTCGATGAGGCGGCAGGTCAGCGTCTCGAGCTCGCTCGGGCGGCCCTCGCGCTTGAAGAAGCTGCCCGGGATCTTGCCCGCGGCGTAGCTCTTCTCTGTGTAGTCCACCGTGAGCGGGAAGAAATCCTGGCCCGCCTTGGCCGTCTTGGACGCCACCACGGTGGCCAGCACGACGGTGCCTTCGATGTTGACGAGCACCGCGCCGCCGGCCTGGCGGGCGATTTCGCCGGTCTCCAGCGTGACGGCGTGGGGGCCCCACTGGAAGGTCTTGGTGATCTTGTTGAACATGCTCATGCGGGTTCTTCCTTGAAGAAGGTGGGCAGCGTCATGCCATTCCAGTGCAGCCCGCTCGCGAGGCTCCCCTGGAATGACACAGCCAATGCGGCCCGGGGTTGAAGGACATCGGATCGGACCGCCGGCGCGCGGCGACCCATCGCTTGCGTCTTACTTGCGCAGGCCGAGCTTGGCGATCAGCGCGGTGTAGCGGTCGGCGTCTTTTTCCTTCAGATAGGACAGCAGACGCTTGCGCGCATTGACCATCTTCAGCAGGCCGCGGCGGCCGTGGTGGTCTTTGAGGTGCAGCTTGAAGTGCGGCGTGAGCTCATTGATGCGCGTGGTGAGCAGCGCGACCTGAACTTCGGGGCTGCCGGTGTCGGCAGGGCCGCGGGCATGGGTCTTGACGACTTCGGCGGTGGTGGCAGTAGCCAGGGGCATGAGATTTCCTTGGTTTTTGGAAACCACCCCGTGGCGCGCACCCGGCCGGGCGCTGCGTCTGAGGGTTTCCGGGTTTACTTGCGGACGCCAGTGAAACCGACCGGCGCCGTGCTTCCCCTGCGCAGAGTGGATACTCCAAACGCAAGGAAGCAACGATTATAGCCCGCTGGTGCCACGCAGCCGGGCCAGCCCGAGGTCAAGCCGCGCCGGGTCCTGCGCCGAGAGGCAACAGCACAGCCAGCCCTCGCTACTCCCTTCGACCATCGACCATCGACCTTCGACCTTCGACCTCTGGCCTTCGCTGCAGTAGACCCCACCCGGCGCCAGGCCGAGGCCGTGCCGGCGGGCTGGCCGTCGACATCCCCGGCAAGTCCTGCAGCCCCGTCCCCAGGCGGCCCAGGCGCCAGCCCGTCAGCAGCAAGCTCTTGCTGAGGCTGTGCGCCAGCAGCAGGCGGTCGTTGGGGGTGGCCTCGCCCAGGAAGCTCGGTCATCCGATGGCGTCACCACGGGGTCGACCGCCACCGGGCCGTGCAAAGCGCTGGCGCTGGCCGCAATGGCCTGGCGCAGCTCGGGCAGGCCGAGGTTGTGGGAATAGCAGGTCTCGCCGCGCGGCAGCGATTCCGCCGCCGCGCGGCGGATCGGCTCGGGCATGACCTCGTCGCTTTCGCAGAACCAGCAGGCCAGCACGTCGCTGCGGCCGAGGCCGGCATTGACCGCTTCGCGGCTCTTGGAGCCCGGCAGGGCTTGCGTGGCAGCGCGCATGCTGCAGGCGCCGTGGCGTCAGCCGGGCCGCGACATGCGGCAGCTGTGGGCTTGCGCCACGGCCGCCGGTTGCAAGCGGCGCACCGTGCGAAAACCGAAGCCGGAGCCTTCGACGTCGTGCGGCACGCCGGGGCTGCCGGCACGCTCCATCTGGCTCACCGCCAGCGGCTACTGCAGTTGATGGTCGGCGGCGCGCATGGTGGCCGCGTGCCAGGCACCCATCGAGGTCACGTTGGAGCCCAGGCCCCCGAGCGCGCGCGCCACGGCAGCGGCTTCGGCGCTGCCGGCACGCTCGATCGCCGCGGCCAGCATTTCCAGCAGCAGCTGGATGCGCACATGCACGTGGTCGTCCTGCGGCTGTGTGAAGCGCTGACGAGAGTCGGCATAGAACGCGTCGGACGCGGCGCCACCCCCGTTGGGGTGCCACTCTGCCACCGCCAGCACGCGGCCGATGCCGGCCTCGCCGATGACCGCCGGCGCGCCCAGCGCATTGCCATAAGAGGTGTGGAGCTTGGCGTCCGAGCCCACCGCGCGCAGCGCACGCACCAGCAGCGTGAGGTCGTTGCCCCAGTTGGCGGTGAGCACGGCCAGCCGCATGTCGGCGTGGGCGCCGAAGCGAAAGTGCCAGAAGCTGAAGCGCTCGTTGGTGAGTGCGGGATCGACCGCCGAGTCGTTGAGGAACAGCGCGCGCCGCTGCGGCTCGCGCTCGTTGTGCTTGGCCAGCGCGTCGATGAGGGCCGCTGCAGTCGCCGAGCTCTTGCCTTGCAGCACGAAGCCGATGCGCTGATCGAACGCCCAGCGCAGCAGCGCCACCGCCTCTTCGGTGCTGCCCTTGCAGTCCAGCCGCTGCAGCAGGAGCGGCCGCGCAGTGCCAGCCACGCGCACGCCGTCGCGGCGGTTGACGCGCTCGGTGGCCGGCAGCAGGTTGCGATAGACCGCTTCGCCAGCCTTGCCGAAGGGGCCTGACAGGCCCTCGATGAACGCCAGGCGGATGGGCTCGGCGGCGCCTTGGCCCCAGCCCAGCGGCGATGCGAATGCCAGTGCAGGCGCGGCCAAGAGCGCCGGCGGCAGCGCCAGCGGCAGCGCCAGCCAGGCGCGTCGGTCTTGAGTCACGTCAAAAGGCGGAGTCTTGAAATGCAGGAGGCCGAGACCATCTGTTCGGCAAGGGCAGCGCAGCGGTGCGAAGCCCGTCAACCGATCGCAAGGAGTGCACCATGTTCCTCGTCCCCCTGAGCCGTGAATCGCGCCAGTTCTCGCGCCAGTTCTCGCGCCCGTTCTCGCACCAGTACTCGCGCCTGTTCGACGACACCTTCGAGCGCTTCCTGGGCCCGGTCGCCGCCGCCGAAGGCGTGGCCTCGCGCAACCCTGCGCTGGACGTGGCCGAGACCGATCGCGGCTACACCGTCAAGCTCGAGATGCCCGGCGTGAGCAAGGAAGACGTGAAGGTGGCGGTGGAAGGACGCCAGGTCACCGTGCAGGCGCAAAGCCAGTCCAGCGACGAGCACAAGGACGGTGAACGCGTGATCTACCGCGAACGCACCGCGTCGAGCTACGCCCGCACCTTCACGCTGCCGGTGGAGGTCGACCAGGCCGAAGCCGGTGCGCGGCTTGAGCAGGGCGTGCTCACGCTGACCTTGCCCAAGCGCGGTGCGCGCAGCGCAGCCCAGATCACGGTCAACTGATCGCCGCGGCGGCTGGCGTTGCCAACTCGGCCAGCGGCCAGCGCGGCCGCACGTCGAAGGCGCCGTCGTGCTGCAGTTCGGCCACGCCGTGCTGCAACCGCAGCGCCGCGGCCAGCGCGATCATGGCGCCGTTGTCGGTGCACAGCGCCAGCGGCGGGTAGTGCATGCGCGCGCCCAGCTTGAGCGCGCCGGCATTGAGCTTCTCGCGCAGGCGCAGGTTGGCGCCCACGCCACCGGCCACCACCAGACGGCGGGCGCCGGTCTGCTTGAGCGCCTTGATCGACTTGGCCACCAGCACGTCGACGATCGCTGCCTGCGTGCTGGCGGCCAGATCGGCGCGCGCCTGCTCGCAGACATTGCTGCCGAGCTTGCGGTGCTGCGTCAGCACCGCCGTCTTCAATCCCGCGAAAGAAAAGTCCAGGTCGCGGCTGTGCAGCAGCGGCCGCGGCAGGGCGTAGGCCTCGGGGTTGCCGAAGTCGGCCAGCCGCGCCAGCGCCGGCCCGCCCGGATAGCCCAGGCCCAGCAGCTTGGCGCTCTTGTCGAAGGCCTCGCCGGCAGCGTCGTCGATGGTCTCGCCCAGCAGCGTGTAGCGGCCCACGCCCTGCACGTCCATGAGCTGGGTGTGGCCACCTGACACCAGCAGCGCCACGAAAGGAAAGCTCGGCGCATCGTCGGCCAGGAAGGGCGACAGCAAATGGCCCTCGAGGTGATGCACCCCCAGCGCCGGCTTGCCCAGCGCCGTGGCCAGCGCCACCGCGACACCAGCACCGACGAGTAAGGCGCCTGCCAGCCCGGGCCCGCGCGTGTAGGCCACGACGTCGATGTCGGCCAGCGCGCAGCCGGCGCGCTGCATGACCTGCGCGGCTAGCGGCAGCACGCGGCGGATGTGGTCACGCGAAGCCAGTTCGGGCACCACGCCGCCGTAGGCCGCGTGCATCTCGACCTGGCTGTACAAGGCATCGGCGAGCAGGCGCGGCACAAGGCCGGGGCGGGTCTCGACCAGAGCCACGCCGGTTTCGTCACAAGATGACTCGAAGCCCAGGATTTTCACGCGGCCCAGTTTAGCGGCGCTGCCGGGCGCCAGCGGGCACGCCGCTTGCAAGAAGGATGGCGGCACCTTCGTCCGGTGTCTGTCTATCTCCTCAGCAGGGCAAGAGGCCCTTTCGTCCCACCTCCTCGTCGCAAGGCGGGGAGGTTTTTTTCTGCTCGCCTTGAGCTGGCGCGTGTCTTGCTCGTGCGAGCCCATGGCCGAACGCAGCTCCACCCTGTCGGTGCTGATCGTCACCGACCCCGACGCCCAGACTTCCGCCGACGCGATGGCAATTTCCAGCGCCCTGGCCGATGTCGGCCACCTCGTGCTGGGCGTGCGCGCGGGCGATGCCTCGCTGCCCGAGGCCATGGCGCGGCTGAAGCCCGACGTCGTCGTCGTCCAGAGCGACAGCGCGGTGCGCGACGTGCTGGAGCACATCGTGGTGGCCACGCGTGACGCGCGGCGGCCGATCGTGATGTTCACCGAGGACACCGATCGCCCCACCATGCGCAGCGCCCTGGGTGCGGGCGTCTCGGCCTACGTCGTCAAGGGCCTCAAGCCCGAACGGGTGCAGGCCGTCATCGACGTCGCGATGGAACGTTTCGCTGGCGAGCAGGCGCTGCGCAGCGAGCTCGACGCGGCCCGCGGCGAACTGGCCGACCGCAAGACCATCGACCGCGCCAAGCGCCTGCTGATGAGCAAGAAGGCGCTGAGCGAGCCCGCGGCGCACCGCTTCCTGCAGGACCTGGCCATGAAGAAGGGCCTGAAGTTGCGCGACGCCGCCGAGCGGGTGATCGACGTCGAGTCACTGCTCGGCTGAGCACGCCTTTGAACCAGCGTAGTGCGGCGCAGCACGATTGAGTGCGCAAGCCGGAGTCCGCCAAGGCACGGCGCCAACGCGGGCCGCACAGAAGACGCATGGCACGCCGATTGCTCATGGTTTCGACGAGCCAGCAGCAATGGCGCTGCAGCCACAGGACACACCAGACACACCAGGGCAATGGGGCCCGCGTTGCGACTTGTCGTGAGGCGGGCCTTTCTCTTTTCCGAAGGACTTCCATGACCGCCAAGCTTGCTTCGTCCCCCTTGCCGGGCAACCCGTCCACCCTCACCCCGACCGAGGCCCCGCTTATGACCCGACGCCGTGTCATCCAGGGCGCCGCCGTCGGCACGGCCGGCCTCGTCATCGACCCCGCCCTTCGCGCTGCCGCTTACGCCCAGGGCAGCGACAAGCCCGAGAAGGAAGAAGTGCGCATCGGCTTCATTCCACTGACCGACTGCGCCAGCGTGGTGATGGCCAGCGTGCTGGGCTTCGACAAGAAGTACGGCGTGAAGATCGTGCCCACCAAGGAAGCAGCTGGGCCGGTGTGCGCGACAAGCTCGTCAATGGCGAACTCGACATGGCGCACGTGCTCTACGGCCTGGTCTACGGCGTGCACCTGGGTGTCAGTGGGCCGAAGAAGGACATGGCGGTGTTGATGACGCTGAACAACAACGGCCAGGCCATCACGCTGTCGCAGAAGCTCGCCGACAAGGGCGCCGTCGATGGCGCCAGCCTGGCCAAGGTGATGGCTTCGGAGCAACGCGAATACACCTTTGCGCAGACCTTCCCCACCGGCACTCACGCCATGTGGCTCTACTACTGGATGGCCGCGGCAGGCATCAACCCGCAGAAAGACGCCAAGGTCATCACCGTGCCACCGCCGCAGATGGTGGCCAACATGCGCGTCGGCAACATGGACGGCTATTGCGTCGGTGAGCCCTGGAACCACCGCGCCATCAT
>JANMVM010000231.1:0-1911 GCA_031392695.1 Rubrivivax sp.
CGCCTTGGCCAACGAGCCGCGCATGCTGCTCATGGACGAGCCCTTCGGCGCGCTCGACCACCAGACGCGCGAGCTGATGCAGGAGCTGCTGCTGGGCATCTGGGAGGAGCAGCGCAAGACCGTGCTCTTCGTCACCCACGATATCGACGAGGCGGTGTTCATGGGCAGCCGCGTGATGGTCATGAGCGCGCGGCCGGGCCGCATCAAGCTCGACCGCACGGTGCGGCTGACGCACCCGCGCCACTACTCGGTGAAGACGACGCCGGCCTTCAGCGAACTCAAGGCCGAGCTGACCGAAGCGGTGCGCGTGGAGGTGCTGGCGGCGCAGGCTGCAGCCGCGGCTTGAAGCGCTTGCGGCAGCGGCCTGAAGTCCTGGCGGCTCACGCTGCTGCCGCCACCCGCGGGCTGGCGCGCGTGTACTGCAGCAGCCGGCCCTTGAAGGCCGCCACGCCCGCGCTGGCCTGGGCTTGCAGGCGGGTCTGCAGCAACGCATAGCCCAGCGCTGCCATGGCACGCGAAAACGCCGGCCGATTGCCGCGGTCGGGGTCGACGATCCAGACTTCGCTGGCTGCCGTGGCGTGGCGGTCGATGAAGCCGGCCAGCGCCGTGCTGGCGTCGCGGTCGTAGAGCACGTCGCTGCCGATGATGAGCTCGTAGCGCAGCGTCACCACCGGCTGCGCAGCCAGGCCGGCAACGGCGGCCAGATCCCAGTCGCCATGACAGTACTTCATCGGCGGTAGCAGGTTGAGCTGCAGGTTGGCGGCCAGGAAGGGGGCGGCCAGCGGATGGCGGTCGCTGGCCGTCATGTCGGCGCCGCGGCGGTGCGCCACCAGGCTGGCCAGCCCGAGGCCGCAGCCCACCTCGAGGATGCGCTGGCCGGGCTGCAGCACGTGCGCCGCCATGCGCGCGGCCAGGTACGCGCCCGAAGGCCAGAGCAGTCCGAACAGCGGCCAGCTCGCCGATGTGATGCCCAGCCGCTCGGCAGCGTGCAGCGGGTCGCTGAACTGCTGGCGGTCGAGCAGCGAGCGGATCTGCAGATCGGCTGCACCCGCGATGGCGACACACTCTTGCTTGGTCTGGTAGCCGGGCATCGACAGGGTGCGCGGAGCCGGGTCGAGGGGCAGCGGGCGAAGGCGGTGGTGGCCCAGTATGCGCCCCGGGCCCGACAGCCTGCCGGGCTTGCCTTTCGATGGGCCGAACGGTCGCATGCATTTCCCGCTGCGAGCAGAATCCAGACCCCGAGCGCCATGCCTGCTGCTTGCCTGTGCATCACTTCTGCTGCCGCCGTCGCGCTGATCCATCCCCGCCGCTCAACCCGAAGGAGCTCCCCATGGCGCGCACCAGCACCTACCTCAACTTTCCCCGCAGCACCGAGGAAGCCTTCAATTTCTACCGCTCGGTGTTCGGCGGTGACTTCATCGGCCCGATCCACCGCTTTGGCGACATGCCGGCTGCTCCGGGCCAGCCGCCCTTGCCCGAAGCCGACCAGCGGCTCGTGATGCACATCGAACTCGCCAGTCTGGGCGGCCATGTGCTGATGGGCACCGATGCGCCCCAAAGCATGGGCTTCACGGTGCGGCCCGGCAACAACACCCACCTGAACCTGGAGCCGGACACGCGCGCCGAAGCCGAGCGCCTGTTCAACAGCCTGTGCGCCGGCGGCAAGGTCGAGATGCCGCTGCAGGACATGTTCTGGGGCGCCTACTTCGGCAGCTTCACCGACCGCTACGGCATCTGCTGGATGGTCAACTGCGCGCAGCCCGCGCCCAAGGCCTAGTACTCCAACCCACAGATTTCGAGACATGAAAACGCGTCTTCGTCCACCATGCGTCGTTGCAAATCCTCGCGATACCAGAAGGTATCGCTGTGGTTTGCGCCTAGCCTGGCGAACGAATCCATCGTTTTCAACTT
>JANMVM010000236.1:0-6276 GCA_031392695.1 Rubrivivax sp.
CCCAACCCGCGCATGCCGCTGTGGAGCAACCACCCCAAGGTCTTCATCGACGTCGTCACCGCGGGCGAGGGCCGCTGCCCCTACTGCGGCACGCTGTACCGGCTCAAGGCCGGCGAGAAGGCGCACGGCGGCGCGCACTGAAGCGCACTGAAGCGCACGCCCGGCGCTTGCCTTACTCCAGCACGTAGACGAGCGCGGTGCGCGCCGGCAAGGGCAGCGTCGCGGCATGGCGGCCGGCATTCACCAGGTAGAGCAGTTCGGCAAAGCCGGCATCGGCCAGGCCGCGACATAGCCCAGTTTGCGCAAGCCACGCAGCAGCGCGTTGACGGGCAGCGACCGGGTCTGCGGCCCGGCCATCTCAGCGGCCGTCAATTGACTGCCGAGAATGCCGATGCGAAAGACCTTGCGCACCGGCTGCGCAATGGCGCGGCCGCATGCGGTGCAGTGCCCAACCGCGCCGATCACGCTGCGGCGTTGCATCACTGCAGCACCTCATCGGCACGCAGCAGCAGTGATTGCGGGATCGTGATGCCCAGCGCCTTGGCGGTCTTCAGGTTGATGACCAGCTCGAACTGGGTGGGTTGCTCCACCGGCAAGTCGGCCGGCTTGGCGCCCTTGAGAATCTTGTCGACGAACTTCGCCGCGTAGCGGTAGCTCGCGGACAGATCGGCTGCGTAACTGAGCAAGCCCCCTGCGGTCACCTGTTCCCTGAACCCGTAGGCTACCGGCAACCGGGTGGGCTGCATCAACTCTTGCAACCTGGCGCGCTCGGCCAGGTACATGGCGTCCGCGGTCACCACCACGGCTTGCGATCGTTGTCGAACGATCTCCTCGACGGCGGCGCCGAGTTGCGCCGGGGCGCTGGCCACGACACGAAGGGCGACCAGCTGCAGCGAACTGCAAGCACTCTGCGCAGCCGACCAGAACAGCTCATGGGATGGGCTCTTCTCGCTCACCACTACGGCGATGCGCCTGGCTCCCGGCGCCGCCTCGTGCAGGATGCCGATCAACTTGCCCAGCACCTCTTCTTGTTGGGTGGTGATGCCGGTGATGTTGCCCCCCGGCCTGCCCAGGCTCGCCACATAGCCCAGGCGGACGGCATTCGCCCCATAGGCCATCACGATCGGTATCGTCTTCGTCGCCTTCTGCGCCGCGCCGATACTTGGCGCGTTGCCGACCACGATGACATCGACTTGTTGCGCGATCAATTCATCGACCAGTGCATCCATGCGACCGACGTCACCGTTGGCGTAGCCATACCGATATTCGATGTTCTTGCCGGCGACCCAGCCGAAGTCGTGCATGCCTTGCTTGAGGGCCGCATAGATGTGTGTGGCCGAGGCTTCCGATGAGATCGCCAGCAAGCCGACCCGGCGAATCGTCGTGGCGGGTTGTCCGCGGCCGAGCCCGGGCGCCATCAGAAGGCTCGCGCCGCCAACCAACGCGACACTGCGGCGCGTGATCATTGAATCACCTCGTCGGCACGCAGCAGCAGCGCTTGCGGGATCGTCAGGCCGAGCGCCTTCGCGGTCTTCAAATTGACGACGAATTCGAACCGGGCCGGCTGCTCGATGGCCAGCTCACCGGGCCTGGCTCCCTTCAGGATCTTGTCGACGTAGCTGGCGGCGCGGCGGTACATGTCCACGCGCACCGGCCCGTAGCTCAGCAGTCCGCCTTCGTCGGCGAAACGACGGAATGCAGTGATCCCGGGCAGGCGCTGTCGGGCCAGGAAATCGGCGCTCTGCTTCGACAGCGTGCTGATCGCCGGGGATGTCAACTGCAGCAGGGCGCGCATGCCAGATTTCAGGCCCGCGGCCATGGCAGCGTCGAAGCCTTCCGCGCTGCTGATTTCCAGCACGATCAGCTCGGCACCCAGGTCTTTCGCAGCCGCCTTCACGGCGTCCAGCTGCACGCTGCCGCTGGTCGAATCCCACAGCACGCCCACACGCTGCGCGCGTGGTGCCGCCTCGCGCAGCAACTGCAGCCATTTGCCGGCCAACGCCGGCAAATCCAGGAACAGGCCGGTCAGGTTGCCGCCCGGCCGCGCCAGGGTCTGCGCCCAGCCGGCCTTCACCGGCTCGGTCTCCAGATCGAGTGCGACGATGGGGATGGTGCGGGTCGCGGCCAGCACCGCCCGGATGGGCGCCGGGCCGGTGACGAAGATCACGTCGACTTGGCGTTGCACCAGCTCGGCAGCCAGACCCGGCAAGGCCTGCGATTTGCCGCCGGCCGAGCGCACGTCGAAGGTGATGTTCTTGCCATCGGTGTAGCCCTGCTCCTGCATGCCTTGCAAGAAGGCCGGCAAGGTCACGGTGCGGGCGGCAAAGGCATCGGTGATGAGCACGCCCACCACCGGCCAGCGCGGGCTGGCTTGCGGCCAGGCACTGCCACTGGCTCCGAAAAGGCCGCCCAGCAGCAGCGTGTTCAGTTGTCGTCGATGGGTCATGGCATCACCTCGTCGGCCTGCGTCATTCGATCACCCGGTCGGCACGCAGCAGCACCGAGCGCGGCACGGCGATGCCGAGTACCCTGGCGGTCTTCAGGTTGATCACCAGTTCGAACAGAGTGGCTTGCTCCACCGGCAGGTCGCCCGGCTTGGCACCCTTCAGGATCTTGTCGACCAACAGGGCCGAGCGCCGCAACTGGTCGGCCAGCGATGCACCGAAGGTGAACAGCGCGCCGGCATCGGCCATCTGCGCTCGATGCCCGACCACCGGCAGGTGCTTCTGGCTGGCCAGCTCGATCAGCCGCGGGCGCAGGTTGAAGACGAGAGCGCCAGTGCCCAGCGGAAAGATCACCTCGACGCGCTGCGCAAACAACCGGCCCACCGCGGCGTCGAAGTCGGCGGTATTGGCAGTTTCGGCGAACGCAAAGCTCAGGCCCATTGACGCACCCAGTGGCGCCAGCGCCTGGCGGTCGGGCGTGCTGGTCGGGTCGCTCGGGTCGCTCAGAAACCCGACGCGCTTGACGCCGGGCATGATTTCCCGCAGCAGTTCAAGCCGCTTGGGCGTAAGTGAATCGCTGTAGCTGCTGATGCCGGTGACGTTGCCGCCCGGCCGCCCCAGGCTCGCCACCAGAGCGATGCCCACCGGGTCCCACACGGTGCCGAAGACGATCGGCAGCGTCTGCGTGGCCTGCTTCGCGGCCACGGTCGAGGGTGTCACCGGCGCGTAGATCAGCTCGGGTTTGCGCGCCACCAGTTCTGCCGCCAGCGCGGGCAACCGCTCGTGCTGGTCGTCGGCGTAGACGCGGTCGTAGGTGATGGCCTGCCCTTCGACCCAGCCGAGCCGATGCATCTCGTCGAAGAAGGGTTTGAGCGTGACCTCCTCCTTCGCGCGCGTGCTGGGCATGAGCACGCCGACGCGGCGCGGCTGCCCGGTGGCGGTTTGCGCCCGCAACGTCGCCGCGTGGCCGGTCAGAGCAACGCCAAACGCGAGCAACAACAGTCGTCGTGGCTTCATTCGATCACTCCATCGGCGCGCTGCAGCACGATGCGCAGCAAGGTGATGCCCGGCTTGCCGGTGCCGTCTCACGCGATAAACTAGTCGTCATGCTAGTTAGAAAGGCAGTCATGAAGGAAATCGGGACGTTCGAGGCCAAGACGCACCTGAGCGCGTTGCTCGACGAGGTCGCCCGCGGCGTGGAAATCGTGATCACGCGGCGCGGTGTCGCCGTTGCGCGACTGGTTCCGGCCAACGCGCCCCGTCGCAGCGCTGCGGGGGATCCGATTGCGCGGGCAAAGGCGTTTGCCAAGCACCAGACGCTGGGCCGCGTGTCGTGGAAGACGCTGCGCGACGAGGGCAGGCGGTGACGGGCTTCGTGCTGGACGCCTCGGCCACGGTGGCGTGGTGTTTCGATGATGAAAGCACGCCGGCGGCATGGGCGCTGCTGGATCGTCTGCGCACCGCGCCGGCGCACGTTCCGGCCCTTTGGGCGCTCGAGATCGGCAACATACTTCTGGGCGCCGAGAAGCGTCGGCGCATCACCCAGGCCCGCGTCGCCGAGTTCCTGGGGATCCTGGCTGAACTCGACATCCACGTCGACCCCGACATGCCGGGGCGTGCGTTTCGAGACGTGCTGCCGCTGGCGCGCGAACAGCACCTCACGACGTACGACGCCAGCTATCTTGAACTCGCCATGCGCCTGGGGCTGCCGCTGGCGACGAAGGACACGGCGCTGGTGCGTGCCGCCACGGCGCTGCGCATCACCACGCTCGGCGTCTGAGCGCACGACTGCCGCGAACGGGGTCTCGGCATGCGTCACTCGATCACCCTGTCTGCGCGCAGCAAGACGGACTGCGGGATGGTGATGCCCAGGGCCTTGGCGGCTTTGAGATTGATGATCAGCTCGAATTTGCTGGGCTGCTCGACCGGCATGTCGGCGGGCTTGGCGCCTTTGAGGATCTTGTCGACCAATTGGGCTGAGCGGCGAAATTGATCGGGCAGCGAGGAGCTGTACGCAAACAAGGCGCCAGCCTCGACCATTGGCGCGCGGATCCCGACAACCGGCACGCGCCCGCGATCGGCCAGTTCGATCAGGCGGGTACGCAGACTGAGGGTGGTCGTCGAGTTTGCGTAGATCGCATCGACTTTCTGCCCGATCAGTTTGAACACGGCCGCATCGAGTTCGAGGGCATTCGACGCTTCAGCCACGATGATGGTCAGACCGAACGCTCGGGCTATGGGCGCGAGCGCGCTTTGGTCGGATACGAAATTCGGTTCGGTCGGATCACCCAGCAGCCCGATTCGTTTGGTGCCGGGCAAGATTTCGCGCAACAGTTGAATGCGCTTCGGGGCGAGCGAACCGAAGATGTTGGAGAGCCCGGTCGCGTTACCGCCCGGGCGCGCGAGGCTGGCCACCAGGCCGGCGCCCACCGGGTCGGCACCTGCCGCGAACACGATCGGTATCGTGCGCGTGG
Source organism: Rubrivivax sp. (assembly GCA_031392695.1). Taxonomy (GTDB): domain Bacteria; phylum Pseudomonadota; class Gammaproteobacteria; order Burkholderiales; family Burkholderiaceae_C; genus Rubrivivax. The sequence goes on from JANMVM010000236.1 coordinate 4,919, forward strand.
CCTGCCTGGCGGCCACGGCCGCCGTGTAGGGCGGCGCGTAGATCAGTTCCGGCTTGCGCGCCACCAGCACGGCCGCGAGCCGGGGCAGGTCGCGCGCCTGGTCGTCAGCAAAGACCATGTCGTAGAACACAGTCTGCCCCTCGATCCAACCCAGCTCACGCATCTGATCGAAGAACGGCTTGAGCATGACCTCCTCCCTCGCCCGCGTGCTCGGCACCAGCACACCGACGCGGCGCAGGTTGGCTGCGGGTGTCTGCGCCCGCAGCAGCGTCGCGTGGCCACCCAGCGCGGCGCCGAGTGCCAGCAATAGATGTCGCCGTGCATTCATGCGAAGGCTCCTTGGGTCGTGGCTCATTGAACCACCTCATCGGCATGCGACCGCAGCAATGTTTGCCGGGCCGCCAGGCGAGGCCACCGCACACCAGCCCTGTTCGCCCTGATGCAAGCGCTGGCGCAAGCAATGGCGCAAGCACGGGCGCAAGCACGGGCGCAAGCGATGACGTAAGCAACCTTGCAAGCGCTGCAATCCGCGATCAGCCAGCGCGCCCGGGCCCAGCCTCGGCGCGCACAAGCTTGCGCTTCGCACGGCGAAACCTGCGAAAACCTGCTGATAATCCCGCCATGGAACCGGAGCTCGTCGACAAGCAGGCTGAGATGGCTGCGCTGTGCCGCCGGTTCGGCGTGTCTCGGCTCGAGGTGTTTGGCTCGGCGGCGGTGGGCGGGTTTGACCCGGCTTCGAGCGACTACGATTTCATTGCAAGCTTCAGCGCCCGGTCCGGTGTCTCGATGGCTCGCCGTTTCCTGGGGTTCAGCGATGCACTCGAAGCACTTCTCGGACGCAAGGTCGACCTGATGACGGATCGACCCATCGAGAACCCCTACCTGCGCGCCGCCGTCGATGCGTCGCGGCGGACGGTCTATGCCGAGTCGACTTCCGAAGCACCTGTTTGACGCCCTGACGGCGCTGCGCCTGGCCCGGCAGTTTTCGCAAGGGCTGTCGTTTGACGCCTTTGTGTCGGATGTTCTGGTGCGTTCAGCCATTGAGCGGCAGCTGGAAATTCTTGGCGAAGCCTGTCAGCGGTTGGTGCAGGCCGACGCCGACATTCGCCGACGCGTGCCCGAAACCGGGTTCGCCATCGGCCTGCGCAACAAGATCATTCATGGCTACGACTGAATCGAGAATGCGGTCGTGTATGACACCTTGATGCATGACTTGCCCGTCCTCGAAGTGCAGCTGTCTGCAGAATTGGCCAAGCTGCCGCCGCCGTAGTGGCGAGCACGGCAACGCAAGGTGAGCGGCCAGCCGCGTCGCCGTGACAGTGACAAACAGCGTCGAGCGTCGTTTCACTCGATCACCT
>JANMVM010000251.1:0-4808 GCA_031392695.1 Rubrivivax sp.
AGGTATTTGGCGGCATTCGCTTCCGCGCCGCAGGGCAGGCCCTGGTCATACTTCAGGCGGCCTGCATCACCATCAGGTTGGCCGCCTCCAGCTCCATCCAGCACTTGGCCAGCGGATGCTGCACGCCCTGGTTCTTGCCGATGGGGCGGTTGAAGACCACGCGCTCGCCGGCGTAGTCGGCCGCGCGCTTGAGCGCGACCCGGCCCAGGCCGATGGCGGCCGCCGCGGCCAGCGCCCGCTCGGGGTTCATGCCGTGCAGGATGGCGCGAAAGCCCTGGCCCTCTTCACCGATCAGGTCATCTTGCGGCACCGGCAGGTTGTCGATGAAGAGCTCATTGGAGTCGACCGCCTTGCGGCCCATCTTCTCGATCTCCTTGACGTCCACGTAACGGCGGTCCAGATCGGTATAGAACAGGCTCAGGCCGTCGGTGGGGTTCTTGACCTCTTCCAGCGGCGTGGTGCGTGCCAGCAGCAGCATCTTTTCAGTGACCTGCGCCGTCGTGATCCAGACCTTGCGGCCGTTGACGACATAACCGTCGGCAGTCTTCCTGGCGAAGGTCTTGAGCTGCGTGGTGTTCAGGCCCGTGTTGGGTTCGGTGACGGCGAAGCAGGCCTTCTCCTTGCCCGCGATCAGTGGCGGCAGGATGCGGCGCTTTTGCGCTTCGGTGCCGAACACCACCACCGGGTTGAGGCCGAAGATGTTCATGTGGATGGCCGACACGCCGCTCAGGCCCGCGCCTGATTCGCTGATGGCCTGCACCATGATGGCCGCTTCCAGGATGCCCAGGCCCGCGCCGCCATAGGCTTCGGGCATGCACACGCCCATCCAGCCGGCGTCTGCGATGGCCTTGTGGAAGTCCAGCGGAAAGCCGCCGTTGCGGTCGCGGTCCAGCCAATAGGCGGCGTCGAAGGGCTTGCAGACCTGGAAGATCGCGTCGCGGATCGCTTCCTGTTCTGGTGTCCATGCGAAGTTCAAGGTGCTTGTCCTTTCAATCGAGCTTCAGGCCCAACGCATCGACCGTCTTCTTGTAGCGGTCCATCTCGTCGGAGAAGAAAGCGGCATAACGCTCGGGCGTGGTGCTGATGGCATAGGCGCCCTGGGCGGCCAGGGCCGTCTTCATCTCGGCGCTGATCATGGCTTTGGCGATCTCGGCGCCCATGCGCTGCACGATGGCAGCCGGGGTGCGAGCCGGGGCCATCACCCCTTGCCAGGCAGCCGCGTCGATGGGCGATGAGCCACCTTCGACCAGGGTCTGCACCTCCGGCAGCACCGCCGAGCGTTGCGGCGAGGTCACGAACAGCGGTTTGAGGCGGCCGGCCTTGATCAACGCCAACGGCGAATTGACGGAGTCGAGCTGGAAGTGTGTGAAGCCGCCGATCAGACTCTGCAGCGCCTCGCTGCTGCCCTTGTACGGCGCATGCACCGCATTCAAGCCATTGGCCTGCAGGATCATGGCAGTGGCCACATGGGCCAGGTTGCCGGCGCCCGGACTGCCGTAGTTGAACTTGCCCGGGTTGTTCTTCACCTGCTCCGCCCATTCGCGGAAATTGTTGGCAGGGAAAGAGGCCTCGACGATCAGCACCAGCGGCAGCGCTGCCGTGCCGTTGACCGGCACGAGGTCCTTGCGCGGATCAACGATGTTCTTGCTGTACAGGGCCGAACTGAGCGCGAGCGAAGAACTGTTGTACAAGAACGTGTAGCCGTCAGGCAGTGCACGAGCGACCGCGCTGGCCGCGATGTTGCCGTTGGCGCCGGGGCGGTTCTCGACCACCACTTGCTGTTTGAGCTGTTCCGACAGGCGCAGCGCCAGGGCGCGTGCCACCAGGTCGTTCGGGCCCCCCGGCGGGAAACCCAGCAAGAGCTGGACCGACCGGTTCGGCCAGTCGGTTTGGCCCCAGGCCCAAGGCGACAGCATGGCGAGCGGGGCGCCGAGGGCTGCACCCAGAAGTGCGCGGCGATGGAGCGTGATGCGCATCAGGAAGTCTCCTTGTTGATAGCCTGCACGACGGCTCCGGTGGCCAGGAGCTTTTCAATCTGCAGGCCAGTGAGCCCTGCCTGTGTCAGCACCTCGACGGTGTGCTGACCCAGGCGCGGTGGTAGCGTGGGACGGGCCGCGGCGCCATTGAACTTGAGCGGCGCTGCTGGCGTGACCAGGGCGCCCATGGTCGGGTCGACCAGGGTCGTGAAGAAGCCGCTGTGCTTGAGTTGCGGGTCTCGTTCCAGGTCGGCGAGCCGGTTGTAGGGCGCGGCGGGAATGTCCAGCCGCTCGCAGGCCGCCAGCCAGTGAGCGGTGGACTGTTGGGCCACACAGGCCGCCAGCTCGGCATACAGCGCATCGATGTTGAGCGTGCGGGCCGCCATGCCCTGAAAGCGCGCATCAGCCATCACGTCGGGCCGGCCCGCGTTGGCGAAGAACCTGCGCCAGTGCTGATCAGAGTAAGGCACGATGCAGACGTAACCATCGCTGGTTCGGTACGGGCGCCGCCAGCGCGACAGCATGCGCGAATAGCCGGCTTCGCCCAGCGGCGGCCGGAAGTGCTGACCGTAGAAGTGCTCGACCAGTGTGAAGTTGACCATCGCCTCGAGCATGGGCACTTCGACGCAGCTGCCCAGCCCGCTTTGGCCGCGTGCGACCAGGGCGATCAGGATGGCCTGCGTGGCGTACAGCGCACAGGCCTTGTCGCAGATGACGGTGGGCAGATAGGCCGGCTCACCGCCCTGCAGTTCGCTCAACGAAGCCAGGCCGCACAGGCCCTGGATGATGTCGTCGTAGGCCGGCCGACCGGCATAGGGGCCGCCTTTGGCAAAGCCGTGGATGGCCACCACCACCAGTTTCGGGTTGCGTGCGCGCAGCACGTCAGGCGCCAGCCCCAGGGCGTCCAGCTTCTGCGGCCGCATGCTGTAGACCAGCACGTCGGCGCTGTCGATCAGCTGCATCAGCGCTTCACGCGCCGCGGCCTGTTTCAGGTCCAGCACCACACTGCGCTTGCTGCGGTTGGCGCCGATGAAGGTCGCCGCCATGCCCGGCTCCATCGCCGGGCCCGTGGCGCGTGTGGAGTCGCCGCCGGGGGCCTCGATCTTGATGATGTCGGCGCCGTAGTCGCCCAGCATCTGGGTGGCATAGGGCCCCAGCATGACGGTGGTCATGTCGAGGATGCGGATGCCGGCCAGCGGCCTGGCGGTGCTGGCTGCGCTGGCTGTGCAGGAAGGGTGGGCTGCGCTCATGCCGCGACTCTTGCCAGGTAGGCGGCGGCTTTGCAGGGCACCGACAGCACCAGCAGCTGCGCCCCGCCGGCCCCGGCCTGCACCGCCGGCACCTCATTGCTGGTGGCATACAGCTGCTCCCAGCGGCCCAGCGTCTTACCGGCTGCGGACACGCTACCTTCCAGCACGAACAGGAACTGACCCTGGCTGCTCAAGGCAGAGGCGCTGGACCAGATCCGGCCCGGCGGCAACTGCACCCGTCGGGCACCCATGCCGTCTTCGCCCAGCGCGATGACAACCTGCTCGCTGATCTGCGTCCAGCCTCGCATCTGTTCGGGCACAGCCACCGCCATGGCTTCGGATTGCGCATGGCGCTTGGGGCCGGCGATCATCTGCTCTTGCCGCTGCGCCAGCGGGATGAAACCCGATTCGCACACCGGCCGCAGCGTGAAGTACTGAAGGCCCTCGGGCCCGGCCACCAGCGGGCCGTAGCCGGTGTACGCCCCGGCGTAATGGACGACCACCGGCGCCAGCGCATGGCGGCCAATGACACCCGAGCCGCGGACAAACACCTGAAACTGGTTCTGGCGATGAAAGTGCGGCATGAACTCGAAGCCCGCCGGCTGCTCGATGAGTGCCACCGTGGGTGACAGCGTCGGGTCGTCGCCGCTGTCCATCCATTCGCCCTTGTGGAACACCACACCCATCGCCGGTGCGGCGCGGCGCCGGGCCGTGCCGCTGTCGAGGGTGCCGAAGGTGATCATGCGGTGGCTCCCAGCTTGCGCGCCGCGCCTTGCGTGCGCGCTGCAGGTGCTGCACGCGCTGCAGGTGCCGCACGTGCCGCCTGGGCCGACGCTGCCGCGGTGGCCGGTGCGCAGTAGCGACGCACGGCATCCTGCAACAGTGCGCCGTACATTGCAGCATGGGCCCGGATGAGTGCGCTGGGGCCGCCGATGCCCACGGCCAGCGGTGTCTCGTCGATCCGGGTGGGCACCCGCACGGCCACCACGCCGGCCCCCGGGCTGACCCGGTCGAACGACACCGAGCAGCCCGTGGTGCGGATGGTGTGCAGCTCGCGCCTGAGCGCCGCCAAGCTGACGCGCAAGGCGTCGCCAAGCTGTTGGGCGTTGTAGGAACGAAGCACCTGCTCGACCTCGTCACTCGACATGCTGGCCATGAACAGCCGCCCGAAACCCGAAGTCGGCAAGGCGCGAACCACGCCTGGTGTGACGTGCATGCGCACGACACCGGTAGCCGGCACGACGCGGATGTAGCGCACCTGCATCGGCTCGGGCGCAGCCAGCACTACCAGCTGCTGACACTGGTTGGAGATCCATTCCATCATCGACGGCACCGGGCCGTTGGCATCCAGCAGCGGTGACAACCACCCGCCGAGCAGCTTGACCCGTGGCGTCAGACGGTAGACCCGCTTCTCACCCTGAGCCAGGTAGCCGCGATCGACCAGGCTCTGCAGCAGCATGGAAGTGCTGGACAGTGGATAACCCAGCGCACCCGCGATCTCGGTCACGCTGGCTGCGCGTTGGACGGAATCAAAGTACTCCAGGACTTCGAGCACCCGTACGGCGGATTTGACATTCATGGC
>JANMVM010000263.1:0-5960 GCA_031392695.1 Rubrivivax sp.
CGACCCCTGGGGCGTGATCGTCGACGTGCTGCCCGAAGGGCCGGGCTTCGTCATCGCCGAGGTCGATGCCGAGCGCCTGGCGCAGGTGCGCTCGCAGTTGCCGGCGCTGCGTCACCGGCGGCTCTAGTACTCCAACCCACAGATTTCGAGACATGAAAACGCGTCTTTGTCCACCATGCGTCGTTGCAAATCCTCGCGATACCAGAAGGTATCGCTGTGGTTTGCGCCTAGCCTGGCGAACGAATCCATCGTTTTCAACTTGTCTCGAAACCTATGGGTTGGAGCACTAGAACGAGCGCCCAGCCGTGAGGTAGGCGCGCGTGCCCTTGGGTTCGTCCAGCCCCTGCGCCACGCCCAGGCGCACCTGCAGCGCGATCGCATACAGCAGCTTGAGCTCGCCGAGCAGCTCCAGCCCGACGCCGCGGCGCCAGTCGGCGGGGCCGTTGCCGGTGCTCCAGGCGCCACCGGCGTCGATGAAGACCGCTGCCGACAGCCGGTTGATGCCGACCGCCGGCACCATGGCGTGGCGGTCGATGTCGGCCAGCGTGGCGCGCCACTCCAGCGTCGCGACGCGAGCGTTGGCGCCGCGCAGCGCCGCCTCGTCGCCGCGGTACCCGCGCAGTGCGAGCTGGCGCTCGTTGAGGGTGGGCCCGAGCTGCAGCGCCTTGTCGGTGGCACCGCCGAGCTGATAGGGCTCGGTGCGGCCGTTGGCACGCGCTTCGGTCAGGCGCAGCGCCAGCACGCTGCGGCCCAGCGCCAGGTAGCCGCGCAGGTCGGCGCGCGCCACGGTGCCGTCGTAGCGCCGCGCGTCGCCGCCGGCCAGCGGCCGGTAGCTCTCGACCAGCAGCGTGCCCTGGGCGCCGCGGTTGCGGCCCTCGCTGGCCCAGTCGCCGTTGCTGAAGTCGAGGTCGAGCAGCGCCGCGAGCAGCCGCTCGTCGCGGCGTCGCGTGGTGCTGCTGGTGCCCAGGTCGACGCGGTCGACCCAGTCGGCGGCGCCGCCCACGCCCAGCACGACGCGGCGCTCGATGCGGCTGAAGGGGAAGCGGCTCAGCCACTGCAACTGGGTGCGACGGTCGAACAGCGTCGTCGTGTCCTTGCTGTTGGCGCGGCTCCAGGCCTGCGCCGTGAGTTCGCGCTTGAGCGCCAGGCCGTGGCTGCCGACGAAGAGGTATTCGAGGCTGCCGACGAGCTCCTTCTGCGAGGTCTCGACCATCGCCGTGGCGGCGTACTGGTGCCAGCCCAGCGCGTCGGCGCCCGTGGTGCTGGCGCCGTAGGCCGTGAGGCCGCGGTCGGACGTGATGGCCGGCAGCCAAGAGCGCGGGTAGAGCGCGCGCAGCGCCGAGTACGGGCGCCCTTCGGCCAGCCCCGGGCCCTCCACCGCGGGCGCCGCAGCCGAAGCGACCACCGGCGCGACGGCCGGCTCGGTATTCACCGCCAGCGTCTGCAGCACCACCGGCGCGGCCAGCCGCTGCAGCAGCACGCCCTGCGGCGCGATCGTCACGCTCACCAGCGAGCCGTCGGCCGCGCTGCCGGCGTGCGTGAGCACCGCCGTGTGGCTGTGCGTCAGGCGCTGCAGCTGCCGGCCCTGCAGGCGCCAGACGTTGGGCACGCCGCCTTCGGTGAGCACGAATTCGAGCCCGGCGCTGCCTTGGCGCAAGGCCTGGATCGGTGCGCCGCGCGCCAGCAGCAGGCGCGGCGCGGCCTGGGGCTGGTCGAGGTCGACATCCACCAGCCGCCAGTCGGCGCCGCGGCGCGTGACCAGCGCCACGCGTTGGCCGCCGGGCAGCGCGGCCAGGTCGACGAACTCGGTGCCGTCGGCCGGCTCGAGCAGCACGCGCGGTGCGGCGCCAGCCGCGCCCAGTTGCACCAGGCGCGTGCGGCCGCCTTCGAGCTGCAGCGCCAGCAACGCCGGCCCGGCCTGCACGGCGCGGCGCAGGTGGGCGCAGCTCGTCAGCTGCTCAAGGCGGCTGTCCTGCAGGCGGTAGAGGTCGTAGCTGTAGTAGAGCGTGTTGCACAGGTCGGGCTGGGTGATGAGCACGCCGCCGTCGGCCGCGATGTCGACGCGTGCACCGCGGTTGACGCGCACCACGCGCTGGCGGCTGCCGTCGGCGGCCAGGCGCAGCAGATGGGTGCCGGTGAGGCCGTCCTCGGCCACCACCAGCCAGCCACCACCGGCGGCCGGCGGCAGCGCGGCGACGCTGCCGACATCGAACAGCGGCCCCGCCAACGCGCTGCCCACCACCTCGGGCTGGCCCAGGATGGGCGCGGCGCGGCTGTCGACCTGCTGCCGCAGGTCGGCCAGAAACTCGTCCCACAGCCCGTCCATCATCTTGCCGGTGGCGCCGAAGGGCGCGCTGTGCAGGCGCGGGACGATGTTGCCGCTGTACTGCTCCACCAGCGCCGTGACCTTGTCGGGGCCATAGCGGCGGGCCACGAAGTCCATGAAGTAGGCGCCGTAGAGGTACTGCTGGTTCAGCGGCAGGCGGCGGCCGTCGGCGTTGATCTCGGCCAGCGCGACGAAGCCTCGCTGGCGCTCGGCACGCAGCCAGGCCTCGAACCAGGGGCCCTGCAGGCGGCCGCGGCCGGCGCCGGGCTCGCTTTCGATCCACACCGCCAGGCCTTCCGTCATCCAGCCCGGCTGGAAGAGGTTCGGGATCAGCCAGGGCACGTTGCCGAAGATGCTCTGCAGCACGCGCGGCACGCCACGCACCTTGTCCAGGTGCACGGCGTGGGTGAATTCGTGCACCAGCAGCAGGTCGAGCCAGTGGCTGTTGTCGAGCAGCTCGCCTTCGTCGGGCGGCGTCAGGAAGATGCCCATCAGATTGAAGGGCAGCGGCGTGGTGAAGCCGTTGGCGATGTCGAATTCGTTGTAGACGACGATCTCGGTGCGGCCACGCGGCTGCCACTGCAGCGTCTGCGTCACGCGCGGGTAGACGCGCTCGGCGGCGCGGCCTACCGCCTCGGCCTGCGCGCGCTGCGTGCTGCGGTAGTGGACGCGGAAGTGCGCGCTGTCGGCGCTGAGCCAGTCCAGGCGCGGGTCGGCCAGCGGTTGGGCGCGTGCCGGCAGCACCCCCAGCAGCGCGATCCACAGGGCGGCCAGCAGCATCCAGGCAAGGCGGGGCAGGGCAGACGGCATGGGGGGTCCTGGGCAGGCAGTGGCAGCGCCCTATTTCACCACCGGCCGGCGCGGCAGCAAGGCGCCGCCGTGCGATCTGCCGCAGCGCGCGGGCCGGCGCGGCATGGACAATCGGCGCCCAGCATGTCCGACACCGACCCCGCCGAAGTCACGCAATGGTTGCGCCAATTGGGCGAAGCCAGCCCGCAGGCCTCGTCGCAGCTGTTTGCGATGCTCTACGACGAGCGGCGGCGCGTGGCGCGCAACCACCTGCGGCGCGAGAACCCGGGCCACACGCTGAGCGCCACCGGCCTCGCCCACGAGGCCTGGTTCCGCATCGCCGAGCAGACGCGCACGCAGTGGCAGAACCGCGGCCACTTCATGGCCGTGGCCAGCACGATGATGCGGCGCATCCTCGTCAACCACGAGCTGGCGCGCCGCGCCAACAAGCGCGACTCCGAGCGGGTGGTGGTGACGCTCAGTGGCCTGGAGGACATCGGCGCGGCGCCCGACCGCGACCTCGTCGCCGTGCACGAGGCGCTGCTGGCCTTTGAGACGGTGGACGTGCGCGCCGCCAAGGTCGTCGAGCTGCGCTTCTTCGGCGGGCTCGGCAACGACGAGGTCGCCGAAGCCCTGGACGTGAGCCTGGCCACCGTCAAACGCGACTGGGCGGTGGCCCGCGCCTGGCTGCACCGCGAGCTGGCCCAGCGATGAAGCCGCTGGGCTGGGCCATCGTCGGCCCGGGTCGCATTGCGCACCGCTTTGCCGCCGCACTGGCCGGCCTGCCCGCCACGGCGCTGGTCGGCGTACACGGCCGCGACGAGCAGCGCGCGCTGGCTTTCGCGCGCCAGTGGGCGCGGCCGGGCGGGCCAGCAGCGCGCGTCGCGCCCGACCTGGCCACGCTGCTGGCGCAGCCCGATGTCGATGCCGTCTACATCGCCACGCCGCACAGCCTGCATGGCAGCGCGGTGCACGCCTGCCTGCTGGCCGGCAAGCCGGTGCTGTGCGAGAAGCCGCTGGTGCCCAGCCTGGCCCAGGCCCAGGCCCTGGTCGCGCTGGCCCAGGAGCGACAGGTGTTCCTGATGGAGGCGATGTGGACGCGCTTCCTGCCCGTCTACGACCAGGTCGGTGACTGGCTGCGCGAGCAGGCCATCGGGCCGCTGCACGGCCTGCAGTCGAGCTTCTGCTTTGCGACCCCCTTCGACGCCACGAGCCGCCTCTTCGACCCCGCGCTGGCCGGCGGCGCGCTGCTCGACATCGGCATCTACAACCTGAGCATGACGCGCTGGGTGCTGCAGCAGGCGCTGGGCGAGTGCCCGCCGCTGCAGGGCCTGCACGCGCAGGGCCGGCTGGCGCCGACGGGCGTGGACCAGCGAGTCGCCGCCACGCTGGACTTCGGTCAAGGGCTGGTGTCGCAGTTCGTGTGCGGCTTCGACGGCACCGCCGACAACGGCCTGCGCATCTTCGGCGAGCGCGGCCACATCGAGGTGCCGCAGCAGTTCTGGCAAGCCACGCAGGCGCTGCTGCATCGCGACGGCGAGGCGCCGCTCAGCGTGGAGGCGCCATTGGCCATCAACGGCTTCGAGGGCGAGATCACCGAGGCCATGCGCTGCATCCGCGCCGGCGCCGTGCAAAGCCCGCTCATGCCGCACCGCGAGACGCTGGCCACGATGGGCTGGCTGGACCGCCTGCGCCAGGCAGTCGGCGTGCGCTACCCCGGCGCATGAGGCGCAGCGCCCGCCGTCTGCTGCGCCGCGTCGGCGCCTGGCGCGCGGATGCGATGCAGAATCGGCCCTCGACCCACCCACCGCCGCGCCCCGCGTGGCCAGCGTCCACCATGGAAGTCCCCACCCTGCAAACGCAGCCGGCCTCGAAGATCCACCTCATCGGCGGTGAAAAGGGCGGCGTCGGCAAGTCGCTGGTGGCACGCCTGCTGGCGCAGCACTTCATCGACCACGACACGCCCTTCATCGGTTTCGACACCGACCGTTCGCACGGCTCGCTGATGCGCTTCTACGCCGGCTACGCCAGCCCGGTGCTGGTCGACCGCTACGAAGCGCTGGACCACGTCATCGAAAGCGCCATCGAGCAGCCCGGCCGTCGCGTGCTCGTCGACCTGGCGGCGCAAACCCACGAGCCGCTGGTGCGCTGGATGGACGAATCCGGCGTGCTCGACATGGCCGACCTGTCGGGCATCACGCTGCAGTACTGGCATGTCATGGACGCGGGGCGCGACTCGGTCGATCTGCTGCAACGCCTGCTCGACCGCTTCGGCCAGCGCCTGCACTACGTGCTGGTGCTCAATCAGCTGCGCGGCGACGACTTCGGGCTGCTGGAGAAATCAGGCCAGCTCGACCGCGCCACCGCGCTGGGCGCCAAGACGGTGGCCATCAAGCGGCTGCAGGACGCGGTGATGCAGAAGATCGACGGCCGCAACGCCAGCTTCTGGGCCGCCGGCCACGTCACCGGCGCCGAAGGCCCGGGCCTGGGGCTGATGGAGCGCCAGCGGCTGAAGATGTGGCTGCACCACGCCTACGGGCAGCTGGCCAAGGCGGAGTTGTAGAGACTCGCGAGCCCGGCCAGGCACACCCGTGCAGCCTTACTCCGGCGCCTGCGAGCGCGCCAGCCGCTCCGAGCGCCAGTAGACGTCGTCGCCGCCCAGCCCATCGAGGTTGGCGCGGTTGAGCACGCGGGCGAGCACGAACATCAGGTCGCTCAGCCGGTTGAGGTACTGGCGCGGCGCTTCATTGACTTTCTCTGCCGCGGCCAGCGCCACCAGCGCGCGCTCGGCGCGCCGCGCCACGGTGCGGCTGACATGCGCCAGCGCGGCGCTGCGCGTGCCGGC
>JANMVM010000286.1:0-37822 GCA_031392695.1 Rubrivivax sp.
TGCTGGCCGACGAGATCAACCGCGCCCCGGCCAAGGTGCAGAGCGCGCTGCTCGAGGTGATGCAGGAGCACCAGGTCACGATCGCCGGCGAGACGCACAAGGTGCCTGACCCCTTCGTGGTCATGGCGACGCAGAACCCGATCGAGACCGAAGGCACCTACCCGCTGCCCGAGGCGCAGGTCGACCGCTTCATGATGAAGGTGCTGGTCGACTACCCCAGCGAAGAAGAAGAGTTCGTCATCGTCGAGCGCGTCACCGGTGACGCGGTGGACGTCAACGCCGTGGCCGACACCTTCCAGCTCGCCGCGCTGCAGCGCGAGTGCCGCGCCGTGTTCTGTGACCCGGCGCTGATGCACTATGCCGTCAAGCTGGTGGGCGCCACGCGCCGACCCGCCAAGTACGACATGGCCGATACGGCCCGCTTCATCACCTATGGCGCCAGCCCGCGCGCCACCATCGGCATGGTCGAAGGCGGCAAGGCGCTGGCGCTGCTGCGCGGCCGCCGCTACGTGCTGCCCGAAGACATCAAGGATCTGGTGCCCGATGTGCTGCGCCACCGGCTCGTGCTGAGCTACGAGGCGCTGGCCGAGGGCATCACCGCCGACGCCCTGATCGAGCGCGTGCTCAAGAAGATCCCGGCGCCCGACAAGCCGCTGACGTCATGAAGCCGCCGCACCCATGAGCATCGAGACGGGCACCCCCGACCAGTTGCTGCGCCGCCTGGAGTGGACGGTGATCCGGCGCCTCGACGGCCTGCTGCAAGGCGACTACCGCACGCTGTTCCGCGGTGGCGGCGTCGACCTGGCCGACCTGCGCGAGTACCAGCACCACGACGACGTGCGCCACATCGACTGGAACGTCACCGCGCGGCTGCAAACGCCTTACGTGCGGCAATTTCTCGAAGACCGCGACCTCACGGCCTGGTTCGCACTCGACCTCTCGGGCAGCGTCGACTTCGGCTCTGCCGACGTCACCAAGCTCGCCGTTTCCACCGGCTTCGTGGCCACCCTGGCGCGCGTCATCACGCGCCACGGCAACCGCGTCGGAGCCCTGCTCTACGGCAGCCGGGTCGACACCGTGCTGCCGCCGCGCAGCTCGCGCACCCACGTGCTGGACCTGCTGCAGCGCATGCGCGCGCCGCGCGCGCGGCCGGCGCCGGGCGAGCCACGCACCGGCACCTCGCTGGTCGACCTGCTGCGCACCGCCGACGGTGTCATGACCCGCCGCTCACTGGTCTTCGTGGTTTCGGACTTCATCAGCCAGCCCGGCTGGCAAGAGGCGCTGGCCCGCCTGGCGCGCCGCCACGAGGTGGTGGCGGTGCGGCTGTGGGACCCGCTGGAGATGGCTTTGCCCGCGGATGCCAGCCTGGGCCTCATCACGGTCGAGGATGCCGAGACCGGCGAGCAGCTGTTCATCGACGCCGCCGACCCGGCCTTCCGGGCGCGCTACGCCGCCATCGCCGAGCAGCAGGAAGCCGAGCTCATCGACGGCCTTGCGCGCTCGGGCGCCGACGTCGTCGAACTGGCCACCGACGACGACCTGCTGCAGGCGCTGCTGCGGCTGTCGGATCTGCGGCGCCAGCGCGCGCGGGTGAAGTCCGCGCGGCGCGCGCCAGTCCATCTCCAACGCGCCACCGTCCTCGGCCTGGCGCCTGCTTGACAAGCCCATGAGATTCATCTGGCCTTCGCTGCTCTGGCTGCAGGTGCTGCTGCCGCTGCTGGTGTTGATGTACCTGTGGCTGCTGCGCAAGAAGCGCACGACCACCGTGCGCCTGGCCAGCCTGCAGGTCGCCAGGCTGGCGCTGGGCCGGGGCCCGGGTTGGCGTCGCCACGTGCCGCCGCTGCTGATGCTGCTGGCGGTGGCCGCGGGCCTGGTGGCCGTGGCGCGGCCGACGGCCACCATCACGCTGCCGCTGTCCGAACGCACCATCATGCTGGCCATGGACGTGTCGGGCAGCATGCGGGCCGAAGACGTCAAGCCCAACCGCCTGGTCGCCAGCCAGGAGGCGGCCAAGGCCTTCGTCAGCAGCCTGCCGCGCGAAGTCCGGGTGGGCGTGGTGGCTTTTGCCGGCACCGCCGCCGTGGTGCAGGCGCCCACCACCAGCCGCGATGACGTGATTGCCGCCATCGACCGCTTTCAGCTCCAGCGCGGCACCGCCACCGGCAGCGGCATCATCCTGAGCCTGGCGACGCTGTTCCCCGACCACGGCATCGAGATCCAGCACGTCACCGGCCAGCGCAACTTTCCGGGCGGCAACGGCAAGGACAGCAAGGACATCAAGAAAGCCGACAAGCCGGCCTTCACGCCGGTGCCGCCGGGGTCCTACAACTCGGCCGCCATCATCATGCTCACCGACGGCCAGCGCACCACCGGACCTGATCCGCTGGACGCCGCCAAGATGGCCGCCGATCGCGGCATCCGCGTCTACACCGTGGGCGTGGGCACGACCAGCGGCGAGACCATCGGCTTCGAGGGCTGGAGCATGCGCGTGCGGCTCGACGAAGAGACGCTGAAGAACATCTCCGTGCTGACTCACGGCGAGTACTTCTACGCCGGCACCGCCGAGGACCTGAAGAAGGTCTACGAAGGGCTGTCGTCGCGCATGGTGGTGGAGCGCAAGGAAACCGAGATCAGCGCGCTGTTCGCGGCGCTGGGCGCCTTGCTCTCGGTGCTGGCAGCCGGGCTGTCGGTGTGGTGGTTCGGGCGCGTCGCCTAAGCGCGTGGGCTGCAGAAGGTCGCCGGCTGCAACGCGCGAGAAACCGGCACCGCCGGGCAGCACCCGCTGCGCCCAGGGGGACAGCCCTGGGCTTGTTGGGCTCACTAGCGGCGCTCGGTTTTCGCACCTTGGGCTTCGCCGCTTTTCGAGAACGCTTCGACGCCTTCAGCCGCCCACGCTCCTAGCCGCGGGGCTTGCGTGGCGCGGCCTTCCTGGCCGGCGCCGCCTTCGCCAAGGGACGCTGGGTTGCGGCCTTCTTCACCAAGTCCGGCTTCGGCGCCGCCTTCCTTGCAAGCTTCTTCGCCGCCAGCGCCTTGTTGGCCGCCCTGTCTTCAGCCGGCATATCCGGCACCGGCAGCACGCCCAAGGCCGAGCGGCTGCGCGAGGCCGCGGCGGCGCGCCAGTCCTGGCCCAGGAACATCGCCCGCTCGGCCTTGCGGCGGCGCGTCAGGCCCGCCAGCGGCTGCAGCACGCCATTGACACGCGCCTTGTCCCAGGCCATGAACTGCTCGGCCGCGCCGGCCACGTCGCTGGCGTTGAGCTTGCGCAGCAGCGTCGAGGCTGCCAGATTGGCCGCGCCGATGTTGAAAGCGAGCGCGATCAGCGCGCCGAACTGCCCGTCGTCCAGCGTCACCTTGAGCAGGCTGGACACCGACGCGGCGCGTGGCACGAGGTCGCCCGCGAGCAGCGCCACGGCCTGGCCGCGCGTGATGCCGCCGGGGTAGAGGGCGCGCGCGCGCAGCTTGTTGGCAGCGCCCTTGAGCTGCGCCGCGTGGTCGACGATGGCGTGGCCCCAGCCGATCGTCCACACGTCGGCCGGGCACAGGTAGGCATCGAGGTTGACGGTGCTGGGGTCGCCGTCGGGGATGCCTTCGAAGCTCTTGATGAGTTCGACGCATTCACTCGGGACGTCGCGCAGAGGTGCAGGCATGGTGGGGCTCCTGTCGGCGGATGGCGTCGATACGGCCATACGGCCATACGGCCACACGGCCATACCGCAACGCCCGCAGTATCCGGCGCGGCCGCGGCAGCATCCATCCCACATTCGCAGCCTCGACGGGTGGGCCGCGGCGAGCCGCCCTCAGACCGCCGCCTCGACCACCATTTGCACCCGCTGGCGCCCGTTCCACTCATCGAGGTTGATGCGGTAGGCCAGCCGCACCGTGCCCGGCAGCGGCTCGGCGTGCCCGAACCAGATGGCGTCGCGCTCATGGCCGGCGTGGCGCAGCCGCAGCTTCATGTGCTTGTCGCCCACCAGGCGCTGCTGCAGCACCTGCACCTCGTCACAGAACACGGGCGCCTCGAAGCCCTGGCCCCAGACCTGGGCGTCGAGCAGGGCCACCGTCTCGGCGTTGAACCATTCGATGGCCAGCGGGCCGTCGGTGCGCAGCGTGCGCGTCAGCGTGGCCTTGTCGAGCCACTCGGTGGCGACCTGGCGCAGCGCATCGCCGAAGCGGTCCAAGCCGCCGGGGCCAAGCGTGCAACCCGCGGCCATGGCGTGGCCTCCAAAGCGCAGCAGCAGCCCGGGCTCGCGCTTGGCCATCAGGTCGAGCGCATCGCGCAGGTGAAAGCCCGGGATCGAGCGGCCCGAGCCCTTGAGCTGGCCGTCGGCGCCGCGGGCAAAGACGAAGGTCGGGCGGTGCAGGCGGTCTTTCACGCGCCCGGCCACGATGCCCACCACGCCTTCGTGGAAGGTCTCGTCGAACAGCGCCAGCGCGCTCGGCGCCATGGCTTCGTCGGGCATCAGGCGCTCGAGCGCCAGCTCGGCGATGTCGCGCATGCCGGCTTCGACCTCGCGCCGTTCGCGGTTGATGGCGTCGAGCTGGGCCGCCAGCTCGGCCGCGCGCGCGGCGTCGTCGGTGCACAGGCACTCGATGCCCAGCGTCATGTCGGCCAGGCGCCCGGCGGCGTTGATGCGCGGGCCGAGCGCAAAGCCGAAGTCGAAGCCAGCAGCGCGTGCCGGGTCGCGCCCCGCGGCGCTGAAGAGGGCCGCCACCCCTGGCTGCATGCGGCCGCTGCGCACGCGCTTCAGACCCTGCGCCACCAGGCGGCGGTTGTTGGCATCGAGCTTGACCACGTCGGCCACGGTGCCCAGTGCCACGAGGTCGAGCAAGGCGTCGAGCCGGGGCTGGCTGGCGCTGTCGAAGACGCCTCGCTGGCGCAGCTCGGCACGCGTGGCCAGCAGCACGTAGAACATGACCCCGACCCCGGCGATGGCCTTGCTCTCGAAGGCGCAGCCCGGCTGGTTGGGGTTGACGATGACGTCGGCATCGGGCAGCGACACGGCGCCGTCGATGAGCGCCGGCAGGTGATGGTCGGTGACCAGCACCTGCAGGCCCAGCGCCCGGGCGTGGGCCACGCCGGCGTGGCTGGCGATGCCGTTGTCCACCGTCACCAGCACCGCCGGCCGGTGCTGCAGTGCGAGGTCGACGATGGCTGGCGTGAGGCCGTAGCCGTGCACCGCGCGGTCCGGCACCACGTAGTGCACCGCATCGCGCGGCGCGCCCAACGTGACGAGGCCGCGCAGCGCCACGGCGCAAGCGGTGGCGCCGTCGCAGTCGTAGTCGGCGACGATGCAGATGCGTTGCCGGCCCTGGATCGCATCGGCCAGCAGGCCCCCGGCTTCGGCGCTGCCTTTCAAGGTGGACGGCAGCAACAGGCGCGCCAGGCTGTCGTCGAGCTCATCGGCGCTCCTGACGCCGCGCGCGGCCAGCAGCCGCGCCAGCAGCGGGTGCACGCCCGACTGTTCGAGCGCGAAGCTGATGCGCGGCGGTACCTCGCGGGTGTGCAGGATCACAGCGTCTCCAGCAGGGCCAGCGCGTGCGGGCGCGACCAGCGCGAGCGCAGCCGGTCGAGCCAACCGCGCTCGTCGAGGATCCAGGTCGCGCTGGACCGTTCGCCGCACAGTGTGAGCTGCGTCGGCTGGCCGGCCCGCGCTGCAGCCAGCAGGGTGGCCAAGGGGCCGCTGTCGAGCGCAGCCCAGGCCTGGCGCCAGGCGGCGCTGTCGCTGGCCAGCGCCGGGGCGCGCAAGCGTTCGTCAACCTGCACCTTGCCGGCGCGCTCGGGCTGCGCGACACCGCAGCCGCTGAGCCAGAAGCTGTTCACCGGCAGCAGGCCGCGGGCCTGGCGCTGGTCGTTGAGCGGGTGGGTGTAGAGCTGCATCTGGACCTCGCTTTGCAGGCGACGCAGGCGGCGGGCGGCCGGGTCCTTGCCCAGCCAGCGGTCGACGTTGCGGCCGATCACGCGGTCCAGCGATGCCGTGGCCAGCGCCGCCAGGCTGTCGTGCGCGGCGTACCAGCGCGCGGGCGTGCCGAACTCGAGTTCGTAGCCCTCGCTGGTGAAGAGCGTGCGCAGGGCGTCGAAGAAGGTGCGCGAGGCGGCCTCGTCCAGCATCAGCCCGGCCGGGTCGACGAGGCTCACTTGGTCGGTGCCCAGGTGCCAGTGCACGGGCGTCAGCTGGCCCCAGGCGCGCCCGGCCACGGCCACCCCGTCAGCCGCCGCGGCACGCGCGGCCCAGGGCAGCTGGCCGTCGCCGCCGTGCCAGCCCAGGGCGCGCGCCAGCGCTCTTTCATGCGGCGGCGACAGGCTCCACTCATCGGCGTCGTCGCGGCGGTGCAGCGTCAGCAGTCCCAGCAGCGAAGCCAGGCGCGGCAGGTCGAGGCCGCTGGCCGCCTCGCGCGCAGGCCCGGGCCCGGGCAGCGGCGCGGCAAACGGAATCATCAGGTGCATGCGGGCATTATCGGCAGGCGAGTCATCGGCCCTCCGTTAGCATCGCGCACCCATGAACCAGCAGCCCCATGAACCTTCCGTTTGAATGGCAGATCGGCTGGCGCTACACCCGCGCCGGCCGCAGCGGCCGGCGCAACGGCTTCATTTCCTTCATCAGCGGTGTCTCGATGCTGGGCATCGCGCTGGGCGTGGCGGCGCTGATCATCGTGCTCAGCGTGATGAACGGCTTCCAGAAGGAAGTGCGCGACCGCATGCTCAGCGTC
Source organism: Rubrivivax sp. (assembly GCA_031392695.1). Lineage (GTDB taxonomy): Bacteria > Pseudomonadota > Gammaproteobacteria > Burkholderiales > Burkholderiaceae_C > Rubrivivax. The sequence goes on from JANMVM010000286.1 coordinate 6,709, forward strand.
ATCGCCCACGTCGAGGTGCGCGACGCTTCGGGCGGCGCCCTGCCCGACTGGCGCGCCACCGCCGCGGCGGCGCAGCGCGACGCGCGCGTCATCGGCGCAGCGCCCTTCGTCGTTGCGCAGGCGCTGGTCGGCCGCGGCGACGAGCTGCGCGGCGCCATCGTGCGCGGCATCGACCCGGCCGAGGAAGGCAAGGTCACGGACCTGGCGCGCACCCAGGGCCCGCTGCTGGCGCAACTCAAGCCTGGCGAATGGAACGTCGTGCTGGGCATCGAGCTCGCCCGCCTGGTGGGCGCACGCGTGGGCGACAAGGTGACCATCGTGGCCCCGGGCGGCCAGGTCACGCCGGCCGGCGTGGTGCCGCGACTGAAGCAGTTCACGCTGGTCGGCGTGTTCGAGGCCGGGCACTACGAGTACGACAGCGGCCTGGCGCTGATCCACGTCGACGACGCGGCACGGCTGTTTCGCGTCGAGGGCCCGACCGGCGTGCAGTTGCGCCTGGCCGACGTGCACAGTGCGCGCATCGCGGGCCAGGACCTGCAGCGCACCCTCGGCCCGGCCGTGCTGGTGCGCGACTGGACGCGCACCAATGCCAACTGGTTCGACGCGGTGCAGATCGAGAAGCGGCTGATGTTCATCATCCTCACGCTCATCGTCGCGGTGGCGGCCTTCAACCTCGTCAGCACGCTGGTCATGACGGTGACCGACAAGCGCGCCGATATCGCCATCCTGCGCACCCTGGGCGCCAGCCCGCGCTCGATCATGGGTATCTTCATGGTCCAGGGCGCGGCCGCCGGCATCATGGGCACGCTGGGAGGGTGCGCGCTGGGCTTGCTGGTGGCCTTCAACGTCGACGTCATCGTGCCGGCCATCGAACGGCTGCTGGGCATCGCCTTCCTGCCCGGCAGCATCTACGTCATCAGCCGCATGCCCAGCCAGCCGCTGGCGGCCGACATCGTGCCGGTGATCGTGATCTCGCTCGTGCTCGCCTTCGTGGCCACGATCTACCCCAGCTGGCGCGCCAGCCGCGTCAACCCGGCCGAGGCGCTGCGCTATGAGTGAGCCGGTGATCGCGGCGCTGGACCTGCACAAGCGCTTTGTCGAAGGCCGCGGCGCCGACGCGCTGGACGTCAGCGTGCTGCGCGGCGTGAGCCTGCAGGTGCAGCGCGGCGAAACGCTGGCCGTCGTCGGCGCCTCGGGGTCGGGCAAGAGCACGCTGCTACACCTGCTGGGCGGCCTCGATGCGCCGACCTCGGGCCGTGTCGAATTGATGGGCCGCGACCTCGCCACGATGGACGCCGCAGCGCAGGGCCGCTGGCGCAACCAGCACCTGGGCTTCGTCTACCAGTTCCACCACCTGCTGCCGGAGTTCAGCGCCCTGGACAACGTCGCCATGCCGCTGCGCATCCGCCGCCTGGCGGTGGCCGAAGCGCGCGAGCAGGCCGCCGCGGTGCTGGGCAAGGTCGGCCTCGGCCACCGCCTGGCGCACCACCCGGCGCAGCTCTCGGGCGGCGAGCGCCAGCGCGTGGCCATCGCCCGCGCCCTCGTCAGCCAGCCGGCCTGCGTGCTGGCCGACGAGCCCACCGGCAACCTCGACCGCAGCACCGCCGCCACGGTGTTCGAGCTGATGCTGCAGCTGGCGCGCGAAAACGGCACCGCCTTCGTCGTTGTCACGCACGACGAGACCCTGGCCGCGCGCTGCGCGCGCACGTTGCGGCTCGATCGCTGACAATCGCAGCGGTGCACCTGCTCAACGCCGACCTCCACAGCCACAGCAACGTCTCCGACGGCACGCTGGACCCCGCAGACCTGGCGGCACGGGCGCATGCCCAGGGCGTCGAAATCTGGGCCCTGACCGACCACGACGAACTGGCAGGCCAGCATCGCGCGCGCGACGCGGCCCTGGCGCTGGGCATGGGCTACCTCACGGGCACCGAGATCTCGGTCAGCTTTGCCGGCGAGACGGTGCACATCATCGGCCTGGGCTTCGATGCCGACGACGCGGCGCTGCGCGCGGGCCTGGCCGCCACGCGCTCGGGCCGCCGCCAACGCGCGCAGGACATGGCCGCCGGGCTGGCCCAGGTCGGCATCGCTGACGCCTTCGAAGGCGCGCTGCGTTACGTCAGCAACCCCGACCTCATCTCGCGCACCCACTTCGCCCGCTTCCTGGTCGACAGCGGCGTGTGCACCGACACGCATGCGGTGTTTCGGCGCTACCTCACGGCGGGCCACCCGGGCTACGTGGCGCATCGCTGGGCGCACCTGGGCGACGCGGTGCGCTGGATCACCGAGGCCGGCGGCGTGGCCGTCATTGCCCACCCGGCGCGCTACCGCTTCACGCCCACCGAGGAGTACGCGCTCTTCACCGAGTTCATCGCCCATGGCGGCCAGGGCGTGGAAGTCATGACCGGCAGCCACAGCCATGCCGAGCAGCTCAAGTACGCCGCCACGGCGCTGGAGTTCGATCTGCTGGCCAGCCGAGGCAGCGACTTCCATTCGCCCACCGAAAGCCGCGTCGAACTCGGCTCGCTGCCCGACTTGCCCGGCACGCTGCGCCCGGTGTGGGAAGCCTTGCAGCACCGCATTCAGCGCGCGCACCACACCGAACCTGCGTGAAAACCCGAATCCGGGCTATACTCTAAGGCTGACTTTTTCACAGAAGTCTTCACAGAAGTCAATCGTTCATCCCCTTCGGCCTTGGCCACTCCGGTTTGTTTGGAGTGCGCGTCAATTTCGGGTCGGCGGCGATGCCGTCGCAGCGTCCTGACCCGGACACCCCCGCGACTTCACCCTGCGTGGCCCTGACATCAGAGCCGCGCCGGTGCGTGTGTTTGCGCGCCGTGAGCCGAGAGAAATGAACATGAGCTTTGACACCCTGGGCCTGCAAGAGACCCTGACCCGCGCCTTGACCGCCGCCGGCTACACCGAACCCACGTCCGTGCAAGCGGAAGCCATCCCGGCCGCGCTCGCCGGCAAGGACCTGATGGTCAGTAGCCGCACCGGCAGCGGCAAGACCGCGGCCTTCATCCTGCCAGCGCTGACGCTGGTGATGAAGGCGCGTGAGCAACGCGCCGCGGCGCCGCGCGCCGACGCCCCGGCACCGGCTGCGCCCGCTGCGACCGCTGCGCCAGTCGTCCCGCCAGCCGATGGCTCGCGCGACTTCCCGCGTGGCCAGCGCTTCGACCGCCCGCGGCGCTTTGAAGCGCCGCGCGGCCCGCGCGTGCTGGTGTTGTGCCCGACGCGCGAGCTGGCGATGCAGGTCAGCAAGGCGGCGATGGACTACGGCCGCTACGTGCCGGGCCTGAGTGTCGCCACCATCGTCGGCGGCGTGCCCTACCCGGCGCAGCTCAAGGCGCTGCGCGGCCCGCTCGACATCCTGATCGCCACCCCCGGCCGCCTGATCGACCACCTGGGCGCCGGCAAGGCCGTGCTCGAGAACATCGAGATGCTGGTGCTCGACGAAGCCGACCGCATGCTCGACATGGGCTTCATCGACGATATCCACCACATCGCTGCGGCCACGCCGCAAAAGCGCCAGACGGTGATGTTCAGCGCCACCTTCAGCGGCGCCACGGGCGGCCTGGCCAAGGACTTGCTGCGCGAGCCGCTGCGCATCGATGTCGCTTCGCACACCGACACCCATGCCGACATCGAGCAGCGCCTGCACTGGGCCGACGACTTCGGCCACAAGAACGCGCTGCTCGACCACATCCTGACCGGTCGCGAAGTCGACCAGGCGCTGGTCTTCACCAGCACCCAGCGTGACGCCGAGGTGCTGGCCGAGCGCTTGGCCGAGATGGGCCATTCGGTGGAAGCGCTGCATGGCGGCATGCCGCAAGGCCGCCGCAACCGCGTGCTGCAGAGCCTGCGCAACAAGCGCCTGCGCGTGCTCGTGGCCACCGACGTCGCGGCGCGCGGCATCGACGTGCCGACCATCAGCCACGTCATCAACTTCGGCCTGCCGATGAAGGAAGAGGACTACGTTCACCGCATCGGCAGAACCGGGCGGGCGGGCCGTACAGGCCTGGCCGTCACGCTGGCCGAGCGCCGCGACTTCGGCATGATCCAGCGCATCCAGCGCTTCACCACGCAGCGCATGCCGGTGGCCACCATCACCGGCCTGGAACCCAAGCGCATCGAGCCCAAGTCCATGGCGCGCCCGTCGGGCCCGCCGGCCGGCAAGAGCTTCGGCCATCGGCCCTTCGGCAACAGTGCCGGCGGCAAGCCGTTCAAGCCGGCAGGCAAGACCTTCGCCAAGAAGCCCGGCCCGCGCCCCGAGCGTTGAGCGTTTGGGGCTCAACCAAGAAAACGGCGCCGCGGCGCCGTTTTCTCATGGTCGCGCCGGAAGGCTTCAGACGCCCAGCAGTTCGACCTCGAACACCAGCGTGGCATTGGGTGGGATGGCGCCACCGGCGCCGCGCGCACCATAGCCCATCTCGGGCGGGATGGTGAGCACGCGCGTGCCGCCCACCTTCATGCCCTTGACGCCTTCGTCCCAGCCGCGAATGACTTCGCCGCCGCCGAGCCCGAAGCTGAAGGGCTGGCCCCGATCCTTGCTGCTGTCGAACTTGGTGCCACGGTTCTTGGACGCCGTGGGGTCGTAGAGCCAACCGGTGTAGTGCACGCGCACGCGCTTGCCGGCCACGGCCTCGGCGCCGGTGCCCAGGGTGGTGTCTTCAAACTGCAGGCCTTCGCTCATGATCAGGGGTTCTCCTTGGGGACAAAGGGCCTGATGATGCCAGCCCAGCCCGGCATCGCGGTCTCCAGCCATGCCGACGGCGTGGGCGCTGGCCGGTCGGGCAGGCCGAGCACCGCTGCTGCGGCGCGCAGCGCCGTCACGGCATCGACCAGATCCAGAGGCTGGGCACCATTCTGTTTGCTGAGCTTGTGGCCGTCAGCAGCGCGCACGAGCGGCGTGTGCAAGTAGACCGGCGTGGCCACCGCCAAGGCGCGCTGCAGCAGGATCTGGCGCGGCGTGTTGTCGGCCAGGTCTTCACCGCGCACGACATGCGTGATGCCCTGCGCCGCATCGTCCACCACCACGGCCAGCTGGTAGGCCCACAGCCCGTCGGCACGGCGCAGCACGAAGTCCCCCACCTCGGCGGCCACGTCCTGCTGCTGCAGGCCCAGGCGCCGGTCGTGCCAGGCCACGGCACCGTCGACGCGCAGGCGAACGGCACGCGGCGCCTTGCCGCGCAGCCCGTCGCGGCAGGTGCCTGGGTAGATGAGTTCGCCGAAGCGTTCGTGGGGCCATCCGCGCGCAGCCCAGGCAGCGTTGATGTCCTTGCGCGTGCAAGCACAGGGGTAGGCGCGGTCCGCGCCCTGCAGTTGCTGCAGGGCCGCCGCATAGGCCACGCCGCGCTGGCTCTGCACCCAGGGCGGTTCGTCAGGGATCAGGCCGCAGATCGCCAGCTGGTGCAGGATGTGCTCGGCCGCGCCAGGCACGCAGCGCGGCGCGTCGACGTCTTCGATGCGCACCAGCCACACCCCGCCATGCACGCGTGTGTCGAGCCAACTGGCCAGCGCCGCCACCAGCGAGCCGGCGTGCAGCGGCCCCGTGGGCGAGGGCGCAAAACGGCCGCGGTAGGCCGCGTCGCTGGCCATGCCCTCAGGGCAGCAGGCCGGCGTGGCGATGCAGCAGCGCCTGCTGCGTGGTCGGGCTGTCGAGCTGCGACAGCCACCACTGCAGCGCCCGCCCCAGCCCGAGCGCGCCGCGCTCGGCACGCCAGGCGTAGTGCAGGCGCGCCAGCGGCGTGGCGCGGGCGGTTTCCTTGGCCACCAGGCGCCCGGCTTCGATCTGCGAGCGCGCCAGCGGCTCGGGCAGGAAGCCGGCGCCCAGCCCGCGCAGCAGCGCCTCGAGCTTGGCGCGCATGCTGGGCACGGTGAGCACGTCCTGCCCCGGCAACAGGTTGACGGTCACCGGTGTCATGCGCTGCGCGGTGTCGGCCACCGCCACGGCGCGGTGGTGCACGAGCTGCGCGTCTTCCAGCGCGCCCTGCAGCGCGGCCAGCGGGTGGTGCGGTGCCACGCAGTAGACGAAGGCCAGGTCGCCCAACGGCCGCAGTTCGATGCCGCCGGGGTTGGCGTACTCGCCGCTGACGCCGATGGCCAGTTCCACCTGCCCCGTGACCAGCGCTTCCCAGGTGCCGGCCAGCACGTCGGTGCGCAAGCGCAGCCGCGTCGCCGGCCCGGCGGGCAACGACTGGCCTTCGTGCAGGCGCTCGTCCTGCCGGTCACGCACGCCGCAGAAGGCTTCCACGAGTTCGAACACGGTGGGCACCGAGACGATGTCCTCGATGCTGATCGACAGTTGCGTCTCCCAACCGCTGGCGACGCGCCGCACGCGGTTGGCCACGGCGTCCATCTCTTGCAGCAGGCGGCGGCCCTCGTGCAGCAACTCGCGGCCGGCCGCCGTGAGCTGGGCCTGGCGCGAGCTGCGGTCGAAGAGCAGCGCGTCGAGCGACTCTTCGAGCTGGCGCACGCTGTAGGTCAACGCCGAGGGCACCTTGCCGAGCTCTCGTGCGGCAGCGGCAAAGCTGCCGGTGCGCGCGATGGTGTCCATCATCGTCAGTGCGTCGGGCGTGAGTGCTTGTCGTCGGTCGGCCATGGCTTCATCTTATTTGAACGGGCACTTCAAGACCGGACCACCGCACAGACGCCGGTCGTCACTAGAGTCAAACTGCCTACTGGAGACACCGCCATGATCACCCTGCGCAAGTCTGCCGACCGCGGTTATGCCGACCACGGCTGGCTCAAGAGCTTCCACAGCTTCTCTTTCGCCGACTACCACGACGCGGCACACATGGGCGTGGGCAACCTGCGCGTCATCAACGAAGACCGCATCGCCCCGGGCACCGGCTTCGGCACCCACGGCCATCGCGACATGGAGATCGTGAGCTACGTACTCGACGGCGCGCTGGCGCACAAGGACAGCATGGGCAACGGTGCGGCTGGCGGTGTCGAGGCCGGCAAGGCGGCGGGCGTGATCCGCCCCGGTGACGTGCAGCGCATGAGCGCCGGCACGGGCGTCATGCACAGCGAGTTCAATCACGCCACCGACCAGCCCACGCACTTCCTGCAGATCTGGATCCTGCCCGCACGCGCCGGGATCGCGCCGGGCTACGAGCAGAAGCACTTCGACGCCAACGCCAAGCGCGGCAAACTGGCCCTCGTGGCTTCGGCCGACGGGCGCCAAGGCTCGGTGACGATCCATGCCGACGCAGCGCTGCACGCCGGCCTGTTCACCGGCGCCGAGCGGCTGCAGATGGCGCTCGACCCCGAACGCCTGACCTACGTCCACCTGGTGCGCGGCGCCCTGCGCGTGAACGACCAGTCGCTGCATGGCGGCGACGCCGTCACCTTGAGTCACGAATCGACCCTGGTGCTCGAAGGCGGTGAAGACGCCGAAGTGCTGGTGTTCGACCTCCAACCCTGAACAAACCCAACCCGAGTCCACCCATGAGCAAGATCGTCATCGTCTTTCACAGCGGCTACGGCCACACCGCCAAGATCGCCCAGGCCGTGGCCGAAGGCAGCGGCGGCGCGCTGCTGGCCATCGACGCCGAAGGCAACCTGCCCGACGGCGGCTGGGAGCAGCTGGCCGCCGCCAGCACCATCGTGATGGGCTCGCCCACCTACATGGGCGGCCCGAGCTGGCAGTTCAAGAAGGTCGCCGACGCCTCCAGCAAGGTCTGGTTCAAGATGGGCTGGAAGGACAAGCTGGCCGCCGGCTTCACCAACAGCGGCACCTTGAACGGCGACAAGTTCTCGACCCTGCAGTACATGTTCACGCTGTCGCAGCAGCACGGCATGCTGTGGACGGGCATGGGCCTGCAGGCGCCCAACGCCAAGAAGAACACGCGCGACGACGTCAACCACCTGGGCGGCTATGCGGGCCTCATCACGGCCACGCCGTCCGATGCCTCGACCGACGAGATGGTGCCCGGCGACATCGCCACCGCCAAGGCCTTCGGCCAGCGCGTGGCCGCGGTCACCGCCCGACTTGCAAAGTAAGCGGCACCAGTGAGCGTCCCTCGCGCCTGATGCTCACGGCGCGCCGGCTGGGTGGCTTGTGGCACCTGGGCGTTGCGGCGAGCTGAGGTGCGCCCTTCGCTGCTGGCGCTGACTGACCGCGAGCGCACGCGCTGGAGGATGCAGACCCCCTGGTGCGAGAACCGCGTCGGCGCCGGGGTGGTGGTGGTGGTGGTGGTGGTGCAGAACATCTCGACCGCGCCGTCGGGCTTTGCCTCGACGCTGCCGGTGGCCGTCGCGCCCGACGCTCTGGCCTGCACCGGAGCGGCCCAGCGCAGCGCGCTTGCCGGTCGCGCCGGGCTCGTCATGGGCATGGCGGCCGAGACCTTCAACGACGGCCTGCGCGCCTACTACATGGCCTACTACATGGCCTACTACATGGCCTTCGCGGCCACGGCCTGGTTCGTGTCACCGCTGGCCTTCATGGCCGCCGCGGCCGGCGTGGTTTGGATCCACTACGGGCGCGAATTCCATTTCGACGTGCTGGCCGTGCTGGCCGCGCTGGCAGATAGCGCGGCCGGCTGAGTGTCCTGCGGCCCTGCCGGCCTGGCCGCGGCTCAGCGCCCGTGGGCGCGCTCGCTGGCCAGCGCCGCGCCCTGCACCAGCGCGCGCAGCTTGGCCTCGGCGACGTCGCGGCTCATCGGCGCCAGGCCGCAGTTGGTGCAGGCGATGAGGCGCTCGGCGGGCACGAACTGCAGCGCGCGGCCGATCGTGTCGGCCACCTCCTGCGGCGTTTCGATGGCCGCGTTGGCAACGTCGATCACGCCCACCATCACGTCCTTGCCCTTGAGCAGCGCCATCAGATCGGGCGGCACCTGCGAGTGGATGCACTCCAGGCTGACCTGGTCGATGCAACTGGCGGCCAGCGCCGGGAACACCTTTTCGTACTGGCGCCACTCCTGCCCCAGCGTCTTCTTCCACTGGATGTTGGCCTCGATGCCGTAGCCGTAGCAGATGTGCACCGCCGTCGTGCAGGCGCGGCCGGAGGCCGCGCCTTGTGCTTTCAGGCCCTGCGCCGCGCGCTCGAGCGCCGCGACGCCCCACTCGGCGGCCTCGTCCATGTAGACATTGAAGGCCGGCTCGTCGAACTGCACGATGTCCACGCCGTCGACCTGCAGCGCCAGCGCCTCCTGGTTGAGCAGTTCGGCAAAGGCGAAGGCCATCTTCGCGCGGTCGCCGTAGAAGCGGTCGGCCACGGTGTCGACGATGGTCATCGGGCCAGGCAGCGTGAACTTGATCTTGCGGCTGGTGTGCGCGCGCAGGAAGCGCGCCTCGGTGGCATGCACCCGGCCCTTCAGCCGCAGCGCCGACACGACCTGCGGCACCATCGCCTTGTAGCGGTCGTTGCGGATGCCCATCTCGACCTTGTGTTCGAAATCGATGCCCTCGACCTGCTCCAGGAAACCGTGCACGAAGTGCTGGCGGCTCTGCTCACCGTCGCCGATCACGGTCAGGCCCGCGTCCTCCTGGGCCTTGATCCACAGCAGCGTTGCGTCGAGCTTGGCGCGCGCCAGCTCGGCGCCCTCCAACTTCCATTGCGGCCAGAGTTTTTCGGTTTCGGCCAGCCACGATGGCTTGGGCAGGCTGCCGGCGATGGCGGTGTCGAACATGGGGGCTCCTCGAAGGTGGCGCACGAGGTTAACCCAGCGCCGTCAGCCGAGCCGCCAGCGGTCCTGCTCGGCCAGCCCCGCGGGCCGTTGCAAGGCCTCGCGCGCGGCGGCGTCGCCCAGCAACTGCGCGCGCCACCAGTCGGTGGTGATGCGAGCCACGATCTCGTGCTGGGCCGCCTGGCGTTGCGCCGCCGGCTCGTGGCGGCGAAAGGGGCCCCAAGCCGGCAGGCGGCGCAGCGCGCTTCCAGCGAACGTCATGTGGTCGGCTCCGTCCAGCCACAGCAGCGCGCGCTGGCCCGGCGGCAGGCCCTCGAAGACCTGGGCGCGCGGCTCGCCGCCGTCGTAGCTGCCGAAGGGGTCGCCATCGGCAGACCCGGTGATGGCCAGGAAGGGCCGCACGATAGCGCCAAAACTCTCGGCCACCGACAGGCCAGCCTGGCGCGGTGACGAGGGGCTGAAGGCGATGAAGGCGCGCGGTCGGCGATCGCCGAGCGTCGCGCCGCCGGCAAAGCGCTGGCCGGCGATGGCCTGCGTGGTCTGGGCGCCGAAGGAATGGCCGCCCAGGCCGACGGCGTCGAGCCGCATCGAGCGCCAAGGCTCGGCCGCGGCGGCGTGCTGGCGCTCGAGTTCGTCGAGCACGAAGCGCACGTCGCCGACGCGGGCCAGCAGCTGTTCGGCCGCGGCCGCGGCCGCGGCGCGCAGTTCGCGCAAGCCGCCGCGCAGCGTCTCGGTGTCGCTGCCCGGGTGCTGCAGATGCAGCACCGCCAGGCCGCCAGCGGCCCAGGCCTGGCCCCAGACCTCGCCACCTTCGCGGCCGCCGCCCAGGCCGTGCGACCACAGCACCAGCGGCCAGGGGCCGGGCGAGGCGGGCAGCCGCAGGCGCCAGGGCAGCGTGCGGCCGCGCAGCGCGTCCTGCCAGCTGCGATCTTCGAAAGGCGCTGCCAGGGCCGGCAGGGCTGTGCACGAACCCAGGCCGGCCAGGGCACGGCTGACGATCCACTGCCGGCGCCGCACATCGACTTGCATGGCTGCATTCTGACCCGAGCCTGGCAGCGCCGATGCCCCGGGTCGTCGCCGCCGGTGCGGGCTCGATCGGCCCGGCGCGGGCTTCGTCGCAGTGCGCGCGCTCACCCGGCGCTTGCGGGTACGCTTGGCAGCCATGAGCTCCCTGGCATCCCCGCTGCTGCAAGCGCTCGACCAGCCTTTGCCCGTCGAGCTCAGCGGCAGCGGCCACAGCTGGTTGACGCGCTACCGGGCGTGGCCGGTGTTCAGCCCGGCCTGGGCGCGCGGGCGAACCCGGGTCTGGCTGGCGATCGCGCTGCCGCTGCTGGCGGCGGTGGTCCTGCCCCTGTGGGATCGGCCGCTGGCCGAGCTGCCGCTGGGCGCCGTGGCGCAGCTCGCGCTGCAGCTGCTGCTGCCCCTCCTGGCGGGGCCCTGGCTGTGTGCCCGCGTGCGCCTGCGCGGCCTGGCGCCGCAGCAGGAGTGGTGGGCGCTGCTGGCGGTGATGGCCGCGCTGGTGCTGGCTTTGCTGGCCTTTCATGAATGGGGCGCCGAGCCGCTCAAGCAGTGGGTCGCCGAGAGCGTCGGCGCCGTCGACGACAGCGGCAAGCGAAAGCGCGTGAAGATGGCCATCGGCGTCACCGTCATCCCGCCCGAGGGCAGCCTCGAATCGGTCGCCCGCGACACCGCGCCGACCCGGGTCATGAACACCTTCAGCAGCGCAGTGGCCACGCTGTGGCTGGCCGGTGGCGCCGGGCTGTGGGGCTGGCGCCGTGAACGCGCCGGCCTGGACGCGCTGGCCCGCGAACGTGAACTGGCGCAGGCGCTGACGCGGCGGCGCGAGGCCGAGTTGCGCTTGTCGGTGCTGGCGGCGCAGGTCGAGCCTCACTTCCTCTTCAACACCCTGGCCGGCGTGCGCAGCGCCATCCGCACCGACCCCGGGCGCGCCAGCGACATGATCGACCGCCTGGTGGAGTACCTGCGCGCGGCCATCCCGCGCCTGCGCGGCGACGGTGGCGCCCAGGCCAGCCTCGGTGACCAGCTCGAGATCGTGCGCGCCTACCTGAGCCTGATGCAGGCGCGCATGCCGCGCCTGAGCTTTGCCATCGACGTGCCTGCAGAGCTGCTCGACGCGCCGTGCCCGCCGCTGATGCTGATCTCGCTGGCCGAGAACGCGGTCAAGCACGGCGCCGAGCCCAAGGTCGGCCCCGTCCACATCAGCGTCACGGCGCGGCGCACGACTGAAGGCGGCCTGGCCATCAGCGTCAGCGACGACGGCGCCGGCTTCGACGCCGACGCCAGGGCCGCCGGCGGCGGCCTGGGCCTGGGCAACATCCGCGAGCGCTTGCAGCAGATGCATGGCGGACGCGCCAGCCTGGCCCTGCGCGCAAGCCCGGCCGGCGGCGTCGCCGCGACCCTCACCGTGCCCCTGGATTGACCCGCCATGCGCGAGCCGACCGCCACCGCCCTGATCGCCGACGACGAAGACCTGCCGCGCGCCGAGTTGCGCCGCATGCTGACGATCGCCTGGCCCGCACTGAACGTGGTGGCCGAGTGCGAGCACGGGCCGGCGGCGATCGAGGCCATCGATGCCCTGGCGCCGGACATCGCCTTCCTCGACATCCGCATGCCCGGCCGCTCGGGCCTGGAGGTGGCGCGCGCGGCCAGCGGGCGCAGCCACGTCGTCTTCACCACCGCCTACGACAGCCACGCCGTGGCGGCTTTCGAGGCCGGCGCCGTGGACTACCTGCTCAAGCCGGTCGGCGCAGAACGCCTGGCGCAGACCGTGCAACGGCTGCGCCAGCGCATGGCGGCCCGCGCTGCCGCACCCGCGCTCGAGCCGCTGGTGCAGCAACTCGCGGCACGCCTGCAAGGGACCCCGGCCACCGCGCCGCGCCTGCGCTGGGTGAGTGCCAGCGTGGGCGAGACGATCAAGCTCTTCAGCATCGACGAGGTCGTGTTCTTCCAGAGCGATGAGAAATACACGCGCGTCGTCACCGCCCACGACGAAGCGCACATCCGCAAGCCGCTGAAGGAAATCACCGAGGGCCTGGACGGCGAGGAGTTCTGGCAGATCCACCGCGGCGTGGTGGTGCGCGCCAGCGCCATCGCGCGCGCCCAGCGCGACGAGTTGGGCCGCATCACGCTGCACCTCAAGTCTCACCCTGAGAAGCTCGTGGTAAGCCAGGCCTGGGCGTGGCGCTTCAAGCCGATGTAGCCCCACGCAGCAGCGCGATTCGGCCGTCCTCAACGCGTCTGGTGACATTGAGCGCTTCGGCCCAGGTGCCGGCGGGCGATACTGCCGACTTGAGTCCGCCGTTGCCCACCGCCGCCGATGCCGCCTGACCGGCTACTCTGCCCGCCCCACCCCGCCGACGCTGCCCTGCTTTTGCAGGCGGTGGCGTTGCCGCTGTTGCAGCTCGGGGCCGACGCGCAGGTGCTGTGGGCCAGCGCGGCCGCCGCCACGGCGCTGGGTGCCCAGCCTGGGCAGCCGCTAGGCGCGCTCTGGGTCGACCCGATCGCGGCCAGCGGTCTGTGCGCTGGCGCAGCGGCCGAGCTCGACTTGCAGGCGGCGCACGGGGCCCAGCCCTGGTTCCGCACCCACAGCCAGCCGCTGCCGGGCGGCGGCTGGCTGTTGACGCTGCAGCCTGCCGACGCCCTGCGCGCGGCGCAGGCCGAGGTGCAGCGGCAGGCCGAGTGGCTGGAGCTCGCCGGCGACTTCGGCCGCCTGGGCTTGTGGGAGCGCAACGTGCGCACGCTGAACGGCCACTGGGACCGCGAGGCGCGGCGCTTCTGGGGCCTCGATGCGCAGCAGCTGACGCCCGATTTCGAAGCGGCCATCCAGAGCATCGCGGCAGCCGATCGTGAAGCGGTGCGCAGCACCTTCCAGTCCTCGCTGAAGCAGGCCGGCCGCTACGCGATGCGCTATCGCGTGCGGGCCCGCGACGGCACCCTGCGCCGCATCCATTCGCAGTGGCTGGTGAAGAACGGCGCCGATGGCGCGCCCGAGCGCGTGCTGGGCCTGATGATGGACGACAGCGAGCCCTACGCGCTGGCCCAGTCGACGAGCGAACTCGAGTCGCAGCTGGCGCTGGCGGCGGACATGGGCGGCATCTCGATCTGGCGCCACGACCTGGCCAGCGGACGCACTCACTACAGCCTGCAGGGCTGGCGGTCGCTGGGCCTGATGCCGCGCCCCGAGGGCCTGAGCCTGGATGAAGTGCGGGCCATGATCCACCCGGATGACCTGGCGCGCGTGCAGGCTTCGGCCAGCCAGGCGCTGGCCAGCAGCCAGCCGGTGGATGTCGACGCGCGCTACCGGCATGCCGATGGCAGCTGGCGGCCGCAGCTGTTGCGGCGCACGGTGTTGCGCGACGACGCCGGCACCGCCATCGCCTTCCTCGGCGTGGCGCTGGACGTGACCGAACGTCTCGAAGCGCGGCGCCACGCCGACGACATGACGCGCCGCTTCGAGACCGTGACGCGCGCCGCCGGCATCGGCCACTGGATCATCGAGCCCGGCCAGACCCACGCCGTCTGGAGCGATCAGCTGCGCGTCATCTACGGCCTGGCGCCAGCCGCGCCGGTGCCGTCGCTGGGCGAGTGGCTGCAACGATTCATCCACCCCGACGACCGGGATCGCCTGAAGCAGACGGCCCGGGTGTGGCTGCAAGGCGGCAGCCAGCGCATCGACATGAGTTTTCGCGCCATCCGGGGCGACGGCGAGGTTCGTCAGCTCTTCACCCACTCCCATCTCGAAGCGGGCGCCGCTGGACCCCTGGTCTTCGGGGTCGTCATCGACCTCACCGAGCAGCGGCGCTCGGAGTGGGCCCTGAAGAGCGCAGAACAGCGCGTGGCGCTGGCCACCCGCGGCGCCGGGCTGGGCACCTGGGAGCAGGACCCGATCAGCGGCGACGTGCACTGGGATGCGCAGATGTGGCGCCTGCGCGGCCATGCGCCGCAGCCGAGTCCGATGACCGAAGAGCAACGCGCCGCCTGCGTGCACCCGGACGACCGCGAGCGCGCCGTGCAGCAGATCCAGCAGGCGGTGGCCGACGGCGGCGCTTTCGACCATGAATTCCGCGTCGTCTGGCCCGACGGGCAGGTGCGCTGGCTGGCCTCGCGCTCCGCCGAGCTGCCTGACCCGCAAGGCGGCCTGCGCCGGCGCATCGGCGTCAATTGGGACGTCACCGACAGCCGCACCGCCGCCGCCGTGCGCCACGAGCGCGAGCTGGCGCTGCGCGAGAGCGCTTCGAAGTCCAAGTTCCTGGCCCGCATCAGCCACGAGTTGCGCACGCCGTTGAACGCGGTGCTGGGTTTCTCGCAACTGCTGCTGACCGACGAAGTGGGCACCGACGCGAGCAGCAGCGCACGGCGCCGTCGGCTCGACCACATTCGCGCCGCCGGCCAGCATCTGCTCACCCTGATCAACGACGTGCTCGAGCTCTCGGGCCTGGACGGCGGCGAGCTGCCGATCGCCTTGCAATCCGTTTGCCTGCAGACCGTGGTGGCCCAAACCCTGCCGCTGCTCGGGCCGCAGCAGCAGCAGGTGCAGCTCGCGTTCGGCGACCTCGCCCACCACGTGATGGCCGACGCCACGCGCTTGAGCCAGGTCTTGCTCAACCTGCTGTCCAACGCCGTCAAGTACAACCGTGTCGCCGGCAGCGTCAGCATCGAGGCCCGCCGCGAAGGCGCGAGCGTGGTGCTGCGCGTCACCGACACCGGCCGCGGCCTGAGTGCCGAGCAGCTGCAGCAGGTCTTCGAGCCCTTCAACCGCCTGGGTGCGCAAGGCGAAGCGATCGAGGGCACCGGCATCGGCCTGGCGATCGTCAAGTCGCTGATGGCGCGCATGGGTGGCTCGGTACGGGTGGACAGCCAGGTCGACGTGGGCAGCGTCTTCGAACTGCGCCTGGCCGCGGCGCCTGCGCCTGCGCCTGTGCCTGCTCCTGCGCCGGCTCCTGCACCTGTGCCGGCGGCTCTCGGCGCGGCGCGCGAAGGGGCTACTGACGAGGCTCCCGCGGCGCTCGCGGAGACTGCAGCTGGCGTGCGGCGCACGGTGCTCTACATCGAGGACAACCCGGTCAATGCGCTCATCCTGAGCGAGCTCATGGCGCGCCGCCGTGACCTGTCGCTGCACCTCGCGGTCGACGGGGCCAGCGGCGTCAGCCGGGCCCGCGCGCTGCGGCCCGACCTGATCCTGCTCGACATGCAGCTGCCCGATTTCGACGGCTACGAGGTGTTGCGTCGCCTGCGACTGGAGCCGCTGACCGCGGGCATCCCGTGCATCGCGCTGTCGGCCAACGCGATGCCCGAGGACATCCAGCGCGCGCGCCGCGCCGGGGTCGCGGACTACTGGACCAAGCCGCTCGACTTCGGCGCCTTCCTGGCCTCGCTGGACTTGCTCTTCGGCCAGGCCCCGGTGACGTCGAGTCCCTGATCTCAGGCCGGCTCAGCGGCGAGCAGGCCGCGCTTGCGCAGCAGCGGCGCGACGCTGGCGGCGCGGCCGCGGAAGGCCCGGTAGGCCGACTCAGGCTCGATGCTGTTGCCGGCGCTGTAGACGTGCTGGCGCAGGCGCGCCGCGACCTCGGCGTCGAAGGGGCTGCCGGCTTCGACGAAGGCGTCGTAGCCGTCGGCGTCCAGCACCTCGGCCCACAGGTAGACGTAGTAGCCGGCGGCATAGCCGGCACTGGCAAACAGATGCTGGAAGTGGACCAGCCGGTGGTTCAGGCCGACACCGTGGGGCAGCCCCTGCTGGCGCAGCAGGTCGGCCTCGAACTGGCACAGGTCAGCCGGCGGCTCGGCGTCGGACAGCGAATGCACCGCCATGTCGACCATCGCGCTGGCGGTGTAGCGCACCGTCTCGTAGCCCTGGTTGAACTGGCGCGCCCGCTGCATGCGCTGCATCAATTCCTGCGCCATCGGCTCGCCGGTCTGCCAGTGGCGGGCGTGGCGCTGCAGGACTTCGGGCTCGGTGATCCAGTGTTCGAAGATCTGCGACGGCAGCTCGACAAAATCGCGCAGCACCTGGGTGCCCGACAGGCGCTTGAAGGTGACGTCGGACAGCAAGCCATGCAGGCCGTGGCCGAACTCGTGGAACAGCGTGCGCGCATCGTCCAGCGACAGCAGCGTCGGCTCTCCGGGCGAGCCCTTGGCGAAGTTGTTGTTGTTGACGATCACCGGCAACTGCGCCGCCTGGCCCGGCGCCACGTTGCGTGCCTGCCAGCGCAGCGCGCTCATCCAGGCGCCGCTGCGCTTGTTGGGACGCGCGAAGTTGTCCTGCAGGAACACTCCCACCGGCCGCCCTTGCGCGTCGCTGACCTCGTAGGCCCGCACATCGGGGTGGTAGACGGGCAGGTCGGCGCGCGCCACGAAGCGCAGGCCGAAGAGCCGCTGGGCGCAATCGAAGGCGGCGGCAACGACACGCTCGAGCGCGAAGTAGGGCTTGACCTCGGCGTCGTCGATGGCATAGCGCTCACGCCGCACCTTCTCGGCCCAGAAGCGCCAGTCCCAGGGCTCGATGGCGCCGCGCGGTGGCACCGCACCGGTGTGCAGTGCGTGCGCCACGCGCTGCTCCATCAGGGCCTGCTGCTCGGCCTGCACGGCCTTGAGCGCGCGTGGCCAGACCTCGCCCAGCAACTGCTGCACCGCGCCGCGCGAGCCGGCCATGGTGTCGGACAGCGCGTGGTCGGCGTAGCAGCTGCGTCCCATCAGCGCGGCCTGCTCGCGGCGCAGGCGCAGGATGTCGCGCGCGACTTCGCGGTTGTCGTGCTCACCGGGCTGCTCGCCACGGCCGGTCCAGGCGCGCCAGGCCTGCTCGCGCAGGTCGGCGCGCTCGGAAAAGCTCAGGAAAGGCACCACCAGCGAACGCGACAGCGTGATCACATGGCCTGCCACATCGCGGTCCGCCGCCGCTTGCTGCGCCGCGGCGCGCACGAAGGCCGGCAGGCCGGCGAGATCGGCCTCGCCGACGAGCGGCAGCTGCCAGCTCGATTCGTCGTGCAGCACGTTCTGCGCAAAGCGCGTCGTCAGCCGCGCCAGTGCTTCCATCACCTGCGCGTAGCGCTGGCGTTGCGGCGCCGGCAGCTGGGCGCCGGCGCGCACGAAGTCCAGGTGCGTGCGCTCGAGCAGCCGCAGCGGCTCGCCCGCCAGCCCCAGCGTGTGGCGGCGCTGGTGCAGCGCGTCGACGCGCGCGAAGAGGGCGCTGTCGGTGTAGACCGCGCTGTGGTGGGCGGCCATCGGGCCGGCCATGGCGCGCTGCACGGCTTGCAGCGGGGCGCTGGTGGCCGATGCCGTCAGGCCATAGAAGACCGAGGCCACGCGGTCCAGTGCGCCGCCACTGCGATCGAGCGCGGCCACGGTGTTGTCGAAGTCCGGCGCCGCGGCCTGCTCGCTGATGGTGGCCAGCTCGCCGCGGTGCTCGAGCATGGCCTGGCGCAGCGCGGGCTCGAAGTGCTCGGTCTTGAACTGCGCGAAAGGCGGCAGCCCGTGCGGCGCCAGCCAGGGCTGCAGCAAAGGGTTGATGGTGTCGGTGGGCGTCGTCATCATTTGCCACGCCGGATGGCGGTCTCGTCGTCTTCGCGGTAGCGGCGGTCGGCGCACGCACCGACCCAGCCCTTGCGCTCGGCATCGAGCTTGGCGGTGGCTTCGTTCCAGGCCGCGTTGCGCTCGTTCCAGGCTGACACGCGGGCGTCCAGCGCCTGGGCCTTGACGTTGAAGGCGCGCACGATCTCCTGGCTCGAAGCGCTCAGGCGCGCACGCTCGGCGTCGAACTCGACACGATCCTTGGCGATCTCGTCGCGCTCCTTGTTCATCTGCACCAGCTTGCGGTCATTGACGACGCTGGGCTTTTCACCCGCCAGCGCCTCGGCGCGTTCGTTGTAACTGGTGACGCGGGCGCTGTAGACCTGCAAGCGGGCGGCGAAGTCCTCGCTCTGCTTCTTGATCTCGTCGATCGGCGCGCGTTCGGCGCGCAGCGCCTCGCGCGCGGTCGAGATGGACTCCTTCTCCTGGTCCAGGGGCGCCCGTCCGGCGTCCTGCTCGGCCAGCCGCGCACGCAATGTTTCTTCCTGGCCCAGGCAGGTGCGCAACTCCTCGCGCGTCAGGATCGCGCCGCCGCCCGTACCGCCGCCGATGTTCAGCGTTTTGCCGTCGCCGGCCTTGCTGGCCGCCGCAGCGGCGGGCTTGGCTGCCGGCTTGGCGGCGGGCTTGGTCGCCGCGGTCTGCGCCCAGCCAGGGCTGGTGCCGGCGGCCAATGCCACTGCCACTGCCACCGCCAGCAGGAGGGATGTTGCCTTCATCGTGTGCCTCGAAGAGTCGCTTCCGGCTGTGCCGGACAAGGCGCGAATGATGCCATCCCCTGCAGAACCGAAGCACCGGCACCTGGGAGCGTGAGCGGCAGAAGGCGTCGAAGCGGAACGTGCGAAAACCGAGTACCGCTGGGAAGCACCGACAAGCCCAGGGCTCGCCCCCTGGGCGCAGGAGGTGATACCCCGTGGCGCCGGTTTCTCGCGCGTTGCAGCCGACGACCTTCTGCAGCCCACGCTCCCAGGCCGCGGGCGCGCGCCCGGCCGCCACGGTGGCGCTGTGGCACAGTCGCCACCCTTGCCCTGTTCGTGACACCGCACCCGATGCCCGATTTCCCGTCCAGCCCAAACCCGGGGCCGACCTCATGGCCCTGAAGGCCACCATCTACAAGGCCGCGCTGCAGATCGCCGACATGGACCGCGGCCTCTACGCCGACCACGCCCTGACGCTGGCCCTGCACCCGTCGGAAACCGAAGAGCGGCTGATGGTGCGGCTGCTGGCCTTTGCGCTGCAGGTGCCGGCCGACGACCACGGCGGCGCGCTGCAGTTTGCACGCGGCCTGGCCGACAGCGACGAGCCCGACCTGTGGCAGCACGACCTCACCGGCCAGTTGCTGCACTGGATGGAAGTCGGCCAGCCCGACGACCGCCGTCTGGCCAAGGCCAGCGGCCTGGTCGGTCGCAAGGGCCGCGTCACGCTGTACGGCTACAGCGCCTCGACGCCTGTTTGGTGGGCGGCGATGCAGGGCAAGGTGGCGCGCCTGTCCAATCTCGCGGTGTGGCAGCTGCCGGCGGAGCAGAGCCAGGCCCTGGCCCGCATGGCGCAGCGCTCGATGCAGTTGCAGATCACGGTGCAGGACGGCCAGCTCTGGGTCGGTGACGGCAAGCACAGCGTCGAGATCCAGCCCACCCTGCTTCAGGAGCCCCGACCATGACCCCGCTGAGCTTGCTCGGCGCCCTGACCACGGCCCTGCTCACCAGCCTGTTCATCTTCATGCCTGCCATGTCCAACACCGCCGAAGCCCCGGATCCCTACCTCTGGCTCGAGGATGTGCAGGGCGAACGCGCCCTGGCCTGGGTGCGCGCGCGCAACGCAGAGTCCGAAGCCCAGCTGCAGTCGCAGCCCGGCTTCGAGCAGCGCAAGCGCCGCATCCGCGAGGTGCTCGACTCGCGCGAGCAGATCCCCTACGTGACGCGCCGCGGCGACGGGTTCTACAACTTCTGGCGTGACGCCGCCAACCCGCGCGGCCTGTGGCGGCGCACCACGCTGGCCGAGTACCGCAAGCCCGAGCCGGCCTGGGAAACCGTGATCGATGTCGACGCGCTGGGCAAGTCCGAAGGCGAGAACTGGGTCTGGAGCGGTGCCACCTGCCTCGGCCCGGCCTACCGGCTGTGCCTGGTGTCGTTGTCGCGCGGTGGTGCCGACGCCACCGTGGTGCGCGAATTCGACACCGTGGCCAAGCGCTTCGTCAGCGGCGGCTTTGAGGCGCCCGAGGCCAAGAGCAGCCTCGACTGGGTCGACGCCGACACGGTGCTCATCGGCAGCGACTTCGGCGCCGGCTCGCTCACCGATTCGGGCTACCCGCGCCTCATCAAGCGCTGGCAGCGTGGCCACAAGCTGGCCGACGCGGTGACGGTCTACGAAGGCCAGGCCAAGGACGTGTCGGCCTTCGCCTCGGTCGACCTCACGCCCGGCTTCGAGCGCACGGTGGTCGGCCGCATGACCGATTTCTACAGCAACCGCATCTTCCTGCTGCAGGGCGGCAAGACAGTGGCCATCGACAAGCCCGACGACGCCCAGCTCGCCTTCTGGCGCGACCGCGTGCTCATCGAGCTGCGCAGCGACTGGCCGCTGGCGGGTGTCACCTGGCCGCGCGGCTCGCTGCTGGTGGCCGATGCAGCGGCCTACCTGCGCGGCGAGCGCCGGCTCAGCGCGCTGTTCACGCCCACCGCGACGCGCTCGCTGGCGGGCTTTGCCACGACACGATCCAGCGTGCTCGTCAACGTGCTGGACAACGTGGCCAGCCGGCTTGAGGAGTGGTCGTCCGGCGCCGAGGGCTGGCAGCGCCGCGAGGTGCGCGCGCCCTACCCCGGCACGCTGACGGCGACCGCGCTGCACGACCCGCTGCTGGCCAAGGACGACCTGGCCGAGGCCTACTTCCTCAACGCCAGCGACTTCCTGCAGCCCGACTCGCTGCAACTGGGCCGCCTGGGCAGCGACGAGCGCGAGCGGCTCAAGGCCCTGCCGACCTTCTTCGACGCCAGCGGCATGCGCGCCGAGCAGCGCTTTGCGCGCAGCCAGGACGGCACCCGCGTGCCCTACTTCGTGATCTGGCCCAAAGACGCCATGACCGGCGCCAAAACCGGCGCTGCGGCCGACGGCCAGAACCCGACCCTGCTCTACGCCTACGGCGGCTTCGAGGTCTCGCAGACGCCGTGGTACTCGGGCAACATCGGCCGCACCTGGACGAGCCAGGGCGGCGTCTTCGTCGTCGCCAACATCCGCGGCGGCGGCGAGTACGGCCCGGCCTGGCACCAGGCGGCCCTGCTGCAGCACAAGCAAAAGAGCTACGACGACCTGGCCGCGGTGGCCGAGGACCTGATCGCCACCCGGGTCACGAGTCCGGCCCACCTGGGCATCGAAGGCGGCAGCAACGGCGGCCTGCTGGTGGGCGCGGTGATGCTGCAGCGGCCCGAGCTCTTCAACGCCGTGGTCTGCCAGGTGCCGCTGCTGGACATGCGGCGCTACCACCGGCTGCTCGCCGGCGCGAGCTGGATGGCCGAGTACGGCGACCCCGACAAGCCCGCCGACTGGGCCTTCATCTCGCGCTACAGCCCCTACCAGAACGTCAAGGCCGGCACCCGGCTGCCCAAGGTGCTGTTCACCACCAGCACGCGCGACGACCGCGTCCACCCGGGCCACGCGCGCAAGATGGCAGCGCGCATGCTCGAGCAGGGGCACTCGGTGCTGTACTGGGAGAACATCGAAGGCGGCCACGGCGGCGCCGCCGACAACGGCCAGCGCGCACAGATGCAGGCGCTGGAGTACACCTTCCTGTGGCAGCAGCTGGGCGGCTCCTAGTGCTCCAACCCATAGGTTTCGAGACAAGTTGAAAACGATGGATTCGTTCGCCAGGCTAGGCGCAAACCACAGCGATACCTTCTGGTTTCGCGAGGATTTGCAACGACGCATGGTGGACGAAGACGCGCTTTCATGTCTCGAAATCTGTGGGTTGGAGTACTAGGGCCTGCGCCGTCAGGTCCGTGGGCGCGCCGGCCGCACAAGCCATGCTGAGCTGGATCGACGACAGCCTGCCGCTGCCGCCGGCGCGGCTGGCGCTGGGCCCGGGCAGCGAAGCGCCGGGGCTGGTGGCTGCCGGCGGGCGCGTCACGCCCGAGCGCCTGCAAGAGGCCTACGGCAAGGGCATCTTCCCCTGGTACAGCGCCGGCCAGCCGGTGCTGTGGTGGAGCCCCGACCCGCGCATGGTGCTGCCGGTGGCCGACTTTCGCGTCTCGCAGTCGCTGCGCAAGACGCTGCGCCGCTTCCTGCGCAGCCCCGCTTGCGAGCTGCGCTTCGACAGCGCCTTTGCCCAGGTCATGCAGGCCTGCGCCGAGACGCCGCGGGCGGGGCAGGACGGCACCTGGATCCTGCCCGATATGGTGCAGGCCTATGTGGAGTGGCACCAGGCCGGCCGCGTGCACAGCGTCGAGACCTGGATCGACGGCGCGCTGGTGGGTGGCCTGTACTTCGTCAACATCGGCCGCATGTGTTTTGGCGAATCGATGTTCTCGCGCCGCAGCGATGCCTCCAAGATCGCGCTCGCGGCGCTGGTGGCTGCCTGCCGGGCGCGCGCCATCCCGCTCATCGATTGCCAGCAGAACACCGGCCACCTGGCCAGCCTGGGCGCGCACGAGATCCCGCGCAGCGCCTTCCTGGCCCACCTCGCCCGCAGCGTCGCCGAGCCCGCCCCCGGGGATTGGTTTTATGATGCGGCGGCCTGGGATCTGCTCTCGCTTTGAGGCCTTTCCCACCGCCCACCCACCGCCCCCTGCTGCCCCGCGCGTGACCCACCCCAAGGAATTGCCGCTGCGGTCCTTGCAGTTCTATGCAACGGCCCCCTACCCCTGCAGCTACCTGCCGGATCGGCAGGCGCGCTCGCAGGTCGCCACGCCCAGCCACCTGATCCACGCCGAGACCTACTCCGGCCTGGTGGCCAACGGCTTCCGGCGCAGCGGCATGTTCACCTACCGGCCCTACTGCGACGGCTGCCGCGCCTGCGTGCCGCTGCGCGTGCCGGTGGCCACCTTCGTGGCCACGCGCAGCCAGCGCCGTTCGGCGCGCCAGCACGGCCGGCTGCAGGCGCGCGTGCTGCGGCTGGGCTTTTCGCCCGAGCACTACCAGCTCTACCTGCGCTACCAGAGCGGGCGCCACAGCGGCGGCGGCATGGACCAGGACAGCGTCGACCAGTACACCCAGTTCCTGCTGCAAAGCCGCGTCAATTCGCGCCTGGTGGAGTTTCGCGAGCCCGCGCCCGAAGGCGTCACCGGCGCGCTCAAGATGGTCAGCATCCTGGACGTGCTCAGCGACGGCATCTCGGCCGTCTACACTTTCTACGAGCCCGAGGCCGGCACCAGCTACGGCACCTACAGCGTGCTGTGGCAGGTCGAGCAGACGCGGCTGCTCAAGCTGCCCCATGTCTACCTGGGCTACTGGATCGAGCAAAGTTCGAAGATGGCCTACAAGGCCCAGTTCAGGCCGCACCAGGTGCTGCTGGACGGACTGTGGCAGGCGCCGCCCGAGGCCGGCGTCGACACGGCGCGCGCCTCAGCAGGCTGACCAGCGATCCGCCTGCTGGCGCGCCACGCCGTCAGTCTGCAGCTTGAGCAGGTGGGCCAGCAGCGAACGCGCGGCCACGCCGTGCAGTGCCGGCTTGACGTCGTCGTAGACGCCCGGCAGCAGGTCCTGCAGCGACAGTGGCGCGCTGGCGTGCAGCGCCTGCAGCGCGGCCAGCACCTTGGCCTCGCGCCTGAGGCGATGCGCGACCAGGCCGCGCAGCACGTCGTGCGGCCGCGCGACCAAAAAGCCGTGGCCCGGCGCGAGCCACTCCAGGTCCTCGGCCAGCAGCGCCGTCAGGGCCGCGAGGTAGGCCGCCATGTCGCCATCGGGTGGGTTGATGACCACTGTCGAGCCCTGCATCACGTGGTCGCCGGTGAACAGCGTCTGCTCTTCTTCGAGCAGGTAGCACAGGTGGTTGGACGCGTGCCCCGGCGTGTGGATGACGCGCAGGCTCACGCCCTCCCCCAGCACCAGGCGCTCGCCGTGCGAGAGCAGCCGCTGGGGCGCGAAGTCCGGGTCCTGCCAGTCGGGATGATCGGCGATGCGGCCGAGCACCGGCGCGCCGGTGGCCGCCGCCAGCGCCACCGCGCCGGGCGAGTGATCGCGGTGGGTGTGGGTGACCAGGATCTGCGTCACGCGCCCTGCCGGCACCGCCGCCAGCAGCGCCTGCAGGTGGGGCTGGCTGGCCGGGCCGGGATCAATCACGGTCCAGGCCTGGCCCTGGCCGACGAGGTAGCTGTTGGTGCCCGGCCCGGTCATCGGCCCGGGGTTGGGCGCGGTGACGCGCACGATGTGCGGCGACAGCCGCACCGCGCGCCCGGGCAGCAGGTCGGCGAAGGCGTCGGCCCGGCCCTCGGGGTCGAGCCGCGCGACTTCGGCATAGGGCAGTTCGTCGGGCAGCACGACGCGCGGGCCGCGCGCCGAGTTCGCCCGCCGTGGCATCGTCAGCGGCACCGCGCCTTGGTCGCGCGCGGCCTGCAGCGCTGCGGCGGCGCTGGCGTGGCGGCCCAGCGCCTGCAGCGTGCGCTGCGTCACCGGCAGCAGCTTCAAGCCGCGCTCGGGCGCCAGCGCCTGCGCCGGTGTGAGCCACATCAGCTCCACCGCCTCACCCAGATCGGCCTGAGCCACCTGGCCCTCGGGAGCCAGGGTCATGAAGAAACGGGTGTCGAAGCGCTTGGGTACGCCCGGCGGCGTGAGCCAGTGACTGAAGTAGACGAGGCCGCGCAGGTCGAGCTGCAGTCCCGCGGCGCGGCACAGCTCGGCAGCGCCGGCGCTGCCTTGCTGCAGGCGGTCGCGCCAGGGCTGCAGCGCGGCGAGGTCGAGTGGGCCGGCGGCGGCCCGCACGGCCAGCAGCAGGCCGACTTCCTCGAAGGTCTCGCGCACGGCGGCCACCAGGTAGTCCAGCCCGCCGCTGGACAGGCCGAGCTGCGCGCTGGCAGCCGCGTCGTCGGGGCCGAGGCACAAGGCATGCGCGTCGCGATCGCGGCCATCGAGCACGCCGCCCGGGAACACCGCAGCGCCGCTGCGCAGGTCGCCGGCGCGCTCGGCGCGGCGCATCATGAGCACCTCGAGCCCAGCGGCGCCATCGCGCAGCAGCATCAGCGACGAGGCCGGTCGCGCGTCGACGGGCGTGATGTGGCCGCTCGGGTTCATCGCGCCGCTCCTTGCGCCACCAGGGCTTGGACCTCGGCGGCGCTGTAGCCGGCCTCCTGCAGCACCTGCGCCGTGTGCTCGCCCGGCTGCGGCGCGGGCCGCGGATGGGCCGCCGGCGTGCGCGCGAAGCGCGGCGCCGGCGCTGGCTGCACCACGCCGTCGATGCTCACGAAGGCCGCGCGCGCCACGGCATGGGCGTGGTGCGGCGCTTCCGCGAAGGAGAGCACCGGTGCGAAGCAGGTGTCGCTGCCCTCCAGCCGCCGGCACCACTCGTCGCGCGTATGCAGCCGCACGGCGCCGGCGATGGCCGCGCGCAGCTCGGGCCACAGCAGGCGGTCGTACTGGCGCACGATGAAGCGCTCGTCGAGCGCCAGCGCGCGCACGAGCTGGGCGAAGAACTTGGGCTCCAGCGCCGCCAGGCTGATGTGGCGGGCGTCGGCGGTTTCGTAGGCGGCATAGAAAGGCGCGCCACCATCGAGCAGGTTGGCGCCGCGGGGACCGTCCCAGGCGCCGGAGGCCTGCAGCCCGAAGAACACCGACGCCAGCGAGGCCGCGCCGTCGACCATCGCCGCATCGACGACCTGGCCCAGCCCCGAGCGCTGGCGCTCGAACAGCGCGGCCATCACGCCGAAGGCCAGGTAGAGCGCGCCGCCGCCGTAGTCGCCCACCAGGTTCAAGGGTGGCAGCGGCGCGCCGCCGGCCGTGCCGATGGCGTCCAGCACGCCGCTGAGCGCGATGTAGTTGAGGTCGTGGCCCGCAGCGGCGGCCAGCGGCCCGCTCTGGCCGAAACCGGTCATGCGGCCATAGACGAGACGCGGGTTGTGCGCCAGGCAAGGCTCGGGCCCGAGGCCGAGCTTTTCCATCACGCCGGGCCGAAAGCCCTCGACCAGCACGTCGGCCTGGCCGAGCAGCCGCAGCACGGCCTGGCGGGCGGCGACCTGCTTGAGGTCGAGCGCCACCGAGCGGCGGCCGCGGGCGTTGACGTCGTGACGCGGCGCCATCGCCAGGCCCAGGCCGCTGGGCTCCAGGCGGTCGATGCGCACCACGTCGGCGCCGAGGTCGGCCAGCAGCATGCAGGCCAGCGGCACCGGGCCGATGGCCGACATTTCGATGACGCGCAAGCCTTGCAGGGGTCCAGTCATGTTGCGAGTGTGCCCGATGAAAGCTGCCTGGCCGGCGCTAGTGCTCCAACCCATAGGTTTCGAGACAAGTTGAAAACGATGGATTCGTTCGCCAGGCTAGGCGCAAACCACAGCGATACCTTCTGGTATCGCGAGGATTTGCAACGACGCATGACGGACGAAGACGCGTTTTCATGTCTCGAAATCTGTGGGTTGGAGTACTAGTGGGCCCGGCGTTGCGCCTCAGGCTCGATCCATGCGCGGCGCCTCTTCGTCGCGGATGTGGCGGCGGGCCCGCCGCACCACCGTCAATGCCGCCAGCGCCACCAGGGGCACCGCCAGGCCGGCGGCGAGGTCGGCGTTGACGGCCAGGCCGCCGGCCTTGAAGCCCTTGGCCAGGTAGCCCACCAGCCCCACCACGTAGTAGACGATGGCCGCCACCGACAGGCCTTCGACGGTCTGCTGCAGGCGCAGTTGCAGCTTGGCGCGGCGGTCCATCGAGCTCAGCAGCACCTGGTTCTGGCGCGAGCGCGCGATGTCGACGCGCGTCGACAGCAGCGCACTGGCCTGCGCCACCCGTTCGCTCAGGTCGTGCAGGCGCGACGACACCGTGGCGCAGGTCGAGACCGCGGGTTCGAAGCGCCGCGCCATGAAGGCGCCGATGGTGGGCATGCCAACGAGCCGCACCTCGCGCAGCTCGGCGATGCGCGTGCGCACCAGGTCGGCATAGGCGCGGCAGGCGCCGAAGCGGAACTGGCTCGCCGCCAGGCCGCTTTCGACCTCGGCCGCCAGGCGCGTGAGCTCGTGCAGCAGCGCCTCGTCGGCGCCTTCGTCGCGCGCGATGCCGTCGGTCAGTTCGGCCAGCGCGCCTTCGATGACCACGATGCGCGGCGACAGCCGCCGCGCCATCGGCAAGGCCAGCAAGGCCATCATGCGGTAGGCCTCGATCTCGAACAGCCGCTGCACGATCTGCCCGGCCACGCGCGGCGTGAGCCGGCGGCCGAGCAACAGGAAGCGCGAGCAGCTGTCGGCGTGGATCTTGAAGTCGGTGTAGGCCAGCGCTTCGCCGTCGGCAACCTCGGCACCGACGACGAGGTGGTCCTCGAAGTGGCGCGCCAGCTCGCCGTCGTCCGGACGGGTGGCACCGGCCTCGGCGATGACGGCATGGGCGGCCATCACCGTCTGCCCGGGCAACGCACTCAGCCACCCGGCGGGCAGCAGCGCCGTGGCCGGTTCGGAGAAAGGAGCCGACTCGACGCCGGGCACGATCAGCGTCCAAGACGAGAACTCGCCGTGGCGCTCCCACTTCAGCCGCAGTGGCCCGAGCCGGGCGCTGAAGTGCGTGAGCTCACGCGTTGGCGGCGCCACGGCGTGGCGCTCGCACAGCCGTGCCAGGTGAGCCGTCTCCCGAGCGCGCTCGTCGGCGTCCACCAGCACCGCCAGGTAGGACGCGCGCGCCGGCGTCGGCAGCAACTCGGGAGGTCGCGCGTGGACTTCTTCGGCGAGCGCGAAGCGCTCGGGGTGATCGCTCGGCAGGGCGATCACGGGCCGGCCACGGCCCGCGCAGGGACAGCGTCGAAACAGTGGCGGTTTTGCATGCTCGACCTCGGGTGGCGCAGTGAAAATCAGTATACCGAGCGCTCGCCTGCGGCGCGGCGCAGGCATGATGCACGGCCCAGCCACCCTGCCTGGATCCGCATGAACCCAGAACTGCCGGTGCAGCGCCAGCTCGACGCCTACAACGACCGTGACCTGGCACGCTTCGTCGCCTGCTACGCCGACGACGTGCAGCTCTTCCGCCCGCCCGCACCCGAGCCGGTCCTGTTCGGCAAGGCCGCGCTGGCCGAGCACTACGCTGCCCACCGCTTCAATCGGCCGCAGCTGCACGCCCAACTGGTCCAGCGCATGGTGCTCGGCAACCTGGTCATCGACCATGAACGCATCAGTGGCCTGGGCGACGAGCCGGTCGAAGCGGCAGCGGTGTTCGAGGTCGCCGGTGAGCTCATCACGCGGGTCTGGTTCTTCAACGCCGCCTGACCATGTCGGCAGCCGGAATGCCCCCTGACCCCGTGCCCGTGCCCGTGCAGGTGCCCATGCCCATGCCCTGCGCACTGGAGCCGTTGCCCGCCTATCGCGAGTACCCGCAGCCCGAGATGATCGAGCGCGCGCGCGCCTTTCACGCCGACATCGCGCGGCGGCGCACGGTGCGCGACTTCGACACCCGGGCGCTGCCGCGCGAAGTCATCGAGCACTGCCTGCGCGCTGCCGGCACTGCGCCCTCAGGCGCCAACCAGCAGCCCTGGTTCTTCAGCCTCATCACCGAGGCCGGGCACAAGCGCCGCGTGCGTGAGGCCGCCGAAATCGAAGAGCGCAGCTTCTACCGCGAGCGCGCGCCGCAGGAATGGCTGGACGCTTTGGCGCCGCTGGGCACCGACCCCGACAAGCCCTTCCTCGAGGACGCGCCGCTGCTGATCGCCATCTTTGCGCAGAAGTACGGCGTGCGCGCCGATGGCGGGCGCTTCAGCCACTACTACGTGCCCGAGTCGGTGGGCATCGCTTCGGGCTTTCTCATCGCCGCCTTGCACCATGCCGGGCTGGCCACGCTCACGCACACGCCCAACCCGATGGGGTTTCTCAACCAGCTGTGCGGCCGGCCGGCGTCGGAAAAGCCGGTCATGCTGCTCGTCGTCGGTTACCCCAAGGCCGGCTGCCGGGTGCCGGTGCACGGCGGCATCAAGAAGCCGCTGGCAGAGATCGCCCACTGGTTGTGACGCGGTGCGCAGCGGGTTGTCAGGGATTGCAGGCGCTGGCCTAACTGGCAACATGAGCCATCGATTTACCTGAGGAGTCGCTGACCATGGCTGTCCTGCCTGATTTCGGCATCCGCAACCTCGCCGACCTGGCGCGCATCGAGGCCGAGATGACACTCGACGAGCGCCTGCCCGAGCGCAGCGTCCTCGACGTCTTCATCGGCGGCGCCGCGCGCCAGCCCGATCGCACCGCAATCACGATGCTGATGAGCGGCGCACCGGACGAGCAGCCGCGCCGTGTCAGCTACCGAGAGCTGCTCGGCCTGGTGCGGCGCGCTGCCAACCTGTTTGCCATGCTGGGCGGCGCCCGCCCCGGTGTCGCCTACCTGCTGCCAAGCCTGGTGGAAACGCACGCCACGCTGTGGGGAGCCGAGACCGCCGGCTACGCCGTGCCGATCAACTTCCTGCTCCAGCCCGAGCCCATCGCGGCGCTGCTCGAGGCCTCGGGTGCGCGCATCCTGGTGGCGCTGGGCCCGCACCCCGTGCTCGACATCTGGCCCAAGGCCCTGGCGCTGCGCGAGCGCGTGCCGGGGCTGCAACTGCTGCGCGTGGCCGCATCAGGCACAGCGGGCCCACCGCTCGAAGCCGGCGTCATCGACTTCCACAGCGCGCTCGCTGCGCAGCCTGACGACCACCTGGTCTTCGGCGAGGCCGGCCGCGACGCCGACGTGGCAGCCTACTTCCACACCGGCGGCACCACCGGCACGCCCAAGCTGGTGGCCCACACCCACCGCGGCCAGCTCGTGGCGGCGCTGGGCGGCGCGGTGCTGGGCGACATGCGGGCCAGCGACACGATGACGGCCACGCTGCCGCTGTTCCATGTCGGCGGCACGATCTACAGCAGCCTGTCGGCCTTCATGGCCGGCATGGGCATGCTCGTGATGTCGCCCGGCGGGCTGCGCAACCCGGCCATGGTCAGCGGCTTCTGGCGCCTGGTGGCGCAGTACTGCGCCACGCGCGTGGGCGCGGTGCCGACCTCGATTGGCGCGGTGCTGCAAGTGCCGCTCGAAGGCGCCGACATCAGCAGCGTGCGCGCCGGCTTCACCGGCGCCGCGTCGCTGCCGCCGGCGGTGGCCGAACGCTTCCGCGAGGTCACCGGGCGCCGCCTGCACGAGGTCTACGGCATGACCGAGGCCTCGGGCCTGATCGCCATCCACCCGCTCGCCGATGAGGGCGGCGACGGCTCGGTCGGCTGGGCCCTGCCCTACACCCGGGTGGTGGTGTGCCGGCTCGAGGCCAGCGGCCGGCCCGGACCGCCCTGCGCGCCGCGCGAGATCGGCGTCATCACGGTGCGTGGGCCCCATGTCTCGCCGGGCTACCGCAACCCCGGGCACGACGCGGGCGTCTTCGACAGCGGCGTGCTCAACACCGGCGACCTGGGCTACACCGACGAGCAGGGTCGCATCCACATCGCCGGCCGCTCCAAAGACCTGATCATCCGCAGCGGCCACAACATCGACCCGCTGATGATCGAAAACGCGATGGCCACGCACCCCGCGGTGGCGCTGGCGGCCGCGGTGGGCATGCCCGACGCCTATGCCGGCGAGCTGCCGGTGTGCTACGTGGTCCTGCGCCCCAGCGCCAGCACCACCGAAGCCGAACTGCACGAGCACGCGCAGCGCACGATCGGCGAGCGCCCCGCGTGGCCCAAGCAGATCCATATCGTCGATGCGATCCCGCTGACCTCGGTGGGCAAGATCTACAAGCCGCAACTGCGCTGCGACGCCGCAGCGCGGCTGGTGACGCGCGTCGT
>JANMVM010000289.1:0-8038 GCA_031392695.1 Rubrivivax sp.
CACGGTCACCGCGATCTCCATGCTGCTGTCGGGCTTCGGCCTCACCGCGGCCCATGCGCGCCCACAGGGCTTCGACAAGGCCACCAAGGTCGCCCGCGACCTCGATGACGAGGCCCTCAACGTCGACACACCCAAGGTCAAATGGGCGCGCGACGTCAACGGCGTGCGCCAGGTGCAGGCCATCGTCGTCAGCAATTCGAGCGACCGGGCGCTGACCAGTCTGCGCGCCTGGGTGCTGGCCACCGGCGGCTCGGTGCATGCGCAGCACGCCGGCATCAATGCGCTGACGGTGCAGATCCCAGCCAACCAGGTGCGCGCACTGGGCCAGCGCATTGACGTCGTCAGCGTTTCGCCCAACCGCGTCACCCAGCGCACCGCCAGCACGCTGGAGTCGATCAGCGGCGCCTTGGCCAGCAACGTCCGCACGGGCAGCACCAAGACCACCTATTCGGGCTACGACGGGGGCGGCGTGGGCATCGCGGTACTCGACTCGGGCGTCATGAAGACGCACGAAGGCCTGCTGACGCCCGCTGCCGTGGCCCGCGTCAAGAAGAACATCAGCCTGCTGGGCACCAGCCAGATCAACTGGACCACCGGCTTGGACAACAGCACCTCGCTGCAGCCCGGCAGCGTGGCGCTGACCAACTACGAGAACAAGATCGACAACAGTGGCGCCACGACGATCGACGGCTACGGCCACGGCACCCACGTGGCCGCGGTGGCCGCCGGGCGCGCGGCGCTGTACTCCAGCGGCACGCCCGACACCACGGGCATGGCCCCGGGCGCGAGTGTCTACGACGTCAAGGTGCTCGACGACTACGGCATGGGCACGATGAGCGATGCCATCGAAGGCATCCAGTGGGTGATCTACCACGCCAAGGAACTCAACATCCGCGTGCTCAACGTCAGCCTGGCCGCGGCCTCGACCGAATCCTGGCTGACCGACCCCTTGTGCATCGCGGTGCGCAGCGCCACGGCCGCCGGCATCACGGTGGTGGTGGCGGCCGGCAACTTCGGCCTCAACCTGGGCCTGCAGCAGGTCTACGGCGCCATCAGTGCGCCGGGCAATGATCCTTCGGTGATCACGGTGGGCGCCGTCAACACGCACGACACCCTGGCGCGCAGCGACGACACGGTCAACAACTTCAGCTCGCGCGGGCCGACGCGCAGCGGCAGCATCGACGCCAGCGGCGTGCGCGTGGCCGACAACCTGCTCAAGCCCGACCTGGTGGCGCCGGGCAACAGGATCGTCAGCGCCATGGCCACCAAGGCCGGCATCAGCTCGACCCCCGACCGGAACTGGCTGGCCCGCACCTTTGCCAGCGCCCTGGTGACGCCGCTGGGCATCACCCAGGTCACGTCCGAGACGCAGATGATGCTCAGCGGTACCTCGGCCGCTGCGCCGGTGGTGGCCGGTGCTGCAGCGGTGCTGCTGCAGGTCAACCCGGGGCTGACGCCGCCGCTGATCAAGGCCATCTTGCAATACACGGCGCAACCGCTGCCCAACCACAACCTGCTGCAACAGGGCGCGGGGCTGCTCAACCTCAGCGGTGCGGTGGCGCTGGCCAAGGTGCTGCGCACCGATCTGAGCAGCGCCATCGCGGCCGGCAGCATCAGCGATGGCGGCACGATGCTGGCCAGCGGCCTGTCGATGCCGAGCCAGAGCTCGACCATCAACAGCGCCAGCTTCAACTGGTCGCGCATCGCCTTCGTCGGCGGCAACATCGTGGCCAGCAACAGCGCGCTGTTCACCAAGTACCAGCCGATCTGGGATCCGCGCACCACGTGGGCTGGCAAGGTCGTGCGCAAGCGCGACGCTGTGTACTGGTCGGGCACCGGCATCGCGGCCAACACTTATCCGATGAACTTCACCGACGTGGCAGCGCCCAACCAGACACTGCTGACCGTCGGCGTCGTGCGCGGCGAAGGACTGGTCGGTGCCAGCTCGATGCTCGGCAAGACGGGCGTCTTCACGCCCACGGCCACGCTGTCGGGCTGGCTCATCAGCGGCAGCGGTCTGGTGTTGAGCACCGGCCTCGTGCTGAGCGAAGGCCTGGTGCTGAGCGAAGGCCTGGTGCTCAGCGAGGGTCTCGTGCTGAGCGAAGGGCTGGTGCTCAGTGAAGGCCTGGTGCTGAGCGAAGGCCTCGTGCTCAGCGAAGGCCTGGTGCTCAGCGAAGGCCTCGTCCTCGGCGAGCCCTGAGTCGGGACATGAGGCTCCGGAAGGAGCCGAGTGCTCGACGAAGGCCAGACCGCGATTTCACGCGGGCTGGCTGAAGCGAGCCGCGGACCGGCCCGCGTCGGTCCTGCAATCCGCTGTCCGCCGGCCCCGCGCGCTCGTCACGCGGGGCCGGCCCGTTTCAGGCCCTTCGATGGCCGGGCTCGCGGCGCTCAAGTCAGCGGCCCGGCGTGCCGAAAACCCCCCAAGATGCCTATTGACGCTCGGGACCCCGCCCTATGAATCCTGCCTCCGGACTCGTACCGACACTGCAGCCCCTGCGGTGGTGGAGCCGGCTGCACCGCGAGCTGATGCCCGACTACAACCGCAAGGCCACGGCCTACTGGTGGTCGGTGGTGGTGCTGGGCAGTGTCACGCTCATCGGGTCGATCGTCAGCGTGGCCGACGACGGCCCGCTGGCCTGGATGCAGATCGCCATCGGCATGGTGATCGCGATGTTCGCGGGCTTCTTCCCGGTGCGCGTGCCGCGCTCCAAGAATTCCTTCGCTGCCGGTGAGATCTTCATCTTCCTGCTGCTGCTGATCCACGGCCCGGGCGCGGCTGCGCTGGCGGCCTCGGGCGAAGCGGCCGTGGGCTCCTGGCGCACGTCCAAGCGCTGGACCAGCCGCATCGTCAG
The DNA here is from genome assembly GCA_031392695.1 of Rubrivivax sp. Classification (GTDB taxonomy): domain Bacteria; phylum Pseudomonadota; class Gammaproteobacteria; order Burkholderiales; family Burkholderiaceae_C; genus Rubrivivax. The sequence continues at coordinate 2,853 of JANMVM010000289.1, forward strand.
CCCGGCGATGGCGGCGCTGGCCATGTTCTCGGCCGGCTCGATCTTCAGCCTCGTCTTCAAGCACGTGGCCGACGACGCCGGCCTGCTGATCGTGGCCACGATGCTGTTCGCGGTGGCCTTCTTCGTCTTCAACACCCTGCTCGTCACCGCCGTGCCGCGCTTGAAGCGCAACGAGCGGCTGCAGCTGTCCGACCTCTTCAGTGTCTTCGGCTGGATCGGCATCGCCTACGCCGGCAGCGCCGCCGTGGCGGTGCTGCTGTACCTGACCTATCGCCAGTCGGGCGGCGGCGTGCTGGCCGCGATGGTGCCGCTGCTGGCCATGATGCTGGCCACGCTGCACTACTTCTTCCGCCAGCAAGAGGCCGCCGAAGAGGTGCGCCAAGCCGGCGCCGAGGCGGCCGAACGCGAGCGCGAACTGGCGCAGCGCCACGTGCGCGAGCTCGAAGCCAGCGAGCGGCGCTTTCACAGCGCCTTCACCCACGCCTCCATCGGCATGGCGCTGCTGGACTTCGACGGCCGCGTGCTGCAGGCCAACCACGCGCTGCGCACGCTGGTGGGCCACCGTGACGACGAGCTCGTCCAGCGGCCGATCCAGGACGTGGTACTGCCCGCCGACCGGGCCCGCCTCGACGAGCAACTGGGCCTCGTCAACGCGCACGAATTCGAAGGCTTCGCGCTCGAGCTGCGCTGCGTCCACCGCGACGGCAGCCCGGTGTGGGTGGCAGCGCACTGCAGCTTCTTCAGCGAACCCGGTGCCGGCACGCCGTGCCTGATCCTGCAGGTGCAGGACATCACGGCGCGCCGCACGGCGGAGCAGGACCTGCATCACCTGGCCTTCCACGACAGCCTCACCGGGCTGCCCAACCGGCGGCGCTTTCACGAGCTGCTGGGCCAGGTGGTCAAGCAGCTCAACGACAGCGCGGACGCGCACGACGCCTATGCCGTGATGTTCCTTGACTTCGACCGCTTCAAGCTCATCAACGACAGCCTGGGCCACAGCGCGGGCGACGAGTTCCTGGTCCAGGTGTCGCAGCGCATCAAGGACAGCCTGCGGCCGCACGACATCGTGGCCCGCCTGGGCGGCGACGAGTTCGCCGTGCTGGTGCGCCACGTCGAGCACGAACGCAGCGTCGTCGGCCTGGCCGAGCGCCTGATGGACGCGCTGCGCCGGCCCTTCCTGGTGGCCGGCACCGAGCTCATGACCAGCGCCAGCATCGGCATCACCTTCAGCGCGCTGGGCTACACCAATGCCGAAGACGTGCTGCGCGACGCCGACACCGCGATGTACAAGGCCAAGGGCGCCGGCAAGGCGCGCTACGCTCTTTTCGACGCCAGCCTGCACACCGAGGTCGCCAACCGGCTGCGGCTGGAAGGCGACTTGCGCCGCGCCATCGACGACGGTCGCCTGTCGGTGGCCTACCAGCCGGTGTGGGAGCTGGCCGGCGCCGAACCGGGCCGGCTGGCCGGCTTCGAGGCGCTGGTGCGCTGGCAGCATCCGCAGGACGGCAGCATCAGCCCCGGTGCCTTCCTGCCCATCGCCGAAGAAGCCGGACTGATGCTCAAGTTGACCGACTTCGTGCTGCACTGCGCCTGCCGTCAGCTGCGCGAATGGCAGCAGTCCGACCCCTTCTGGGCCGCGCTGACGATGAACGTCAACGTCTCGGGCCACGACATCGCGCACCCGGCCTTCGTGGCGCGCGTGACGCGGGCGATCATTGAGTCGGGCCTGCAGCCGACGCAGCTGTGCCTGGAGCTGACCGAGAACATCCTGATGTCGCGCCTGGAAGCGGCGCTGCCCATGCTCACCGAGCTGCGCCGCATGGGCGTGACGCTGGCCATCGATGACTTCGGCACCGGCTATTCATCGCTCAGCCACCTGTCGACGCTGCCCATCGACTGCCTGAAGATCGACCGCTCTTTCGTCGCCCGCCTGGAGGCCGGCTCCAACGAAGCCGCCGTGGTGCGATCGATCGTGCTGCTGGGCAGCTCGCTGGGCAAGATGGTGGTCGCCGAAGGTATCGAAACCGACGTCCAGCTGCGCCAGCTGCAGGAGATGGGCTGCCAGCTCGGGCAGGGCTACCTGCTGGCCCGCCCCAAGACCGCGGACGACATCAGCAGCTTGCTCGAAAGGCTGCATCCGACGGTGTCGCTGGCGGGGCCGTCGCGCAACGTGAGTCCGCCGTCGATGACGATCCACTGAGGCGCTGGCTGCAGTCGGCGCGCGAGCAGCGGCGCGCTACACCGGCAGCAGCGAGCTGTTCTTGACTTCTTCCATCACGGCGTAGGTGCGCGTTTCGCGCACACCCGGCAACGTCCAGATCACGCTGCCGATGAATTCGCGGTAGGCCGCCATGTCGGCCACGCGCGTCTTCAGCAGGTAATCGAAGCCGCCGGCCACGAGGTGCGCTTCGAGGATCTCGGGGCGCACCTGCACCGCGGCGCGAAAGGTGTCCATCACGTCGTGCACCGTGCGGTCGAGCAGGATCTCGACGAACACCAGCAGCCCGGCGCCCAGCTTGACGGGGTTCAGCCGCGCTTCGTAGCCCAGGATGTAGTGCTCGCGGTGCAGGCGCTTGACGCGCTCGAGCACGGCGGTGGGCGACAGGTGCACCTCTTCGGCCAGCTTGAGGTTGCTGATGCGGCCGTCGGCCTGCAGCACGCGCAAGATGCGGCGATCGATCTTGTCGAGGCCGCGGTCGCTGCGGTCGCCGCGGTTGGCGGTGCTGCTGTTGGCGCTGTCGATGGGGTCGCTGGTGTCCATGGCGGATGATTCTCCGGCAAGGCTGCGGTTTTCCGAATCCGGTTCGGCCCTGCCCGGCATAAGCTGCGCATCCCGATGCCAGCCGCCCCACGGCCACAAGGACGACCATGAACCGCGCCCGCCTGCCCTTCCCCTACCGCCCCGAAGCCGAGGTCGTGGCCGCCGCGCTGGCTGCGCTGCAAGGCCGCCTGGACTGGCCGGCGGTGATTGCTGCCGCTCGCCCCTGGGTGCGCGCCGTGCGCGAGCAGCCGGCGCCGTTCTGGGCCATGGAAAGTCTGCTGCGCGAATACCCGATCAGCAGCGCCGAAGGCCTGGCCCTGATGCGGCTGGCCGAGGCCCTGCTGCGCGTGCCCGACACCGAAACCGCGATTGCCCTCACCGCCGACCAGCTCGGTCGCGGCGACTTCGACGGTGCCGCCGAGGGCAGCCCGCACAAGCTGCTGGCGCAGATCTCGGCCAGCGCGATCTCGCTGTCCAAGAGGTTCCTGCCGGAATCCGCAAACCCGAGCGAGAACCCGCCCGGCCTGCTGCAGCGCCTGGGCTCGCGCACCGTGGTGGCGGCCACCGTGCGCGCGATCCAGCTGCTGGGCCGGCAGTTCGTGCTTGGCCGCACCATCGATGAAGCGATGGCCGAAGCCGCGAGCCAGCGCAAGGCGATGGGCACCCTGCGCTTCAGCTACGACATGCTGGGCGAAGGCGCGCGCACCGAGAAGGACGCCGAGCGCTACCTGGCCAGCTACCGCCACGCCATCGCCGCGATGGCGGCGAGCCGGGTCGCGGCTTCGCCGATGGCCGCCGACGGCATCTCGATCAAGCTCAGCGCGCTGTTCTCGCGCTACGAAGACGCGCAGCGCGAGCGCGTCTTTGCCGAGTTGCTGCCGCGCGTGCAGAGCCTGGTCGACCAGGCGGCGCAGGCCAACATCAACCTGACCATCGATGCCGAGGAATGCGAGCGCCTGGAGATCTCGCTCGACCTGCTCGAGACTCTGGCCGCGCACATTGCCCGCATGCACCCGCAGTGGCAGGGCTTCGGCCTCGCCGTGCAGTCGTATCAGACGCGCGCGCTCGAGCTCGTCGACGAAGTGGCGCGCATCGCCAAGGCGCATGGCCTGCGCTTCATGGTGCGGCTGGTCAAGGGCGCCTACTGGGACGGCGAGGTCAAGCGCGCGCAAGAGGCCGGGCTGCCGGGCTACCCGGTGTTCACGCACAAGCACCACACCGACATCAGCTACCTGGCCTGCGCGGCGCGGCTGGTGAGTCACCACGAGGTGATCTACACCCAGTTCGCGACCCACAACGCCGGCACCATCGCGGCCATCCTGCAGCTGGCCCGCCAGGCCGGCGCCGCCTTCGAGCTGCAGCGCCTGCACGGCATGGGCGAAGGCGTATACCGCGAAGTGCTCAAGGACGGCTCGGTGCCGTGCCGCGTCTACGCCCCGGTGGGCGAGCACCGCGACCTGCTGGCGTATCTGGTGCGCCGGCTGCTCGAAAACGGTGCCAACTCTTCCTTCGTGCATCAGCTCGCCGACGAGATGGTGAGCGCCGAAGAACTGCTGGCCTCGCCGCTGGCCGCGTCCACCGCGCCTGCCCTGGCGCTGCCGGTGGCGCTGTACGGCGCCGGCCGCGCCAATTCCACTGGCGCCGACCTGGCCTGCCAGGCGATGCGCGAGCCGCTCGACGCCGCGGTGGCCGCGACGCGCATCGATGCCGTGGCGATGGCCGGCCTCGACGAGGTCGGCGCCGCCATGACGCGCCTGCACGCCGGCTTCGGCGCCTGGAGTGGGCGAGCGCTGGCCGAGCGCGCCGCGTTGCTGCGCAAAGCCGCCGATCTGCTGGACGCCCGCCTGCCCGAGTACTGCGGCCTGCTGGTCAAGGAAGCGCACAAGACGCTGGGTGACTGCATCGCCGAGGTGCGCGAGGCGGTCGACTTCTGCCGCTACTACGCCGACCAGGCAGAAGCCCGCCTGGCCGACCAGACGCTGCCCGGCCCCACCGGCGAGAGCAACGTGCTGCGCCTGCACGGCCGCGGCGTGTTCGTGTGCATCAGCCCGTGGAACTTCCCGCTCGCCATCTTTGCCGGCCAGGTGGCCGCTGCGCTGGTGGCGGGCAACACGGTGGCGGCCAAGCCCGCCGAGCAGACGCCGGTGGTGGCACGCCGCTTCGTCGCGCTGCTGCACGAGGTGGGCGTGCCGCTGGATGCGGTGGCGCTGCTGCACGGGCTGGGCGAGACCGTGGGCGCGGCGCTGGTGGCGCACCCGCACACCGCCGGCGTGTGCTTCACCGGCAGCACGCAGGTGGCGCGCATCATCAACCGCACCCTGGCCGGCAAGGACGGCCCGATCGTGCCGCTGATTGCCGAGACCGGCGGCTTGAACGCGATGGTGGTCGACAGCACCGCGCTGCCCGAACAAGTCATCGACGCCGT
>JANMVM010000307.1:0-3735 GCA_031392695.1 Rubrivivax sp.
TTCCGCCCGCGCCCCGGCTCGCGCCTCTGCTCGATGAGCAGCACGCCCCTGCTCGATGGCTTGAAGATCGTCGACTTCTCGGCGCTGCTGCCCGGCCCTTACGGCACCGTGCTGCTGGCGGACCTGGGCGCCGACGTCATCAAGGTCGAGCCGCCCACGGGCGACATGCTGCGCCACCTGCCCTTCGACATGGTGCGCGTTGCCAACCGGAACAAGCGCTCGCTGGTGCTGGACCTCAAGAACGCGGCCGCGCGCGAAGTCGCTGGCCGCCTTGCCGCCTGGGCCGACATCGTGGTCGAAGGCTCGCGCCCCGGCGTGGCCGAGCGCATGGGCATCGGCCCCGAGCGGCTGCGCGCGATCCATCCGAAGCTGGTCTATTGCTCGATCTCGGGCTTCGGGCAGACGGGGCCCTGGCGCCTGCGTGCCGGCCATGACATCAGCTACCTCGCGGCCAGCGGTGCGCTGGCCTATCCGGGTTCGGCCACTGACACGCGCCCGCGGCGCTCCGGTCTGCCGGTCAGCGACCTGGCGGGCTCGCTCTATTTCGCGGTCGCCGCGCTGGCAGCCTGGGCGCGGGCGCAGAAGACCGGTGTCGGTGCCACGCTCGACCTGAGCCTGACTGAAGCCGCGATGTCCTTCGCCAGCGTGCGCGGCGACTTCAACCGCGCCGAGCCCAACCTCAACTACTTGATGCCGGGCAACGACACCTTCGCCACCGCTGACGGCCGCTGGATGGCGCTGGGCCTCATCGAGCCGGTGTTCTGGGACCATTTCGTCGCCGCGGCAGGCGACGTCGAACCCCGGCTGTGCAGCCCCGCTTACGCCACGCTGGACCGCCGCCTGGGCTGCGTGGCCGAAGTCTCAGCCGTCATCGCCGACGCCATGCGGCAGCGCGACGCGGCGGCGTGGACGGCTCAGTTTGAACACCACGACGTGCCCGGCCACACCGTGCTGAGTCCGGCCGAGGCCAGCGCCACTGAACAGGCCGTGGCCCGCGGCCTGCTGCGCGAAATTGACGGCGAACGGCACCTGCCATTCCCGGTGCACGTGGACGGCGAGCCCGGCGGCAGCCTGCGCACGCTGGCCCCCGCGCTGGGTGCACACACATCCGAGGTGTTGCACACACTGGGCTACGACGCGGACGGCATCGCGCGCCTGGTGGCCAGCGGCGCCTGCGAGGCCCGCGCAAGCACAGGACCGAAATGAAACCCGCCACCGAGAACCCGAACGCAAGCCTGCTGGCCGCCTTCGTCGGCCGCCAGGGCGCGACGATGCACGCGCCCGACGCGGTGAACGCCGCGATGATCCGCCACTGGTGCGTCGCCATCGGCGACCACAACCCGGTCTACTGCGACGAGGCTGCGGCGCAGGCCAGCGGGCACGGCGGCGTCATCGCGCCGCCGGCCATGCTGCAGGCCTGGACCATGCCGGGCTATTTGCCAAGTTCTGGCGCGCTGCCGCAGGGGCCCGACGCCGTCGCCGAGCTGTACGCACTGCTCGATGCCTGGGGCTACACCAGCATCGTCGCGACCGACAGCGAACAGGACTACCTGCGAGCGCTGCGCCTGGGTGACACGGTCTCGGCCACCAAGACCATCACCTCGATCTCTGACGAGAAGAGCACCGGCCTGGGCAAGGGCCACTTCGTGACCTCGACCATCGAGATCGTGGACGGCGGTGGCGCGCTCGTCGGCCGCCAGCTGCACCGGGTGCTGAAGTTCAAGCCGGCGGCGCCCTCGGGTCCTTCGGTTGTGTCAGTTGCGCCCACTGCAGTGCCGGCCCTGCGGCCACGCCCCAACGTCACGCAGGACACACGCTTCTTCTTCGACGGCGCACGCGAGCGCAAGCTGCTCATCCAGCGCTGCACCCGCTGCGGCGTGCTGCAACACCCGCCCAGTGCCGCTTGTGCGGCCTGCGGCTCGCTCGACCTGGGCGTGCAGCAGGCCTCGGGGCGTGGCGAGCTCTACAGCTACACCGTCGTTCATGCGCCGGTGGTCGCGCCCTTCAAGGCGCCGTACATCGTGGCCCTGGTGGCGCTGGAGGAAGGCACACGCCTGGTCAGCGAGTTGCTCGACGTGCAAGCGGCTGATGTGCAGATCGGCATGCAGCTGGAGGTGGATTTCCTGCAGGTGGACGAGGGCCTGGTGCTGCCGGTCTTCAGGCCCGCTAGCGGTGGTGACCGGCTGCCGCCGCTGTCGATTGCCATCACTCGCAGCCTGATCGTGGCCGGGGCCATCGCCAGCCGCGACTACCAGCCCGTGCACCACGACCCTGATGCCGCGCGCCAGGGCGGCTCGCAGGACGTGTTCATGAACATCCTCACCACGCAAGGGCTGGTGGGCCGCTACATCACCGACTGGGCGGGCCCGGGTGCGGTGCTGCGCAGCATCGCCATCCGCCTGGGCGCCAGCAACTACCCGGGCGACACGATGGTGCTGACAGGTCAGGTGACGGCCAGGAAGCCCGGCGCTGACGGCGTCGATGTCGAAGTCGCCATACGCGGCGGCAACCGCCTGGGCGACCATGTCAAGGGCCGCGTGACGCTGACGTTGCCCAACACTTCAAAAGGCACTCCATGAGCCGCCTTCACCCGGACCGGCTGTCCCGCCGCGCGGCAATAGTCGGCATCGGCGCCACCGAGTTCTCCAAGAATTCCGGCCGCAGCGAACTGCGCCTGGCCGTCGAAGCGGTGCAAAAGGCGTTGGCCGATGCGGGGCTTCAGGCCGGCGATGTCGACGGCCTCACGACCTACACCATGGACACCAACCCCGAGGTGCAGGTGGCGGCCGCGCTGGGCATGGGCGACCTCAGCTTCTTCAGCCGCGTGCACTACGGTGGCGGTGCACCTTGCGCCACCATTCACCAGGCGGCCATGGCCGTGGTCACTGGTGCGGCCGACGTGGTGGTGTGCTACCGCGCCTTCAATGAACGCTCGGGCCTGCGCTTCGGCTCGGGCGTGCTGAGCGACATCCACGCCGAGACCGCAGAGTCCACGCGCTACAGCTGGGTCTCGCCGTATGGCCTGCGCACGCCGGCGAGCTGGGTGGCGATGTTCGCGCAGCGCTACCTGCACACCTACGGCGCCACGACAGAGGCCTTCGGCCACGTGGCGGTGGCCTGCCGCAAGCACGCCGCCACCAACCCGGCGGCGCACTTCTACGGCCGGCCGATCACGCTGCAGGAGCACCAGGATTCACGCTGGATTTCCGAGCCGCTGCGCCTGCTCGACTGCTGCCAGGAAACCGACGGCGGCCAAGCCTTCGTGGTGACGACGGTGGAGCGTGCGCGCGACCTGGCGCAGCGGCCTGCGGTCATCGCCGCCGTCGCCCAAGGCTCGGCGCGCGGCCAGCAGCAGATGACGAGCTACTACCGCGACGACATCACCGGCCTGCCAGAGATGGGCCTGGTGGCGCGCCAGCTGTGGGCCAGCTCGGGCCTGCGCAGCGCCGACATCGACACGGCAGTGCTCTACGACCACTTCACGCCCTTCGTCTTGTGCCAGCTCGAAGAACTCGGTTTCTGCGGCCGTGGCGAAGCCAAGGACTTCGTCCAGGGCGGCGCGCTCGAACTCGGCGGCCGTCTGCCCATCAACACCAACGGCGGCCAGCTCGGCGAGGCCTATCTGCACGGCATGAACGGCATCGCCGAAGCGGTGCGCCAGGTGCGTGGCACGGCGGTGAACCAGGTGGCTGGGGCACAGCACGTGTTGGTCACCGGTGGCACCGGGGTGCCCAC
>JANMVM010000311.1:0-33583 GCA_031392695.1 Rubrivivax sp.
TCGCGTCGTGCTCGGCCGCGCCCAGCGGACCGTACAAGGCCGGCGCGTCGAAGGGCGCCCGGCGACAGCGCGAGAACAGCACCTGCGTGCCGCGCAACGGGTTGTTCGCTGCTTCTTCCTCGAACTGCAGCGGCGTGCGCAGCTCGCTGGCCTCACCCGCCCCCATGTCGGGGCCTGAGGCCTTGAAGCGATTGCCGCCGGCCGCCAGCGCAGAGCCCGCCGAGCCCGCCGTGAGTGCCGCGGTGATGAGCAGCGCGGCGGTGAAGCTGGGCGAGCGAAGCCGCCCGAAGGAGTGATTGCGGATCAAAAGCATGGAACCTCCGTCAGTCAATGAACGCCGAACACGACCGTCCAAGTCTCGCATCATGCGCGCTTTGCGGCGCCGGTCCCACCCCCGACTTGCACGCCCGGCCGCGACCCGCGGCGGCCGCTTCAGAACCGCGGCAGCGTCGCCAGCGACACCTGGCCCGCCGCCGCGTCGGCCATGATCTGCTCGCGCTGATCCCAGCCGCGCAGCTTGCCCGGGTTGAGCAGGCCCTGCGGGTCAAAGCGCAGCTTGGTCGCCACGACGTCGGGGTTGACTTGGCCCTGCTTGCCGTCCTCGACGATGTAGACGTGCGGGTTGGCGATGTAGACGCCGTGCTCGCGGTGGATCTGCATGATCTCGTCGAGCCGCTCGTCGCTGCGGTAGCGCACCAGCTGCAGCCCGCTGCAGTTCATGGCGCCTTCCTTGGTGCGGATGAATTCGAGGTGCACCAGCACCTCGTCGCCGAGCAGCTGGCGCATCGCCTTGGCCTGCTGCACGTGGCGGCCGGCCTGCATGCCGCTCTGGATGTACGTCAGGCTCTTGTCGACCTTCAGCGCGTGCAGCGTGGTGTGGTTCCAGGTGTACTCGACGATGGTGCGGTTGCTGGCCTTGACCTCGGCCGCGGACTTGCGCCAGGTGACGGTGCCACCGAACTCGGCCACCAGCTGCAGCAGGCCGGCTTCGCTGAACTCGGCCACCAGCACGAACACGGCATGGGTGCCGCGCGGCATCACGCCGGCCAGCGCCGGCACGGCCTGCGTCAGCAACCCGGGGATCGGGTCGGCCAGCAGCGTGACGCTCTTCTTCACCAGCCCGGGCGCGCTGGCCAGCACGTCGCCGAATTCGATCGCGGCGTCGAAGCCGTCGAAGCAGACGATGGCTTCCAGCCAGGGGTGGGCCGGGCCCAGCCCCACCTCCAGCTCCAGCACCAGGCCGGCGGTGCCGTAGACGTGGTGCAGCAGCAGCGCTTCGGGGCCGCGCAGCTCCACCGTGCGCGGCTCGGGCTCGATGCTCATGGCGCGCACGCCCAGCACGTTGCCGGTGCTGGCCAGCGGCCCGTAATTGATGCTGCCCACGCCGCCAAAGCCGCCGCCGTACAGGCCGCCCAGGGTGGCGCTGCGCACGGTGCTGGGCACGCAGCGCAGCTCCCAGCCGTCGGCGGCGGTCTGCTTGTCCATGTCCATCATGCGGATGCCGGCCTGGGCGCGCGCCACGCCGCTGCGGCACCACAGCAACTGGTTGTAGGCCGAGAGGTCGAGGATCACGCCGCCGTGCAGCGGCATGCACTGGCCGTAGTTGCCGGTGCCGCTGCCGCGCGCGGTGATCGGCACGCCGTGCCGCGCGCAGGCGGCCACGACGGCGCGGATCTCGTCTTCGCTGCGCGGCCGCGCCACCGCGTCGGCGCGCAGGCCCGCGAGCTGGCGCTTGAGCACCGGGCTGAACCAGTAGAAGTCCTGGCTCAGGCGCTCGACGCGGCTGTCGGTGATCCACTCGATGCCGCTCAACTCGGCGGCCAGGGCCTGGGTGCGGGTCCGCGTCTGGGCGGCGTCGAAGCTCGACTTCATTTCAGCATCGTCCTGACGAAGGCCTGGGCGTCGGCGCGCAGCTGCGCCAGGTCGAGGCCGGGGATGGTGTCGTTCTCGACCACCACGCGGCCCTGCACCAGCAGGGCGCGCAGCGTCGGCCGCCCGCCGCTGGCCACCGGGCCGATGGCCGGGTCGTGGAGACCGAAGTAGCGCGGCTGGTCGAGGTCGTAGACGGCCAGGTCGGCGGCCATGCCCACCTGCAGCGTGCCGACACCGGCCAGGCCGAGCACGCGCGCGCCGCCGGCGGTACCGATGTGGACCACGTCCTCGACCGTCATGGCACCGGCGTGGCCGCCGGCTTGCACGGTGCGCGTGCCGCGCGAGCGCGCGTCGTCGCGCAGGCCGGCGCGCGGGTCGGCGCGGTGCAGCAGCCAGGCGGCGTGGGCCTCGCTGGCCATGTCGGCGGCTTCGTTGGACGCGGCGCCGTCGACGGCCAGGCTCACCGGCACCCCCAGGGCCATGGCTTCTGGGATGCGCGCGATGCCGCTGCCCAGCCGGGCGTTGCTCTGCGGGCAGTGCGCGATGCCGGTCTGCGTGCTCGCGCACAGGCGCAACTCGTCGTCGTCGAGGTGCACCATGTGCGCGTACCAGACGTCCTCGCCCACCCACTCATGCTCGGCCACGAATTGCATCGGCGTGCAACCGTGCACCTCGCGCGCCCAGCGCACGTAGTCGTGCGACTCGCTCAGGTGGCTGTGCAGCCGGATGCCCAGGCGACGCGCCTCGCGCGCCATCGGCTTGAGCTCGTCGGCCTTGCAGCTCCAGTTGGGCGTGGTGATGGCGCTGGCCAGCCGCCGCATGGCCATCGGACCGGGGTCGTGGAAGCGCAGCACATCGCGCTCGACGCTGGCCAGAAAGGCGTCCAGCGACTCCGGCGCCACCTGCGGCGGCGCCTGCTGGTCGGTCATGACGCGGGCCTGCGTCTGCCCGCCGCGGCACAGCACCAGGCGCAGGCCCAGGCGAGCGGCTTCGTCGAACACCGCGGCCGAAGCATCGAAAGGCATGCCCGGGTAGTAGTGGTACTGGTGGTCGGCCACCGTGGTGCAGCCCGACAGCATCAGCTCGACGAGGCCCACGCGGGCCGCCAGGCGCAGCGCCTGCTCGTGGTCGAAGTGGCGCCGGTAGGCCACCGGCACCGCCGCCAGCCACGGCACCAGCGCCAGGTTGATGCCGGCCGGGATGCCCTTGAGCAGGCTCTGGAAGAGGTGGTGGTGGGTGTTGATCCAGCCCGGGTAGACGACGCAGCCGCGGGCGTCGATGACGGTTTCGCCGGCCTCGGGCAGCAGCGTGCCGATGGCGCTGATGACGCCGCCGCGCACGCGCACATCGGCGCCCGTGCTGCTGCGCATGGCCGCGCCGGGCAGGCCGGTCCAGAGCTGGTCGGCGCCGCGCAGCAGCAGCTTGGTCTCACTCATGGGCGTGCTCGCTTTCATGCCAGGCGCCCAGGGCCCACTTCGACAGCACCGACATGAGCGCGAACAGGAACACGCCGGTGAGCGTGATCAGCACCAGCGCGGCGAACATGCGCGGGATGTTGAGCTGGTAGCCGGCCTGCAGGATCTGGTAGGCCAGCCCGGTGCCGGTGCCACCGGTGCCGGCCACGAATTCGGCCACCACGGCGCCGATCAGCGCCAGGCCGCTGCTGATGCGCAGGCCGCCGAAGAAATACGGCAGCGCGCTCGGGATGCGCAGCCGCACCAGGGTCTGCCAGCGCGTGGCGCGGTTGAGCTTGAAGTAGCTCATGAGCCCGGGGTTGACGCTGCGCAGGCCCAGCGTGGTGTTGGCGATGATCGGGAACAGCGCCACCAGCGTGGCGCAGATGACCAGCGACGCGGTCGGGCTCTTGACCCAGATGATGATCAGCGGCGCGATGGCCACGATGGGCGTGACCTGCAGCAGCACGGCATAGGGGAACAGCGCCGTCTCGATGACCCGGCTCTGCACGAAGGCGAAGGCGATCAGCACCCCCAGCGCGGTGGCGCAGGCAAAGGCGAAGAGCGTGATCTTCAGCGTCGTGACGAGTGCGCCGAACAGCAAGCCGGCGTCGCTGAACATGACCTCGGCGACGCGCACCGGGCTCGGCACCAGGAAGGGCGGCAGCTCGAAGCCCACCACCAGGGCCTGCCACGCCGCCAGCAGCAGCACCGCCACGAGCGCAGGCCACAGCACCTGTTGTGCGCGCGTCGTCATGCCAGTGCCGCCTCGGCATCGGGCCCGCTGGCGCGCAGCAGGCTGTCCTGCAGCCGCTTGGCGTACTGGCTGAAGGCGGTGCAGACGCGGAAGTCGGGCCCGCGCGGGTAGGGCTCGTCGATCAGCACCTCGTCGACGATGCGCCCCGGCCGCGCCGCCATCACCACCACGCGCTGCGACAAGTACACCGCCTCGAAGATGGAGTGGGTGACGAAGATGACGGTGAGCTTCTTCTTCTGCCACAGCTCAAGCAGGTCGCTGTCGAGCCGGTTGCGCGTGATCTCGTCGAGCGCGCCGAAGGGCTCGTCCATGAGCAGCAACTGCGGCTCGGTGACGAGGCCGCGCGCGATGCTCACGCGCATCTGCATGCCACCGCTCAATTCGCGCGGCAGCGCGCTGTCGAACTTCTGCAGGCCGACCGTCTGCAAGGCCAGGCGCACGCGCTCGTCGGCGGCCTCGCGCGGCACGCCGGCGAGGTCGAGCGGCAGGCGCACGTTGCCCTGCACGCGCGCCCAGGGCATGAGCGTGGCGTCCTGGAACACGAAGCTCAGGCGGTGGCCGCTGCTCTCGACCTCGGCCACCGGCCGGCGCCACAGCAGCAGGCTGCCGGCGCTGGGCTGCAGCAGCCCGGCCACCATCTTCAGCAAGGTGCTCTTGCCGCAGCCGCTGGGGCCCAGCAGGGTGATGAATTCACCTTCGCGCACCGCCAGGTTCACCGGCAGCAGGGCCTGGGTGCCATTGGGATAGGTCTTCTGGGCGGCGCGGACTTCGACGGCGTGGACTTCGCTCATGCGGCAACGGTGGTTCGGCGCGCCATCTCGAGGAGGTGCTCACCGGCGGTGATGGGGGCGTAGCGCGGCGGCCGCTCGGCGTTGACGCAACTGGGCAGCGGCTCGATCACCGCCTCGGCGTCGAGATCGAAGAAGTAGGCGATCGACCAGCGCTCGCGGCCGCTCCTGCGCTGCACGACGCGGTGCATCGTCGAAGGCCAGCGGTCGTTGGTCCAGCGCTGCATCATGTCGCCGATGTTGACGACGAAGGCGCCGGGGTGCGGCGGCACGTCGAGCCAGTCGCCGTCGCGACGCTGCACCTGCAGGCCGCCGGCGCTGTCCTGGGCCAGCAGGGTCAGCGCACCCCAGTCGGTGTGCGCGCCGCAGCCGATCTGGCCCGGCGCGGCCGCTACCGTCTGCGGCGGGTAGTGCAGCAGCCGGGTGGTGCAGGTGGGGTGACGCATGAAGGCCTCGAAGTGGCCGGCGGGCAAGCGCAGCGCGATCTCGAACAGCGCCATGAGCCGGCGTGCCAGCGCGTCCACGGCGGCAGAGTAGGCGCGGCAGGCTGCCGCGAAGCCCGGCACCAGCGCCTCGTCGGGCCAGGGGTTGGGGGCCAGGGTTTCGACGCCGAGGTAGAAGCTTTCCTTGAGGTCGCTCGGCTGCGTCGGGTCCAGCGCCTGCCAGCCGATGGGATCGAAGCCGCGCTTCAACTGGCCGGCCGGCGAGCCGGCGCCGTCCGCCTGTAAGCGGTCGATGTGCCAGTGCTCGATATGCCAGCGGTCAATGTGCCAGCGGTCAATGTGCCAGCGCTCCTTGTCGGCCTGCGGCAGCGCAAAGAAGCGCTGCCCGGCGTCGAAGGCGGCGCCCACCACCGCCGCCGGCACCCCGTGCCCGACGACGGCAAAGAAGCCCGCGCCGCACAGCGCCTGGTCGATGCGCAAGGCCAGCCGGGCCGGTGGCGCGGCCGCCAGATCGATGAGCGGGATGCCCATGTGCTGCAAGCCGGGCGATGCCGCTACGGCAGGATCCGGAGGTCCTTGACGAACTGCGTCGTGTAGGTCTTCTTCAGGTCCACCTTGGCCGGGTCGAGCAGCTTCATCGACACCATCATGTCGTAGGTCTTCTTCATCCGTTCGTCGGTGAGGATGCCGACGCCGAACTTGGCGGCGTCGCCGCCGAGCACCATGCCGCTGGCGTTGAGCAGCCGGATGCCGTTGAGCAATTCGTCCTCGCTCATGTTCGGGTTGTCCTTGCGGATGAGCGCGTTGGCAGCGGTGGGGTTGCCCTTGAGGTAGTCCTTCCAGCCCTGCATGCTGGCCTTGACGAAGGCGGCCACGGCCTGGGGCTTCTTCTTGAGCGTGTCCTCCATGCACACGATGGTGGTGGAGTAAGGCGGCCAGCCGTGGTCGGAGAGCAGGAAGACGTTCGGCTTGAACTTGGCCTGCTTTTCGATGGCGTAGGGCTCGCTCGACAGGTAACCCTGCTGCACGATGTTCTTGTCGGCGACGAAGGGCTGCACGTTGAAGGTGTAGGGCCGGGTCTGCGCATCCGACAGGCCGTAGGTAGCCTTCAGCCAGGGCCAGTAGTTGGTGTTGGCATCGGCCGAGATGAGGATCGTCTTGCCCTTGAGGTCCTCCATCTTGTTGACCACGCCGGGGTGGCCGATCATCACTTGCGGGTCCTTCTGGAACGCCGCCGCCACGGTGACGGCATTGACGCCCTGCTCGCGCGCCTTCATCGTCTGCACGTCGTAGCCCATGAAGCAGTCGACCTGCCCGGCGGCGAGCAACTGCATGCCGTTGACCTGCGGGCCGCCCATGCGCAGGCTCACCTCCAGCCCGGCCTGCTGGTACAGGCCCGAGGCCAGCGCCTGGTAGAAGCCGCCGTGCTCGGCCTCGGCGTACCAGTTGGTGAGGTAGACGAACTTTTCCTGCGCGCCTGCCGTGCCGGCGGCGCCCAGGGCGGCCAGAACCAGGGCCATCAATCGGGGGGTGCGAAACATCGAGTCTCCTGGCGTGGAAGGGTCGGGGTCGGGTCGAAGCAAGTCAGGGGCAGCAAGCGACATGCCAAGGCACACGGCCCCTGATGCACCGGGCCCGCAGCGCCACCGCCCTGCCCTGGTGCGGCGCGCGCCGCACGCGGGCACCCGGCAGTGTATCGGCGTGCAGCAGGCCCGGCGTCCGTGCCGTCGGACGCCGCTTCAAGGCCTGGCCAGCGGCAGATAGGCGGTGGCTTCGACCTCGATCAGGATCTCGGCCGTGGGCAGCAGCGCGCTGACCTGCACCACCGTGCTGGCCGGTGGCTCGCCGGTGAAGAAGAGCTTGCGCACACGGCTGTAGTGCGGGAAGTGATCGAGGTTCTTGAAGTACTGCACGAGCTTGAAGACGTCGCTCATCTGGCCGCCGGCGGACTCGATGGTGGCGCGCACGCGGTCGAGCACGAACCAGCTCTGGGCCAGGATCGGGCCTTCCTTGAGGTCGGTGCTGAACTCGCCCGTCTCGCCCAGCAGGCGGCGGGCTTCGGGCGGGATGTCGGCATAGCCCTGGACGATCAGGCGGCGAGCCGGGTCGACCGCGATCACGCCCGAGAGAAAGACGAAATCACCGGCGCGGCGCCAGGCGGCATAGCGGGCCAGGGGTTCGGCAACGGGCATGGCACAGCGCTTTCAGGGGCAGGCGCGGGATTGCGCCGCGCCATCATGCCGCAAGCCGGCGCGATCAGCCCGTCACATCGCCCCGGCCGCCGCCAGCATCTTGGGCATCGTGTAGTCGGCGTCGTCCAGGATCCCGCTGGCGCTGGCCCACGGCAGCCAGTTCGAATCCTGGGCCAGGAAGCTGTGGCTGTCGGACAGGATCAGACCGATCAGGGTTTCGGCCACGATGCGCCCGCCCACCGGCCCGAGCCGCGTGCCGACCAGGTTGGCGGCCTCGCCGACGAGGCCGCGGCGCTGCACTTCGTCGAGCCACTGCACCGTGGCCTCGGCCAGGATGTAGGCCCACAGCGGCGTGCTGTGGGCCAGATTGGGCGCCACCGCGGTGATCGGGCGCGCCTGCAGGTCGGCGCCTTCGAAGGCTGCCTTGCCGATCAGGATGCGCGCTGGCGACAAGGGCGCCAGCCCCATGGCGCGCGAGATGTCCTGGCCCGAGGGCAGGCCCATCATCACGCCGCGGCGCAGGTTGCGCAGCGCCAGGTTGTTGGTGGCACCCGGCTTGGCCGGCGCCTGCAGGTTGCCGGCGGTGATGCGGTCGTGCGGCGGCACGCCGTCGACGCCGGAAAACTCGGGCAGGAAGCCCAGCGGGTTGACCAGCGAAGCATCGATCTTGTAGCTCGGCTGCACGCGGCCCTTGCCCTGGTGCAGTTTGTCGGTGTCGCCGAAGAACAGCTTCCAGTCGATGGCCCACTGCGACGGAAAGGATTTGAAACCGTTGAGCGCGCGCGACGACACACCGGCGAAGATGAGGTGGCGGCCTTGCAACGAGGCGTCTTCGCCCACTGCCGGGCCGCCCACGTCGAGCAGCTTGTTCAAGCGATAGAGGGGCCGCACCATGGCGTGGCCGAAGCGGTAGGCGGCGGCCGAGAACTCGATCGGGATGAAGGCCTCGTTGCGCCAGTGGTAGTGGTGCAGCTGCGGCTTGCGGTCAAAGATGTTCTGCGGCGAACGAAAGTGCGGCAGCACGGCCTTGACGACATCGGCGCCGCAGATGCGCGGCAGGAAGTCGTTGATCACCATGTACTGGTAGTGCCAGCGCACCTGCTGCTGTACCTTCTCGAAGGGCGTGCCGGCGGGCATCAGGTCGACGAGGCGGTTGTGGAACCTCAGCATCGCGCCCTGCAACTGGCTGACGATGACGTTCTCGTCGTTGCGCTTGTCGCCGATCACGGCGCGGTCGCTCAGGCGCAGCAGGTCGCGCGCCGAAGACGGCGTGCCGTTGAAGCTGAGCGGCCGGCCGAGCGCGAACTTGGCCGCGCGCGTCTTGTCGGAGAAATCGTACAGGTAAGGCTGGTCGTCGGGGCCGCGGCCGTAGAGGTTGTCGAGGTCCAGCCGCGGCGTGCGGAAGTCGGTCAGCGCCTCGGGGTCGTTGACGCGGTCCAGGCTGCTCATCGGGTCGAAGGTGATGTCGTGGTCGATGAACTGGCCCAGGTAGGTGTAGCCGGCCGGGATGTCGAAGTTCTCTTCCGAGTCGATCTCGTTTTCGGGTGATGCGACGGGTTTGCCTGCAGCATCCATTTCAGGCTCCGCGAGCATCGCGTCCACGGCCGCCAGCAGGCGCAGGTCGGCATCGGCGTGCTCGGCCGGCGGCAGGCTGCGGAACATGCGGCCGAAGCGGCCCTCGAACTGGCTCGAGCGCTTGGACGTGTCGGCGCCGCGCACGCCGCCATGGAACCGGGTCGATTGCTTCATCGGGTGCTTTCCTGAGTGGGCCCTGGGACCGAGGCACCGACTGTAGGCAGCGCGGGCACCGAAGGCCATCGCCATTCCTAGGGATGCGCGGCGTTCAGCCCGGGCCCAGTGCGGCCAGCTCGCGGCGCACGCGCGCCGGAAAGGCCACGCGTTCGGCCGCCGAGACATGGTTCATGTCGTGCAGTTGCGGCCATTTCATGCTGCAGCGCTTGGCGTACAGCGGCCGCAAGCCCTTCATGAACAGGCTGCGGCCCGGGTCGCCGATGAGCTTGAGCCACCCCCAGGGCGAGCCCGAGGTGGTGATGCCGACGAAGAGCCGGATGTTGCGCAGCTCGCCGCCGATCGTGCGCTGGCGGCCGGCGGAGAAGCGAAAGCTCACCCCCGGCAGCCACACGCGCTCGAGCCAGCCCTTGAGCAGGGCCGGCGCGCCGTGCAACCAGGTCGGGTAGACGATCACCCAGCGACCACCCAGCGACCACCCAGCCTTCGGCCCGGCGCAGCGCGGCGCATTAGCGGTGCGGGTCGGGGTGGCAGAACACCAGCAGCAGCTTCAAGTCAAGCCCCCGGGGATGCCCAGCACCTGCTCGTCCCAGGCCCGCACCTTGCCCGGGTTCATGAGGCCCAGCGGGTCGGCGAGTCGCTTGAAGTCGAGCTGCTGCAGGTCGACCTGCTTCATGCCGCCGTCTTCGAGCACCCAGGTGTGGGGGTTGTAGACGTGGCAGCCGTCGGCCTCGAAGCCCTGGATCAGCGCGCGCAGCTGCGCCTCGTCGAAGTACTGCACCAGCGGCAGCCCGAAGGCCACGAGTTGGCCGCCGGCCTGGCTGAACTCGTGGTGCATGAAGACCTCGTCGCCCAGGCGCCGCATCTGGCGCGCCACCAGCGCGGGCAGAGCGTCGACATCGGCGCCCGGGTAGGCGACCTGCAGATAGGTCACGCCGCGGTCGGACTTCAGCGCCTCGAGCGTGGTGTGGTTGTAGGCGCACTCGGTGGCCGAGGGCAGGCCCCGGGCCAGCAGTTCGGCTTCGCTGCCCTGCACCACCACGCGCCCACCCCCGCGACGCGCGAGCTCGGTGTAGGCCGGCAGGGTCTGCGGCGAGACCTGCGCGAACATCGCGTCGGCGTCCTTCAGGGTGCCGCGCAGGCCTTCGTAGTAGGGCGTGATGCGGCGCTCCACGGCGCTGAGCTGGAAGACGTCGATGCGGCGCTGCTCATGCACCGCGGCCGCGCCAGCCGCCAGGCCGAAGCGCAGCACCTCGTCGTAGCGGTCGAAGAGCGTGATGGTGTGGCGCCACGGCACGCGGGCGGTGAGCGCGACCTCGACCTCGATGATGATGCCGTTGCTGCCGTAGGCGTGGTGCACCTTCTGGATGTCGGCGCCCTGCAGATCGAGCACGCGCGGCGGGTCTTCGAGCGTCACGATGCGCAGCCGTCGCACATTGCCGGGGTCGGCCAGGATGCCGTGGCGGATGCTGCCGATGCCGCTGTGCCCGCCGGCAATGAAGCCACCCAGCGTGGCGATGCGCGCGGTGCTGGGCCACATGCACAGCTGCTGGCCGGTGTCGCCTGCGGCGCGGTTGAGGTCGTGGATCAGGATGCCGGCCTGCACGCTCGCCCAGCCTTGCTCCAGGCGCAGCACGCGCGCCAGACCGGTCATGTCCAGCGACACGCCGCCGAACAGCGGCACGCACTGGCCGTAGTTGCCGGTGCCGCCGCCGCGCACCGTCAGCGGCACGCGGTGGCGCACGCAGCCGGCGGCCACACGCAGCACCTCGGCGGTGCTGCGCGGGCGCACCACGAGGTCGGGCCGCCGGCCGCGCAGCCGCTCGGCCAGCAGCGGGCTGTACCAGTGGTAGTCGGAGCCCGCGCGCGTGCGCTCGGCTTCGTCGAAGGACAGCGCCAGGTCGCTCAGGCTCTGGGCCAGGCCGGCCAGGTCGCAGGCGTCGCGGGGGCGGTACGGGCGCTGAGCATCGGTCTCCATGAGGAGGCATTCTGCATCTCACCGGGGCCAGGGCAGGCGTGCGAACATTCGCCTGCAGCACCACCCCGGAGGCCCCATGCCCACGATCCACGTCGAACTCTTCGCCGGCCGCAGCGTCGAGCAAAAGCGCGCCCTGGCGCAGGCCCTGACCGAGGCCACGGTGCGGACGCTGGGCGGCTCGGCAGAGGCGGTGGACATCATCTTCAGCGACGTGCAGCGTCACGACTGGGCCACCGGCGGGCAGCTCTGGATCGACAAGGTCGCGGCCCCCCTGACCCCTGCACCCACGGCGGCGGGCGACGGCTGATGAAGACCTTGCTCGTGCGCCACGCGCGGCTGCTGGTGACGATGGACGAGCAGCGGCGCGAGATCGAAGACGGCGCCGTCTTCGTGCGCGGCCCGGCCATCGAGGCCGTGGGCCGCACGCAAGACCTGCCCGCCAGCGCCGACGAAGTCATCGACGCCCACGACCAGATCGTGCTGCCCGGCCTCGTCAACACCCACCACCACATGGCGCAGACGCTGACGCGGGCGCTGCCGGCGGCGCAAGACGCACGGCTCTTCGGCTGGCTGCAGGCGCTGTACCCACTGTGGGAGCGCATCACGCCCGAGATGCTGCACACCAGCACCCAGGTCGCGATCGCCGAGCTGCTGCTGTCGGGCTGCACCACCAGCAGCGATCATCTCTACCTCTTCCCCAGCGGCTGCCGGCTCGACGACACGCTGCAGGCCGCCGCCGAAATGGGCTTGCGCTTCCACGCTGCGCGCGGCGCCATGAGCGTGGGCCAGAGCCAGGGCGGCCTGCCTCCGGACGGCTTGGTCGAGGACGAAGCCGCCATCCTGCGCGACACCCAGCGCGTCATCGACACCTTCCACCAGCGCGGGCGCTATGCGATGCAGCGCATCGTCGTCGCGCCCTGCTCGCCCTTCAGCGTCAGCCGCGGCCTGATGCGCGACGCCGCGGCGCTGGCGCGCGCAAACGGCGTGCACCTGCACACCCACCTGGCCGAAAACGACGACGACGTCGCCTACACCCGGCAACTGTTCGGCTGCACGCCGGCCGAGTACGCCGAGCAGCTGGGCTGGCTGGGGCCCGACGTCTGGCACGCCCACTGCGTCAAGCTCGACGCCGCCGGCATGCGCCTGTTTGCCGCCACCGGCACCGGCGTGGCGCACTGCCCGGGCAGCAACATGCGGCTGGGCTCGGGCATCGCCCCCGTGCGCGCCATGCGCGACGCCGGCGTGGCGGTGAGCCTGGCGGTGGACGGCTCGGCCAGCAACGACAGCGGCCACCTGCTGGCCGAAGCGCGCCTGGCCCTGCTGCTGCAGCGCGTGGCCGGCGGCGCCAGCGTGATGTCGGCGCGCGAGATGCTGGAGATCGCCACCCTGGGCGGCGCGCGCGTGCTGGGCCGCGACGACATCGGCGCGCTGGCCCCCGGCATGGCTGCCGACTTCGTCGGCGTGCGGCTGGACAGCGTCGGCCTGGCCGGTGCTGGCGGCGACCCGCTCGCCGCACTGCTGCTGTGCCAGGTCAGCGGCGTCGACACCAGCGTCGTCAATGGCCGCACCCTGGTGCGCCACGGCCAGCTCACGCAGGTCGACCTGCCGCGCCTGCTGGCCCGCCACAACGCGCTGGCGTCAACGCTGGTCAATGCCTAGTACACCTGTCGGACTTGGGGCGTCGACAAGCGAGAAGCGGCCCCAGCGAGGACAGTTCTTGCCGGATTTGCAGGCCCATAGCCCAGCTATGGGACAAGAAGCCGGTGTTCACGAAGTGCGGCGAAGCCAAAAATGGACCGCTGAGGCCGTTTCGCAGCTGACGATCCCCAAGTCCGACAGGCTCCAAGTGGCGGCGGCATCGGCTTGGGCCAGAATTCGGACCCAGAACCCACCACAGAAGGAGACGCCATGCTCGGTCAGATGATGCAGCAGCCGCTGCTGATTTCTTCGCTCATCGTGCATGCAGAGAGGCACCACGCCGAGCGCGAGATCGTCTCGCGCCGCGTCGAAGGCGACATCCACCGCACCACCTACAAACAGGTCGCGCAGCGCTCGCGCCAGGTGGCCAAGGCCTTGGGTGCGCTGGGCGTCAAGATGGGTGACCGCGTGGCCACGCTGGCCTGGAACGGCTACCGCCACATGGAGCTGTACTACGGCGTCAGCGGCTCGGGCGCCGTGCTGCACACCGTCAACCCGCGGCTGCACCCGGACCAGATCCTCTACATTGCCGACCACGCCGAAGACCAGGTGATGTTCTTCGACCTCAGCTTCCTGCCGCTGATCCAGGCCGTGGCCGGGCGCACCCAGACCGTCAAGCACTGGGTGGCGATGACCGACCGCGCGCACATGCCGGCCGACCCGAAGATCCCCAACCTGCTGTGCTACGAAGAGCTGATCGGTGCCCAGGACGACCGCTACGAGTGGCCCAGCTTCGACGAAAACACCGCCAGTGGCCTGTGCTACACCAGTGGCACCACGGGCAACCCCAAGGGCGTGCTGTACAGCCACCGCTCGACGCTGCTGCACACCATGGCCGCTGCGCTGCCCGACTGCCTGGGCGCCGGCGCCACCGACGTGATCCTGCCCGTGGTGCCGATGTTCCACGTCAACAGCTGGGGCATCGTCTACCTGGCGCCGATGACCGGCGCCAAGCTCGTGCTGCCCGGCGCCGGGCTGGACGGCAAGTCGCTGTACGAACTGTTCGAGAGCGAACAGGTCACGCTGTCGGCCGGCGTGCCCACGGTGTGGCAAGGCCTGCTGAGTTATGTCGAAGCCAACGGCCTGAAGTTCAGCACCATGCGCCGCAGCGCCATCGGCGGCTCGGCCTGCCCGCCGGCGATGATCAAGAAGTTCCTCGACGACTACGGCGTGCGCGTCATCCACGCCTGGGGCATGACCGAGATGAGCCCGATCGGCACCGCCGGCGCGCTCAAGGCCCAGCACCTGAATCAGACCCCCGAGCAGCGCCTGGCGGTGATGGCCACGCAGGGCCGCGCCGTGTACGGCGTCGACATCAAGATCGTCGGCGAGGATGGCCAAGAGCTGCCCTGGGACGGCAAGGAATCGGGCGACGTGCTGGTGCGCGGGCCGTGGATCATCAGCAGCTACTTCAAGAACGAGGGCGGCGACCCCTTGCAGGTCGACCAGCAAGGCAGGGCCTGGTTCCCCACCGGCGACGTCGCCAAGTTCGACCGCGACGGCTACATGCTGATCACCGACCGCAGCAAGGACGTCATCAAGTCCGGCGGCGAATGGATCGGCAGCATCGACCTCGAGAACATCGCGATGGCCCACCCCGCGGTGGCAATGGCCGCCTGCATCGCGGCCAAGCACCCGAAGTGGGACGAGCGGCCGCTCTTGGTGGTGGTCAAAAAGCCCGGCGCCGCGGTCACGCGCGAGGAACTGCTGGCCTTCTACGACGGCAAGATCGCCAAGTGGTGGACGCCCGACGACGTCGTCTTCGTCGACGCCATTCCGCTGGGCGCCACCGGCAAGATGCAGAAGATCAAGCTGCGCGAGCGGTTCAAGGATCACGTGCTGCCTTCGGCCTGAATCGATGCCGTCGCTGCTGCGCCGCTGGGCCGCTGGGCCGAGCTTGCGGCATGCGTCGTGGCCTGGGCCGCGCTGTGCGGCGCCGCAGTGGCGCAGGACGAGGTGCCCTTCGTGACCACGCCCGACAACGTCACGCGCGCGATGCTGGAGCTGGCGGGCGTGAGCGCCAGCGACCGCGTCATCGACCTGGGCTCGGGCGACGGCCGCATCGTCATCACCGCGGCCAAGCGCTTCGGTGCGCGCGGACTGGGCGTGGAGATCGTGCCGGATCTCGTCGCGCAGAGCCGCGTCAATGCGCAGCAGGCCGGCGTCGCGGCCTTGGTCGAGTTTCGCGAGCAGGACCTGTTCGCCACCGAGCTGCGCGGCGCGACCGTGATCACGATGTACCTGCTGCCCGAGGTCAACCTGCAGCTGCGCCCGCGCCTGCTGGCCCTGGCCCCCGGCACGCGCATCGTGAGCCACGACTGGGACCTGGGCGACTGGGCGCCCGACCGCACCCTGACGCTGGACGCGCCCGACAAGGCCATCGGCCGCGACAAGCGCAGCACGCTGCACCTGTGGGTGGTGCCGGCGCAGGTCCAGGGGCTGTGGTGCAGCGCCGGACTGAGCCTGGACATCCAGCAACGCTTCCAGCGCTTTTCTGCCACGCTCGGCGCCCCGGGCGTGGCCGCGCCGGTGATGGTGTTCGACGGCCGCGTCGAGGGGCTGGCGCTGCGCAGCCAAGGCGCGGCAGGGGAGCCTCGCGCCGCGCTGGAGCTGCAGGAAGCCGGATTGCGTCTGACGCGCGCAGCGGCCCCGGGGTCGATGCACGACGGGCGCCTCTTCACACGCGCCGGGCCGGCGGCTTGCCCGCGTTGATGCGCTGGGCGGCAAAGGCGCCCGGCAGCCCCGGCGGGCGCCCCGGGCGTGGGCCCTAGAATCCGCGCCCCACCCCTGCCCGCATCATGTTCAAGAACGCACTCATCTACCGCATCGACCACTGGGCCCCGCCCACCCTCACCGAGATGGAAGACCGTCTGTCGGGCGCGCGCTTCGTCGCCTGCGCGGCCTCGCAGCCCGAGTCCGCCGGCTGGGTGGCGCCGCGCGGCGACAAGCACGCCTCGCTGGCCGAGAGCGTGGGCGGCCAGGTGGTGTTCAAGCTGTGCACCGAAACCAAGGCCGTGCCCGGCGGCGTGGTCAAGACCGAGGTCGAGACCCAGCTCGATGCGATCGAGAAGGAAACCGGCCGCCGCCCCAAGGGCAAGCGCGTCAAGGAAGTCAAAGAGGCGGTGGTGCACGCGCTGCTGCCGCGCGCCTTTCCCAAGCGCTCGGACACGCTGGTCTGGCTGGACCCGGCGGCGCAGCGCGTGTGGGTGGGTGCGGGCAGCACCCGGAAGGCCGACTCGGTGGTCACGCGGCTGATCGAACTGCTGGGCGGCGGACTCAAGCTGAGCCTGTTGCAGACGACGCTGTCGCCGGCCACCGCGATGTCACAGTGGCTGGCCGACAAGGAAGCGCCGGCCGGCTTCACCATCGACCGCGAGTGCGAGCTCAAGCAGCCCGACAGCGAGAAGGCCACCGTGCGTTATGCGCGCCACACGCTGGACATCGACGAAGTCGCCGGGCACATCAAGCAGGGCAAGCTGCCGACCCAGCTGGCCATGACCTGGGGCGGTCGCGTGTCCTTCGTGCTCACCGAAGCGCTGACGCTGAAGAAGATCCAGTTGCTGGACGGGGTGCTCGAGGGCGCGGGCGTCGACGCGGCGCAGTCGGGCAAGGACAGCGGCGGCTTCGATGCCGACGTGGCGATCACCACCGGCGAGCTGCGGCTGCTGATGCCGGCCTTGATCGAGGCCCTCGGTGGCCTGCACGAGCGCCAGGCCATCGAACCGCCGAAGCCAGCGCCGGCGGGCGCGCCTGCGGCGGCAGTGCAGACGGTGCCGCCGTGGGAAACCGCCCCCGCTTGACGGCGGCTCAAGCTGTCAAGAGCGTCTGCAGGCAGTGCTCGCGCACGCCGAAGAAGCGCTTCAGCTCCTCGGCCTCGGCCAGCGCGGCGGCGCGCCGCGCATCCGGCGCGCCCTGCCCATGGCGCTTGACGGCCAGGATCATCTTGTTCTTGCGCGTGTGCTCCAGGGCCACGAACTCGAAGACCTGGGTGTCGTAGCCCTCGGCCTCGAGCAGCAGGGCGCGCAGGCTGTCGGTGACCATCTCGGCCTGCTGCTCGGCGTGGATGCCGTGCTGGAACACGCTGCGCAAGGGATGCGGGCTCAGCAGCTGCGGCCGCAGCTGCCGGTGGCAACAGGGTGAGCACAGGATGATGTCGGCGCCGGCCCGGATGCCCCGGTGGATGGCGTGGTCGGTGGCGGTGTCGCAGGCGTGCAGCGCGATCATCACGTTCATCGGCTCGGCCTGCCAGTCGCGCACGTCGCCCTGCTGCAGGCGCAGGCCCTGCAGCCCCAGGCTGGCCACGGCCTGGTTGCCCTGGGCCACCAGATCGGGCCTCAGCTCCACCCCCGTGACCTGCGCATCCAGGCCCCGGGTGTGGCGCAGCCAGTCGTGCACGGCAAACGTCAGGTAGGCCTTGCCGGCGCCGAAGTCCACCACCTGCAACGCCGGCCGGCCGGCCAGCGGCGACGACTCGAGGGCGTGCGCGAAGATCTCGACGAACTTGTTGATCTGCTTCCACTTGCGCGCCATCGCGGGCACCAGCTGGTGCTGCGCCGTGGTCACCCCGAGCGCGACGAGGAAGGGACGCTCGATGTCGATCCAGCGCCGCTTCGCGCGGTCGTGGCTGGCCGCGGCGTCCGGCGCGCCGGCGGCCAGCGGCGTGACGGCACGGCGCCTGCTGCCGAGGTGGCCGACCCCCTGCTTGCCGAAGCGCAGTTCGAACTCGTCGGTCGGGGTGTCGAGGTGGGCGTTCCTGAAGCGGCGACCCAGCCACAGCCGCAACTGCGCCAGGCCTGCGGGCAGGCTCAGGTTGTGCGTCATGTCGCGCGTGGCGTAGCTGCTCACGAAGCTCAGATGCGGCTCACCGCGCAAGCTCAGCGGCCGCACCACCACGCGCTGCAGGCCGGGCTCGGCGCCCTGCGGCCTGGCCAGCACCAGCCGGGTCCAGGGGAGCGGCTGCTGCGGCGTGCCGAGCAGGGCCATGAAGCGGTCGAGCGCAGCGTCGGCGGTGTCGGTCAGCGGTGCATTCACGGCGCCGATTGTGCGGCCTCGATTTTGCGGCCTCGATTGTGCGGCTCCGATTTTGCGGCGCCGATTGAGCAGCCCCGACTGTGCAGCCCATTGTGCGGTGCGCGCGACGACGGCAGCCAACGGCGCCGCGCCGCTGCGTCCAGCCGATCCGTCAGGCCGTCCCGTCAGCCGCTGCGTCAGCCGCTCCATCAGCCGCTGCGTCGGCCGCCGCCAGTTCGAGCGTGAAGGTCGCGCCGTGGCCGAGCTGGCTCTGGCCCCAGACGCGGCCGCCCATGCGTTCCATGGCCTTGCGCACGATGGCCAGGCCCACGCCCGTGCCGGGGTAGTCCTCGGCCCGGTGCAGGCGCTGAAAGATGCTGAACAGGCGGTCGTGGTACTTCATGTCGAAGCCCAGGCCGTTGTCGGTCACCGTCAGCTGCACGCCGGCCTCGACACGCCGGCAGGTCACGCGCACGCGCGGCGGCTGGCTGTCGCGGCTGAACTTGAGCGCGTTGTCGACCAGGTTGCGCAAGGCCATCGTCAGGCCCTGCGCATCGGCGCGCGCGCTCAGGCCGGGCGCCATCTCGATGACCAGCTCGGCCGCTTGCGCCGCCGCGCCCTGGCGGCAATGGGCGAGCACCGAGGCCACCAGCGGCGCCAGCGGCAGGCTGGCCAACTGGACATCGCGACGCTCCATGCGCGAGTAGGCGAGCAGGTCGTCGATGAGGGCACCCATGTGCTGCGTGGCGCCGCGGATCTGGCCCAGGAAGCGGCGGCCCTCGTCGTCGATCTGCGCCGCGTGGTCGGTGAGCAGCAGCCGGCTGTAGCCGTCGATGCCGCGCAGCGGCGCCTTGAGATCGTGCGAGACCGAATAGGTGAAGGTCTCGAGCTCCTGGTTGACCTGGCGCAGCCGCGCCACGCTGCGGTCGAGCTCGGCATTCAGGCGATCGATCTCGGTGATGTCGACCAGGCACACCAGGGCCGTGCCGTCTTCGTCGTCGAGCGCCGGCAGCGACATCGTCATCATCAGGCTCAAGGGCCGGCCGCTCAGCGCTGGCAGCGACTTCTTCGCCGTGTACTGGCGCTGGCCCTGCCACAGGGCCTCGATCTCGCCCACGAACTGCGGCAGGTCGGCGGCCGTCGGATAGAAGGCCTGCAGGTCGCGCGGCCCGGGATCGCGGTCATGCGCATCGTGCAGGCTCAGGCCCTTGCGGTTGAGGCGCAGCACCTTGACGGCACGCAGGCAGCGCTGCACGAAGCCGGGGTGGCTGGCAAAGTAGGCCGGGCCGTCACCGACACCCGTGTCGCGCAGCTCGCGCAGCAGCACCTGCACGCCCGACCAGTCTTCTTCGCCGATCGACACCGGCACGGTGTCGAAGATCGTGCGGTAGCGCGCTTCGCTGCGCGCCAGCTCGGCGGTGCGCTCGCGCACCCGCTGCTCGAGCTCGGCGGCGAGCTGGCGCACTTCGTCTTCGGCCTGGCGCCGCGCCGTGATCTCGAAGCTCGTGCCGGCCATGTAGGTGGCGCGGCCGCGCTCGTCCCACACCGCCTGGCCCTGGGTCTCGAACCAGCGCACGCGCTGCTGGGCATCGAAGGCGCGAAACTGCAGCTGGTAGGGGCCCTGATGCTGGAGATGCCGGCGCAGCACTTGCTTCATGCGCAAGAAGTCGTCCGGGTGCAGCAAGGCCTCGAAGGCCGCCGCCATCGCCTCGGGCGCCGGGGCCGGGTGGCCCAGCAGCACGAACAGCGCTGCCGATGGCGCCAGGCCACCGGCGCCGAAGTCCCATTCCCAGACCTGGCCGTAGGACGCGGCAAGCCGGAAGCGCAACTCGCTGTGGCGCAGTGCCTGCTCGGCGCGCTTGCGCTCGGTGATGTCGCGGAACATCAGCAGCAGGCAGTCGACGCCGCCGAACTCGACCCGCTCGGCACTGAACAGCCCATCAATGAGCGCGCCCGAGCGGTGGCGCACGCCGGCGTCGGCACCATGCACGCGCTCGCCGGCGCGCAGCCGGCGCACGATGTCAGCGCGGTCCTGCGGTCGCGCCCACAGGCCGAGCTCGAGTGCGGTGCGCCCCAGCAGCGCTTCGCGCGCGTGGCCGAAGAGATCGCAGAAAGCATCGTTGACCTGCAGGAAGCGCCCGCCGTCCAGTTCGGTGAGCGAGATCGCCTCGGGCGCGGCGAGAAACAGCTGCTCGAAGCGCGCCAGCGCCGAGCGCCGCTCGGCGTCGATGCGGCGCAGCTCGGTGATGTCGGTGTGGGTGCCCAGCAGGCGCAGCGGCTGGCCACTGGCATCGCGCGCCTGCACCTTGGCCAGCGACAGCACCCACTTCCAGGCGCCGTCCCGGGTGCGCAGCCGGAACTCGATCCGGTAGTCGGGTGTCCGGCCCGCCAGGTACTCCTCCTGCGCGCGCATCACCGCGGCGAGGTCATCCGGATGCACGCGTTCGCGCCAGGCTTGCTGGGTCTCTTGCAGGTCCTCGGGCTCGTAGCCCAGCATGCGGGCGTATTCCGGGCTCACCAGGGTCATGCCGGTGCGCAGGTCGACGTCGTAGAGACCCTGATTGCCGGCGTCCAGGGCCAGCCGCAGCCGCTCTTCGCTGTCGCGCAGGGCCTGTTCGGCAGCCAAGCGGCGCGTCACGTCGTGGGCCAGCACGAGCCGCGCGCGCCGGCCCTGGAAGGCCAGACGGTGCGACGTGATCTCGACTTGCAGCAGGCGGCCGTCGCGCCTGACGTGGCGCCAGACGCCGGCCTCTTCGAGGCCCACGCGGTGCCGTGCCAGGTTGTCCAGCAGGGGGGCCACGTCGTCGGCAGGCCGGATGTCCTTGATCGTCAGGCGCAGGAACTCATCGCGGCCGTAGCCGTACTGTTGGACCGCGGCGTCGTTGACGGCCAGGAAGGCGAGCGTCTCGAGGTCGTAGACCCACATCGGGTGCGGGTTGGCCTCGAACAGCTCGCGGTGGCGGGCCTCGCTCTCGCGCAGCTGCTCGAGCGCCAGCGCGCGCTCGGTGATGTCGCGTGCGATGCCGAACACGCCAGCCAGCGCACCGTCGACGAGCAGCGCGCCCTTGGTCATGAGCAGCCGGCGCGCGCCTTGCGCAGCGGGCAGCGATTCTTCGTAGGACTCGGTGCTGCGCGACTGCATCAAGCGCTGGTCGTCGGCACGGAAGAGATCGGCCGCGTCGGCGGGGAACAGCGCATGGTCGTCGCGGCCCAGCAACTCGGCCACCGAGCGGCCGAGCAGCGCCGCGGTGGCGCGGTTGGCCATGACGTAGCGGCCCCGCGGGTCCTTGACGAAGATCGCGTCGGTGCTGCTGTCGACCAGCGCGCCGAGCGTGGCGTGGACCTGGCGCAAGGCCGCCTGGCGCTCGATGCGCTCGGTGATGTCGCGGCTGATGACGAGCGCGGTCGCCGCGGCACCCGGCGCCGGTGGCTCGCGCGCCACCAGCGACTCCCAGTGGCGCAGGCCGGCGGGCCCCAAAAAAGCGAATTCGAGCCGTTCGGTGCGCCCGTGCCCGAACACCCGGGCCAGCGCGGCAGTCCAGGCGGCGATGTGGTCCGCGGGCATGCCCAGGTCTGCGTTCGTCTTGCCGATGAAGTCCGCCGGCGGCCGTCCCGTGGCCTGCTCGATGGCGGCGTTGGCGTAGAGGTGGCGGCCCTGGGCATCGAGGCGCACCACGACATCGGGCAGGTTGTCCGCCAGCGCGCGAAAGTGGTCTTCGCTGCGCTGCAAGGCCTGCTGGCCTTTTTCGAGCGAGCGCAGCGAGCGGTCCAGACGCCACCCGCCCCACAACAGGCCGGCGGCCAGCAGCAGCGTGCTCAGGACGATGAGCGGGAGCTCGCGTGTCCAGTCGGCCAGCACGGCCGCGGTGTCCACGCCGTAGCCGATGACGAGGCCGCTGGCCTCGCCGCCGAGCCGCTCGTAGGCGACGATGCGCCGCGTGTTGTCGACCTGGGTCAGGGCATCGAAGACGCCGCGCGGCGCGCGCTCGATCGCCTGGGCCAGCGGGCCGCGCAGCTGCTTGCCGAGTTCGGCCTCGACATGCGGCGCCCGCGCCAGCACGCGGACGCTGCCATCGGCTTCGATGCGAAACAGCGCCACGCCGCCGCCGTCGGGCAGGCGTTCGCCGGCCAAGCGGCGCACCAGGCCGGCGTGGTCGAAGTCGGCGGCGAAGGCCGCCACGCCGTGGCGGTTGGGCGCGGCACGGCGCAGCAGCGGCAGGATGCGCGCGCCGGGGCGGCCCTGGGTGAGGCCGATCTGCCAGCGCGCTGCGTCGGCGCCCGGCGCCGCCAGCGCGCGAAGCTCGGCTTCGGCCGGCGGCCGCTCGCTGCCGACGTCGAGGTCGAGCGCACGGCCCTGGCTGTCGATGGCGTGCAGCTCAAAGGGGATCGGCAGGCTGGCCAGCAACTGCGCGCGTTCACGCGCCGCGGCCTGCAGCGGCACGCGCAGCGCCGTACCGGCCGCCAGGGCCTGCAGCCGGGCTTCTTCCTGCTCGATGGCCAGGCGCGCCAGCCCCAGGGCCTGGCTCAGGTCGCCGGCGAGCAGCGCGGCGCGGCGCTGGCTCAGCGTGGTCGCGCTGTCGAGCTCCTGGCGCCGCTCGGCCCACTCGAGACGGACGACCGAGCCCAGCAACAGCAGCACCGCACCGGCCGTCAGCAGCCAGACCTGGCGCCGATGCGAGCGCCCGGCGCGCAGCGAAGCGGCAACCGTCACGGCCCGCGGATCGATGGTGCTGGGTTGCTCCGGCCCGTCGGGGAGGGGTCTGCGCAAGCCGCTCACTGAGCTTTCCTGAACACGCCTGGCGTCGGCGCAGGATCAGTTTAGCCGGGCGTTCGAGACCAGCGCCGCGCACGGCAGGGCCCAGCGGCTGCGGGCCCGCGGCCCGCCGCGCCGGCAGCCCGATCAGTAGCGGTAGCTCGAGCGGCCGGTGACCGCGTCGATGCGCCACGATGCCCTCTTGGCCTTGGTGGCACCGACGTCCTCGGCCAGGTCCATGAGGTCCTTGCGGCCCAGCGACAGCGCCTTGGCGCGGGCCAGGATCTCTTCGGGCGCGGTGCTCTTGGCCGGCAGCGTCTCGGCGTCGGTGCCCAGACTCTTCTGGATGCTGGCGGCGGCCAGCAGCAGGATCGGATCGCGGCGGGCATCGCCCAGCGCCACCAGGCGGTTGATGAGGTCGAGCTGCTGCACGACGGCCGGCGAGAGGGTCTTTTCGTCCTGCGCCAGCACCACGCCGGCGTCGAGGGTCAGCAGGCTGGCCACGGCCAGGGTCATGAGTCGGGTCTTCATCGGGATGTCCTTCAGTTGCTACGGGGCTACGGGGTTTGCAAGCCACCAGGAGCCGAGGGGCTGCAGTGCGGCTTCATCGACTTACGCCAGCGCCGGCAGCCAAATGGCTCACGCGGCTCACGCGGCTGGCGCCCGCCGCCGGCGCGCGGCTTCAGTCGTCGCTGCCGCCGCGCCAGCGCGCCACCTCGGGCGCGCTCACGGGCGCGGCCTGCGCACCCCAACTGCGCCGCAGGTGGGTGGCGACGGCGCCGATCTGCTCTTCACTCAGCACGTGCGCAAACGGCGGCATGCCATAGGGCCGCGGGTTGCCGGCGGTGACGGCGCCAAAGCCGCCCAGCGCGATGGCCCGCACCAGGTTGGCGGGCGGATCCATCGTGACCAGGCGGTTGCCGGCCAGCGCCGGCACGACGCGCCGGCCGCTGGCCAGCACGCCGCCTTCGCCTTCGTCGCCGTGGCAGGCGGCGCAGTGGTCGCGGTAGAGCGCCGCGCCCTGCTCCACGCGCCGCGTCACGTCGGCGGGCTCGGTGCGGCGGGTGGCGGGCGGTGCCGGTGCCGGCTCCGCGGGCAGTGACTTCAGGTACACCGCCATCGCCTGCAGGTCGGCCGCCGGCAGGTGCTGGGTGCTGCGCGACACCACCTCGGCCATCGGCCCCGTGGCCTGGCCGCGCGCGCTGGTGCCGTCGCGCAGCAGCGCCACGATGTCGTCCAGCGACCAGTCGGCGACGCTGGCTTCGGCGGCGCGGGTGAAGGCCGGCGCGTACCAGTTGCGGGTGGGGATCAAGCCGCCGCCAAAACCGGCGCCGGCACCGCCCAGCGCATTGCGCCCGCCGTGGCAGGCCGCGCAGTGGCCGGCGCCGTTGACGAGATAGGCGCCACGGTTCCAGGCCGCGCTCTGGCGCTCGTCGGCCTGCCAGACGCCGGGGCGAAAGAACAGCACGCGCCAGGCCGCCAGCGCCACCGGCGTGCCGAAGGGCCAGCGCAGGTCGTGCGCCGTCGGCGGCTGGTCGACCGGCGCCAGCGTGCGCAGGTAGGCGAACAGCGCGTCGCTGTCGTCGCGCGTGATGCGCGTGGTCTGGGTGTAGGGGAAGGCGGGCACGAGGCGGCGGCCGTCGAAGCCGCGGCCGTGGTGCAGCGCGCGCCAGAAGTGGCCGGCGGTCCAGCGGCCAAGGCCGGTCTGGACGTGCGGTGTCAGGTTGCCGGCATGCACCGTGCCGAAAGGCGTGCCGATGGCGCGGCCGCCGGCATACGGCAAGCCGCCGCGCGCGGTGTGGCAGCCGGCGCAATTGCCGGCCAGGGCCAGCACGCGGCCGCGCTCGATCTGCCCCGGCGTGGCCGCTGGCGCGGCGGCGTCGGATGCCGGGACGGGCTCTTCACGGTCCCACCAGGCTGCCGACGCCATCGCCAGGGCCAGTGTCGCCACCAGCCCAGCGCAGATCCCCAACCAGCGCCGCTTCACGGCAAGGCCTGCGGCACGCTGCCACAGCGCAGCGGCAAGGCGGCGGCGGCCGGCGCCACGGCCCGGGCCGCAGCCGGCACCGATTGGCTGGCCAGCCAGGCGCTGACCGCCGTGACGTCGCCGCCCGTCAGGCGCTGCGCCACCTGCGCCATGCAGTCGGGCGCATGGGCCCGGCGCTGGCCGTTGACCCAGGCCCCCAACTGGCCCGCCAGGTAGTCGCGTGGCAAGCCCAGCAGCCCGGGCGTGGCGGGCAGCACGCCGGTGAGGCCCGCGCCGTGGCAGGCGCTGCATGCCGGCAGGCCCTTGGCAGGGTCGCCCTGCTGCGCGAGCCGGCGGCCGCGCTCGAGCACGGGTGCCGGTTCGCGCGCTGCCAGCGGCGGCGCATGGGGCAGGTCCAGGGCCGCGAAGTGGGCCGCGATCTCCTGCAGGTAGGCATCGGGCAGCGGGTCCACCAGGGAGACCATGGCGCCGTAGCGGCGGCGGCCGTCGCGGAAGTTCTGCAACTGGCGGTAGAGGTAGCCGGCCGGCTTGCCGGCCAGCCGCGGGTGGTAGCCGTCGGGCGCGGCGCGACCTTGCTTGCCGTGGCACACCGTGCAGGCGACCAGGCGCTGGGCCAGCGTGTCTTCGATGAGGGCCGGTGCGCCGCGGGCCGGGGCGGCGGCGAGCAGCAGCAGCAGCAGCAGCAGCAGCAGCGGGGACAGGATGCGCATCACCGCGCCATTCCACCACGGAAGCGTCGATGTCCGGGCCCCGCAGCAACCGCTGCAACCGCTGCAGCCGGTGCGGGCGGTGCGGGCGCCGCCAGACTCAGGCGCCGGGGATCTTCTGCGCGTGCAGCTCCACCCGGCGCGCCGCCTTCTTGCGCAGATGGATGTTGAGCATTTCCACCGCCAGTGAAAAGGCCATGCCGAAGTAGACGTAGCCCTTGGGTACGTGGTGGCCGAAGCCCTCGGCCACCAGCACCACGCCCACCACCACCAGGAAGGCCAGCGCCAACATCTTGATCGTCGGGTGGTCGGACACGAAACGGCCGATGGGGCCGGCAAACAGCATCATCAGGGCCACCGAGCCGATCACCGCCGCGATCATGATGTGCACGTCGTCGACCATGCCCACCGCGGTGATGATCGAGTCCAGCGAGAACACGAGGTCGACGATCATGATCTGCAAGATGACCGCGGCAAAGGTGGCCTTCACGGCCTTGCTGCCGGCGCCTTCTTCTTCACCCTCGAGCGACTGGTGGATTTCGCCCGTGCTCTTCCAGATCAGGAACAGGCCGCCCAGGATGAGGATCAGGTCACGCCCCGAGATCGCCTGCCCGAGCACCGTGAACAGCGGCGCCACCAGGCCGACGATCCAGGCCAGCACCAGCAGCAGGCCGATGCGCATGAACATGGCCATGAACAGACCGAGCTTGCGCGCCAGCTCGCGCCGCTCGGGCGGCAGCTTGTCGACCAGGATCGAGATGAAGATGATGTTGTCGATGCCCAGCACGAGTTCGAGCGCGGTCAGCGTGGCCAGCGCGATCCACGCCTGGGGGTCGGATAGAAGTTGCAGCATGCCCTTATTTTGCTGCTCCGCATCACAAGTGCCCTAACGGCAGCGCAGCCAATTCCCCAGGTCGCGTGGGCTCATGAGCGCCCCAAGGACGCCGCCTTGCGGCGCCCGTCCCCCGCGGGGATCCAAGGAAAGTGGCACAGCCACGTTTCCTTGAGAGCGACCACAATCCTGGATGCCAGATCGCCACAACCCGGAGACGCCGATGCCCCGCTTTGCCGCCAACCTGTCGATGCTGTTCACCGACGTGCCGCTGCTGGATCGCTTCGACCGCGCCGCACGAGCCGGTTTTTCCAGTGTCGAGCTGCAGTTTCCCTACGAAGCGACGGCCAACGCCATCCTCGAGCGGCTGCAGGCCCACGGCCTGAAGATGGTGCTGCACAACCTGCCCGCCGGCGACTGGGCAGCGGGTGACCGCGGCATTGCCTGCAACCCGGCACGCGTGGCCGAGTTCCGTGCCGGCGTGGCGCTGGCCGTCGAATACGCCGGCGTGCTGGGCGTGCCGCAGCTCAACTGCCTGGCTGGCAAGCCCGGTGAGGGCACCTCGGACGCGCTGGCCCGCGCCACCTTCGTGGCCAACCTGCGCTTTGCCGCCGCTGCGCTGAAGGCCGCGGGCCTGAAGCTGCTGATCGAGCCCATCAACAACCACGACGTGCCGGGCTTCTGGCTCAACCGCACCGCGCTGGCGATCTCGGTGCTCGACGAAGTGGGCGCCGACAACGCCTTCGTGCAGTACGACATCTACCACGCCCAGCGCTACGAAGGCGAACTGGCCGCGACGATGAGCAAGTACCTGGCGCGCATCGGCCACATCCAGGTCGCCGACAACCCGGGGCGCAACGAGCCGGGCACGGGCGAGATCCACTACGCCTTCCTGTTCGAGCACCTCGCCCGCATCGGCTACACGGGCTGGATCGGCTGCGAATACAAGCCCGCCACGACCACCGAAGCCGGCCTCGGCTGGCTCGAAGCCGCGCGCCGGAAACTGGGCGCGGCAGCCTGAAGACCTGCAAGGAGAAAGCAACCATGAAACTCGGATTCATCGGCCTGGGCATCATGGGCGCGCCCATGGCCGGCCACCTGCGCGCTGCGGGCCACGATCTCTTCGTCACCACGCGCCGCCAGGTGCCGCAGGCGCTGCTCGATTCGGGCGCGGTCGCCTGTGCCAACGCCGCCGAAGTGGCGCAGCAGGCCGACATCGTCTTCACCATGGTGCCCGACACGCCCGATGTCGAGATGGTGCTGTTCGGCGACGGTGGCGTGGCCAGCGGCCTGGCTGCATCACCCGGCGGCGGCGCGGGCCGCGCCGGCAAGACCGTGGTCGACATGAGCAGCATCTCGCCCATGGCGACCAAGGATTTCGCGGCGCGCATCAACGCGCTCGGCTGCGACTACCTCGATGCGCCGGTCAGCGGCGGCGAAGTCGGCGCCAAGGCGGCCTCACTGACGATCATGGTCGGCGGCACCGAGGCCACCTTTGCCAAGGTGCTGCCGCTGCTGCAGCTGATGGGCAAGAACATCACCCATGTCGGCGGCAACGGCGACGGCCAGACCACCAAGGTGGCCAACCAGATCATCGTGGCGCTGAACATCGCTGCCGTGGGCGAGGCGCTGGTCTTCGCCAGCAAGGCCGGTGCCGACCCGGCCAAGGTGCGGCAGGCGCTGATGGGCGGTTTCGCGGCCAGCCGCATCCTCGAAGTGCACGGCGAGCGCATGATCCAACGCACCTTCAAGCCGGGCTTTCGCATCGGGCTGCACCAGAAAGACCTCAACCTGGCGCTGCAGGGCGCCAAGGCGCTGGGGGTGAGCCTGCCGCAGACCGCGGGCGCGGCCCAACTGATGCAGACCTGCGCCGCGCAGGGCTGGGATCAGCTGGACCACTCGGCGCTGGTCAAGGCGCTGGAGCTGATGGCGCACCACGCCGTGGCGCCCGAGGCCTGAAGCGGCGGCGGCCTGCAGCGGCCGCCGGCGCCCCAGCCCGGCCTGCGCTTCAGTCGCGCCCGCCGCGACCGCAGCGGTTGTAGACCAGGCAGTTGGCGTAGCTCGGATCGGTCTTGAGCAGGAACTGCACCCGCGCCGCCACCGCGTCGTCGGCGAAGTCGCTGAACACGCCGTCGACGCCGAGCTCGTAGAACATCAGGTACTCGGCGGCCGGGTTGCCGGCATAGTCGGAAGCCAGCCGCCGCTGCTCGCTGCGGAAGGTGTACGGGTGCACGAGCAGCCCGAGCGCATGGGCGCGCTGCACGAGGTCGGTGGGCGGCAGCAGCACGCGGTCGGCATCGTTGACCTTGCCGTCGCCGTTGGCGTCGAGGCAGGCGCCGGCCTGGATGCGGATGCACGCCGAGCTGCGGATGTAGGGCTTCCAGGGACCGATGCCGTCGGCATAGGTGCGCACCTCGGCCAGCCCGGCCGGCGTCAGCAGGTCGCTGAAGAGCCCGGGGCGGCCCGCCACGACCCAGTCGTAGGGCTTGTCGAAAGGCCTGGCGAAGGTCAGCGTGCCGTCGGGCGCGATGTCGTCGGCATCGACGAGCTGGATCAGCGGCAGCCGCGTGCGCTGGCGCAGGTAGCGCAGGTTGGCGGTCTCGAAGGACTGGATGAAGACCGGTGCGCCGCGGTGGTTCCAGCCGGCACGCGTGAGCACGCCCAGCAGCCGGTCTTCGAGCGCCAGGCCGATCGACTGGTGATAGGTCGGGTGCTTGGTCTCGGGATAGATGCCGATGCGCCGGCCCTTGTCTTCGGACTTGCGCTTGACGAAGTCGATGATCTCCTCGAGCGTCGGGATCTGGAAGCGGCCGTCGAAGGCGCGGCCGCGCTCGGGCAGCGGCTGCACCGCGCGCAGCTGCTTGATTTCGGCGAGCGTGAAATCGCTGGCGAAGAAGCCGGTCTCGGGCACGCCGTCGAGCATCACCGTGCGCCGGCGGGCGGCGAACTGCGGCAAGCTGCTGACGTTGGTGGTGTTGAGCAGGTTGGGTTCGTGGCGCGCGATGAGGTGGCCGTCCTTGGTCGCCACGAGATCGGGTTCGACGAAGTCCGCGCCCAGCTCAATGCCCAGCGCGTAGGCTTCCAGCGTGTGCTCGGGCAGGTAGCCGCTGCCGCCGCCGCGGTGCCCGATGACGAGCGGCCCGCGCGCGGGTGCCGCGCCGTCGTCGTGCGCGCTGGCCAGGCCGCTCAAGGCCAGACAGCACAGGGCGGCTGCCGCTGCCCACTGCTTGGGTACGAATCGTTTCATGGTCGTCTCCTGGTTGCGGGAGATTGCTTCTCCCTGCCGCCAGTCTAGACACTGGCCGTGACGATGTCTTGACATTGATGGGCTGGCCGCGGCAGCAGCGGCAGCTTCGTGGGCTGTCGCACAGACCGTCAATCGGCCCGCGGCTATGGTCCGCCAGCGAATGGCGTCTTGCGAGCGATCGCCCGCACGCCGCTTGCGCACCCCCTTTCAACGACATCAGGACACACCATGGACACCAACTACATCACACGCGACAACTTCGGCATGTACGCCGCCAAAAACGACGGCCCCGGCCCTGCGCTGATGGGCGCGGACACGCTGCTCGGCAACGACGTCTACAACCAGGACGGCGAAGACCTGGGCGACATCAAGGAGTTCATGATCGACATGGCGTCGGGCAAGATCGCCTACGCGGTGCTGTCCTTCGGCGGCCTGCTGGGCATGGGCGACAAGTTGTTTGCCGTGCCCTGGGCCGCGCTGACGCTGGACACGGTGGAAAAGCGCTTCACGCTCAAGGTGCCGAAGACCGTGCTCAAGGACGCGCCCGGCTTCGACCAGGACCGTTGGCCGGCGATGTCGGACAAGACCTGGGCCAGCGGCGTGCACAAGTTCTACGGCACGCCGTACAGCGGCGACTGATCCCGGCCGCCACAATGGGGCATGACCGCCCCTGACCGTGCCCTGAGCGCTGGCGCCGACTCGATCCGCGCCACGCTGCGGCACCCGGCCTTTGCCGCCATCATCGGCGGCGGCACGGTCTACTTCATCGGCAACGCCATGCAGGCCATGGCCACGGCCTGGCTCATGATCGAGATCACCGGCTCGTCGTTTCTGGCCGCGCTGGTGCAGACCGCAGTGTTCCTGCCGATGTTCCTGTTCGCGCTGCCCGCCGGCGTGCTGGCCGACACCACCGACCGCCGCCGGCTCATCGTCGGCTCGCTCGCGCTGCAGGCGCTGGTGGTCGCGGCGCTGGCGGCGTTGGTCTTCAGCGGCTGGGCCGGCGCGCCGACGCTGCTGCTGCTGACCTTCGTCGCCGGCTGCTGCACGGCGCTGTTGTCGCCGGCCTGGAATTCAGCCCTCGTCGACGCCGTGCCGCGCGAGGAACTGCCGCAGGCCATCACCGCCTTCGGCATCGCCTACAACAGCGCGCGCGCGATCGGCCCGGCGATTGCCGGCTGGGTCTTTTCCCAAGCCGGCAGCGGCTGGGTCTTCGTCTTCGCGGTGGCCGGCATCCTGGCGCTGCTGCAGGCGATGCGCCGGCACCCGCCGCGCCCGCACCCGCCGTCGCGCCTGCCGGCCGAGCGGCTGTGGGGCGGCATGCTCAGCGCACTGCGCTTTGCCCGCCACTCCGAAACCGTGCTGGCGCAACTCGTGCGCACCGGCGCCTACAGCGCCGCCGGCTCCGCGCTGTGGGCCCTGCTGCCGGTGGTCGGGCAGCGCCAGCTGGGCCTGGGCGCCACCGGCTTCGGCTTCCTGATGGGCTGCCTGGGCACCGGCGCCGTGCTCGTGGGGCTGGTCATCGGCCCGCTGCGCAAGCGGCTCGGGCTGGAACGGCTGGTGGCCATCGGCGGCGTGGTCTTCGCGCTGGCCATGGCCACTGCGGCGCTGTCGT
Organism: Rubrivivax sp.; assembly: GCA_031392695.1. Classification (GTDB taxonomy): domain Bacteria; phylum Pseudomonadota; class Gammaproteobacteria; order Burkholderiales; family Burkholderiaceae_C; genus Rubrivivax. The sequence continues at coordinate 31,080 of JANMVM010000311.1, forward strand.
CGATGCGGCCGCTCGTCTACCTCGCGCTGGTGGCCGGGGGCGGCGCCTGGATGGCGGTGATGTCGACCTACAACACGGCCACGCAGACCAGCGTGCCGCCCTGGGTGCGCGCCCGCGCCACCGCCTTGCACACGCTGTGCGCGCTGGGTTCGTTCGCCATCGGCTCGGCCTGGTGGGGCGCGCTGTCCGACATCCTGGGCCTCACGCCGGCGCTGCTGCTGGCCGCCGCGTGCATGGCCGCTGGCCTGCTGCTGGCGCGGCCCTTTCCGCTGCGCATGAGCGCACTCGACGAGGTGACGCAGGCCACGCTGTCGCCAGACCTCTTCGTGGCCCACCTGCCCGAGCCCGAAGCCGGCCCGGTGGCGGTGGAAATCGGCTACCGCGTGATGCCCGAGCGCACCGAGGCCTTCCTCGAAGCCGTGAGCCTGATGCGCGCGCCGCGCAAGCGCGACGGCGCCACCTTCTGGCGCATCTACCGCGACCTCGGTGACCCGTCGCGCTACCTCGAGCGCTTCATCGTCACGAGCTGGGCCGACTACCTGCACCAGCGCTCACGCGCCACGCTCGCCGACCAGGCTCTGGAAGCCCAGCTGCGCGAGCACCTGGCCGCCGGCGAGGCGCCCACCATGCAGCACTACATCGCCGAACGCTGACGGCGCGCCAGGCCGATCGACGGTGCCACCCGGGCCTCAGGCCGCCCCGCGCACGTTGACGTACAGCGCATACAGCGAATGGCTGCTGGCCATGAACAGGCGGTTGTTCTTGGCGCCACCGAAACACAGATTGGCGCAGCGCTCGGGCAGGTGGATGTGGGCCAGCGTGTCGCCGGCAGCGTTGTAGACGCGCACGCCGTCGAGTGCTTCCAGGTCCGCCCCCGCGGCGCCGCCGCTGCCAAAACCGCACCAGACGTTGCCCTGCACGTCGACGGCGATGCCGTCATAGGCGCCCGGGCCCTGCGCATCGACGAACAGGCGCTGGTTGGCCAGCGCCGCACCGTCGACGTCGTAGGCCCAGATCTTGCGGTGCGGCGTGGCGCGGCTTTCCACCACGTAGAGCACGCGCTCGTCGGGGCAGAAGGCCAGGCCGTTGCTGCCCTGCAGGTCCGACAGCACCATCACCAGATCGCCGCTGACGGGGTCGATGCGGTAGACGCCATGCGGCAGCTCGGGTGTCGCCGGCTCGCCTTCCCACCAGCCCAGGATGCCGAATGGCGGATCGGTGAACCAGACGCCGCCATCGCTGGCGCAGACGATGTCGTTGGGCGAGTTCAGCCGCTTGCCTTGATAGTGGCTGGCCAGCACGGTGATGCTGCCGTCGTACTCGGTGCGCGTGACGCGCCGCGTGCCGTGTTCGCAGGCCAGCAGCCGGCCCTGGCGGTCGCGCGCCAGGCCGTTGGCGTGGTTGGACGGTTTGCGGAATTCGCTGATCGCACCCGAGCAGTCGTCCCAGCGCAGGATGCGGTTGTTGGGGATGTCGGAAAACAGCAGGTAGCGCCCGTCGCCGAACCACTGCGGCCCTTCGGCCCAGTACAGGCCGGTGGCCAGTTGCTCCACCGTGCCCGATAGCAGGCGCAGCGCCAGGAAGCGTTCATCGAGGACTTCGATGCGCGGGTCGGGCAGGCGCTGCGAGGGCGCGAAGTCGAAGCGGGTGCCGGTGTCCATGAAAATCTCCCATGCCAGGTCACAGGCCCGGCAGTCGCGGCAGCCACAGGCTCGGCGCAGGCAGGTCGGTGACCATCTTCAAGACCAGGAACATGCCCACGAACAGCACCGAAGCCAGCGCGGGCTTGATCCGGCCGATGCCCAGGTTGAGAGCACCATGATGATGCCGAATTGCACCGCGTCCACACCCCGTGTCTTCACCAGCAGCAGCAGGATCGTCAGCGTCATCCGGTAGCCGAAGCGGGCGGCGAAGCCGATCAGGACCACCACCCTCGTCACCGTCTTGACGATGCGGCGGACCCGCTTCGGAAGCTCGATCCAGCGCCAGGAGCGTGGGCGGCAGAAGGTCACGATGAAGTCCCGCAGCGCGGCGATGCTGGCGCTTTCGTTGGCCGTGAACACGCCGACCAGGATGCCGCCCAGCATGATGACCCTGGTGAACAGGCCCCACAGCGCCTTGGCGCAGACCTTCAGCGCCTGCCGCAGCGGCACGAACTCGCCACGCAGGTGCCTGCCGCGCACCGCCGTTCGCAGGCCCAGCAGCGCTCGCCCGCTTCGAGCGGCGGTGCCGATCGATCGAGGGCTGTCGGCACCCTGCCCGCTGCCATGGCGCTTCACGGCGGGGTTTGCGCCATGCCATCATCGCGCCACCCTGGACGGAGAACCCCATGCGAGAGAACCGACTGCGCCAGCTTTGGGCCCAGGGCCAACCCGCCATCAACGGCTGGCTGGCCATCGCCAACAGTTTCTCGGCCGAGGTCATGGCCCACCAGGGCTGGGACACCTTGACCATCGACTTGCAGCATGGCGTCATCGACTACGCCGCGCTGGTGCCGATGCTGC
>JANMVM010000345.1:0-6314 GCA_031392695.1 Rubrivivax sp.
CCGACGAGGTTCGGCCGCCCGCGCATCCAGCTCACACTGCCCATGTTGATGACGCTGCCGCCGCCCGCCGCGGCCATGCCCGGCGCCACCGCCTGGATGGCGAAGAAGTAGTGCTTGAGGTTGAGCGCCAGCCGCTCGTCCCAGATCTCGGGCGTTACGTCTTCCATGGCATGGCGGTCGTCGCGGCCGGCGTTGTTGACGAGCACGCGGATGGGGCCGAGCTCGTCGATCACGCGCCTGAGCAGTGCCTGGTAGGCATGCGCGTCGCGCACGTCGCAGGCCCCGTACCAGGGTGCAGGCAGACCGGCAGCCGTGAGCTCGGCGCTGAGCGCTTGCCCACCCGCGGCCTGGGTGCCACAGCAGGCGACACGCGAGCCCTGATGCGCGAAGGCACGCACGAGCTCGGCCCCGATGCCCGAGCTGCCGCCCGAGATGAAGACCACGCGCTCGCGCAGGCTGGGGTAGACGGCGTAGCTCATCGGTGCCTCACCAGCCCGCAGGCAATACTTCGCTCATCAGCACGACGCGCCCTTCGTCGATGCTCTTGTGCGCCGCCAGCCCGGTGGCCACCGCGCGCAGGCCTTCTTCGAGGGGTATCTCCGGCGGCCGGCCTTCGCGGATGGCAGCCGCGAAGCGCTGGTGCTCGATATAGCTGGCGCCGAAGTGGTGGCCGGCGTACTTGATATTCGTATCCCACACCCGGCGCACCGAGACACCCCTGCCCGTGCCCGAGGCCTCACCCCAGGCCTCGCGCCGGCCCCAGTCCTCGCGCCGGCCGTGGCGCAGCGTCAGGCTCGGCAGCAGCGACTCGAGCTTGCCCTCGTCGCCGACGACCGTGATGTGCTCGTTGTCGGTGGTGTTCTCGGCAAACATGCACAGGTCGAGCATGGCGCGCGCGCCGCTGCCGTATTCGACGACCACGAAGGCGCTGTCCAGGATATCGGGGCGCAGCCCGCCGTAGCTCTCGGTGAGGTGGTTGACGCGCTGGCCGCCGCTGGCGAACAGGCGGGTCGGCTTTTCGCGCAGGATGAGGTCCATCAGGTTGAAGTAGTGGCAGCACTTCTCCACCAGCGTGCCCCCGGTGTTGGCGCTGAAGCGGTTCCAGTCGCCGACCTTGGGATAGAAGGGTTCGCGGTGCTCGCGGATGGCCACCTGCTGGATGCGTCCCACGCCGCCTTGATGGGCGATGCGGATCATCTCGGCCACCGGCGGCATGTAGCGGTATTCCTGTGCCACCCAGACGATGCCGCGGCGGCCTTCGGCGCGCCGCATCAACTCGATCCCGTCGGCGATGCGCGTGACGAGCGGCTTTTCGACCAGGATGTGCAGCTCGGTGGCCAGCGCCGTGCGCAGGACCTCGGCATGGGTGTGGTTGGGCGTGGCGATGACGACCGCGTCGCACAGGCCGCTGCGCAGCAGCTCGTCGGCCTGCTCGAAGACCTGCGGCGCCTCGCGGCAGCAGGCCAGCGCCGCGGCACGGCTGGCGGCATCGGGGTCGGCCAGCGCCGTGACCCGCGCGCCGCCCAGGGCCTGCAGGTTTTCGATGTGCTCGCGGCCCATGCTGCCGCAGCCGATGATGCCGTAACGCAGGATGTCCATGTCCGACCTTATCCCTTGAGGCCGCCCTGCGTGAGCCCGCCCACCACGCGCTCCTGGAACAGCGCGATGAGTACGGCGATGGGCACGATGGCCACGATGAGTGCGGCCGAGATGATCGGCCACGGAAAGCTGAATTCTCCCTGGTACAGCGTGATGCCCACCGGCAGCGTGCGCATGCTGGCGCTGGCGTTGAGCGACAGCGCCAGCAGGAATTCGTCCCAGGCATTGACGAAGGCCAGGATGCCGGCCGTGAACACGCCGGGCGCGGCCAGCGGCACGACGACGCGCCACAGCGCGCCCAGCCGCGTGCAGCCGTCGATCATGGCCGCGTTCTCAAGGTCCCTGGGGATGCTCTGGAAGAAGCCCACCAGCACCAGCGTGCACACCGGCAGGTTGAGCACGGTGTAAGGCACGATGAGCGCGGTGTAGGTGTTGAGCAGGCCGAGCGAGCGCATGGTCTCGAAGATCGGCACCAGCAGCGTGACCAGCGGAAACATCGAGCTCGCCACGATGCAGGTCAGGATCAGCTGCCGGCGCCTGAGGTTCAGGCGCGCGATGGCGTAGGCCGCCAGTGCCGACACGAAGAGCGAGACGACGGTCGAGCCCACCGCCACCACGGCGCTGTTGAGCAGGTAGCTCAGCAGCGGCTGGTCGGTGAATGCCTGCACGTAGTTGGCCAGCGTGGCCTGCTGCGGCCAGTAGCTGATCGGCTTGTGCACCAGCTCGGTCTCGGTCTTGAGCGAGGTGAGCAGGATCCACAGCGCCGGGAAGAAGCCGTTGAGCACCACGATCGCAGCCGCGATGAAGCGCAGGGCTCGCGGCTCGAGCCACTTCATGCGCTGCGCCCCACGTGCCGCAGGTACAAGCCGGTGATGACGAGCGAGAGCACGAACATGCACACCGCCAGCGTGCTGCCGTAGCCCACGTCGAGGTAGTCGATGGTCGTCTTGTGGATCAGCATGGCCAGCGTCTCGGTGCTGTTGCCGGGGCCGCCCTTGGTCATGGTGTAGGGAATGTCGAAGGTCTGCAGCGCGGTGATGGTGCGAAAGATCAGCGCCACCAGGATGCTGGGCATGAGCATCGGGATCGTGATCTGCCAGAACTGCTGCCAGCGGCTCGCGCCGTCGACCTCGGCGGCTTCGTAGAGTGACTTCGGGATCATCTGCAGGCCCGCCAACAGGATCAGCGCCATGAAGGAGCTGGACTTCCAGACGATGGTCAGGCAGATGGCGGCGAAGGCCCAGTTCGGGCGCAGCAGCCACATCGTGGCCTCGGCGCTGCCCAGGCGCCGCGCGAGGTCGTTGATGACGCCGTACTCGGTGTGAAAGAACCAGGCGAAGATGAGCCCGGCAAAGGACAGCGGCAGCGCCCACGGCAGCAGCAGCGCCAGCCGCACCGGCCATTGGCGCTTGAAGGGCAGATTGGCCAGCATCGCCAGGGCCAGGCCGACGACCAGCGCACCGGGCACGGTGATGAGCGTGATGAGCACGGTGTTGCGGGTGGCGTTCCAGAAGTCGGCGTCGGCCCACACCAGGGCGTAGTTCTCCAGGCCCACGAAGCGGGCGCCGCCGCCGCCCGACAGCCGCAGGTCGAAGAAGCTGTTGACGATGAGCTTGCCGATCGGGTAGACGACGATCAGCGCCAGCAGCAGGAAGGCCGGCGCGAGCAGCAGCACGCCCAGCGTCTTCTCGCTCGGGTCGCGCAGCGCTGCGATCAGTCGCGACGGGGTCATGCGCTCATGCCAGCGTGCCCAGGCGCTAGCGCATCACGCGGCCGAGCCGCGCACCGATCTCGGCCACGCCTTCATCGGGCGTCTTGGTGCGCGCCAGCACCGCGCTCGTGGTGGTGCGGATGACGTCGCTGACCTGTCCGTACTCGCGCGACATCGGACGGCTCCGGCCGGCGATGACGACGCTGGCGGCGTCCTTGAACCACGGCACCATCCGGGTCACGTCGGCATCGGTGTAGACGCCGGCGTAGGTCGGCAGCAGCGAGCCCTCGACGGCCAGGAATTTGCTGGCCTCGGGGCTGGCCATGTGACGCACCAGCTTGGCCGCTTCGGCCTTGTGCTTGCTGAAGGCGCTCACCGCCCACTGCCAGCCGCCGATGCAGGTGGCGCTCTTGCCGCCGGCCATCGCGGGCAGCGGCATCACACCGACTTTGCCCGCCACCTTGGAGTCGGCGTCGTCCTTGAAGCGGTCCCAGGCAAAGCCCCAGTTGATGGCGAAGAGCACCTGGCCGGCCTTGAATTCATTCACCGTGTCGGGCGTCTTGACTTCGGCCACGTTTTTCTTGATGACGCCGGCGTCGACCAGGCTCAGCCACTGCTGCAGGCCCTTGGCCGCCGCCGCGCGGTCGAGCGTGAGCTTGCCGGCGGCGTCGTTGAACTCCTTGCCCTGGCTCCAATAAGGCAGCAAGAAGGTGCAGACCGCGCCCTCGATGGGCGCGCCCTGGATCGACAGGCCCTGCAGGTTGGGGTTGCCGGACTGCGCTTCGGCGGCCTGGATCTTGCGCGCCGCCAGGGCCAGTTCGTCCCAGGTCCTGGGCTCGGCCACCTTGTGCTTGTCCAGCAGGTCCTTGCGGTAGTACATGAACATGGCGTCGGCGAAGGCCGGCATCGCCGCGACCTTGCCGTCGACGACGTTGGAGCTGGCGTACACCGGCAGGTAGGGCTTGAGCGCGGTGGCCGGCTCGCCGACGTAGGCATTCAGCGGCTCCAGCCAGCCGGCGCCGTAGTACTGCGCCGGGTTGACGATGTCGATGAGGTAGATGTCGATCGACGCGTCCTTGGCGTTGAGCACGGTGCTCAGGTACTGGCGCTGCAGTTCACTCGTCGCGCCGCCGGTCTCGATGTCGATGCTGACGCCGGGGTTGCGCTTGGCATAGTCCTCGAAGAGCTTCTTCATCAGGTCGGGCCGCTGCTGCTGGCCGCCCGAGAACACGCGCAGCCGGGTCTGCGCCTGCGCGGGCATGGTGACAAGGGTCAGGGCCATCAGGGCGACCAGCGCCACCAGGGCCACCGACAGGATGTTGCGACGGGTCATGGCAATTGCTCCTCAAAGCGCGACGCCGCTGCCGGCGTCGAACAAGTGCAGGTGTTGCGGGCTCAGGTAGACATCCAGCGCCGTGCCCGGCACCTGGCGAAACGACGCCGGCGCGCGCGCCACCATCTCGACGTTGCCGATCGACAGCGTGAGCAGGGTCTCGGCGCCCAGGGGTTCGAGCAGCGAGACGCGCGCGCCGACGCGCTGTGCTGCCGCGTCCAGCGGCGCCAGTGCGATGTTCTCGGGCCGCACGCCAAAGGTCAAGGCGTTGGCGGCACGGCCGCGCGCCGCCAGCGCCGCGGGCAGCGCGATCCGCGCCTCGCCCAGCGCCACCGCGTCGCCCTGCAGCGAACACGCAGCCAGGTTCATCGGCGGCGCGCCGGTGAAGCCGGCGACGAACAGCGCAGCCGGCCGGTTGTAGATGGCGTCGGGGGTGTCGTACTGCATGGTGTGGCCGCCCGAGAGCACGGCGATGCGGTCGGCCAGCGTCATCGCCTCGACCTGGTCGTGGGTGACGTAGATGATCGTCGCGCCCAGGCGCTGGTGCAGGCGCTTGATCTCGCTGCGCATCTCGTTGCGCAACTGCGCGTCCAGGTTGGACAGCGGCTCATCGAACAAGAACACCTTGGGCTCGCGCACGATGGCGCGCCCGATGGCCACTCGCTGGCGCTGCCCGCCGCTGAGCGCTGCCGGGCGCCGCTCGAGCATGTGATCGATGCGCAGCAGCCGCGCCGCGTCCATCACCCGGCGCTCGATCTCGGCCTCGGCGGTCTTGCGCAGGCGCAGGCCGAAGGCCATGTTCTCGTACAAGGTCTTGTGCGGGTACAAGGCGTAGTCCTGGAAGACCATCGCGATGTCGCGGCTGCGCGGCGGCAAGTCGTTGACCACCGCGCCGTCGATGCGCACCTGGCCGCCGCTGATCGGCTCCAGCCCGGCGATCATGCGCAGCAGCGTGCTTTTGCCACAGCCGCTGGGGCCGACGAAGACGACGAACTCGCCGTGGCGGATCTCGAGGTCGATGCCGTGGATGACGGTGGTCTTGCCGTCGTAGCTTTTGCTGACGCCCTGCAGGCTGACGGCGGCCATCGCGATCAGTAGGCGCTCTGCGGCCCGGCCGGCGCCGCCGCGGGCGCTGGCGCGGTGCCGTCGATGGCGCGCAGCGCCTGCGCCGCGGCCTGCGCCGCGCGCATCAGCAAGCCGAGGTCCGAGGCCACGGCCACGAAGTCGTAGCCGATGGCGCGGTAGCGCGCCACCACCTCGGGCGTGCCGCCCACGGTGCCGATGGGCATGCCGAGCCGGCGCGCGCGCTCGGCTGCGCTGGCCATCAACGTCATGACCTCGGGGTGGGTGAGGTTGCCGACATGGCCCATCGCCCCCGACAGATCGCCGGGGCCGACGAAGAGGCCACCCACGCCGGGCACGGCGGCGATCGCTTCAAGATGCGCAATGGCCGCCGGCGTCTCCAGCTGCAGCACCGCGCAGACCCCGGCATTGGCCTGCTTGAAGAAGTCGGGCACGGTGCCGAAGCGCGAAGCCCGGCTCATGCCCGCCATGCCGCGCACGCCCTCGGGCGGGTAGCGCGTGGAGGCCACCGCCTGGCGCGCTTCGTCGGCGTTCTGGATGAACGGGAAGAGCAGCGAATGCGCACCCGCGTCGAGCACGCGCTTGACG
>JANMVM010000370.1:0-7556 GCA_031392695.1 Rubrivivax sp.
CGAATTCCTGAGCACGCACCGCTGGGACGAAGCGCGCGGTGGCTGGTTGCCGCTGCGCGCCGCGCCGCGCAACCTGAGCGCCATGACGCGCGACCAGATGCGCCAGGAGACGCGACAGTTCCTGCGCACCCACCGCTGGGATGAAGCCAGCGAAGTCTGGGTCGATCGATCGGCGCGCCGGGCCGGCAAGCCGTGACCGGTCGCCAGGCTCAGCTGTTCAGCGCCGCCCTCGGCTGCGGGGGCATGACTTCGACGCCGATGCCGCGGTAGCCGGTGTAGCGGCAAAACTCGTCGAGCATGGGCTCGCCGCTGACCCGGAAGTGGCGCTCGCTGCCATCGACGCCGACCTGGCTGAAGTTGAAGTCCAGGAAAGGCTGGCGGCTCAAAATCAGGGCCTGCAGTTCGGCGCGTTCGGTTTCGTTCCAGCCCACCTCGGCGGCGCCGTCGGCGTCGCCCAGAAAGCTCGTCATGCGCAGCCCCAGCATGTCCAGCACCGGGCCGCTGACGCGCGTGAACTCACCGCTCTCGCTCTGCTCCCAGTACCAGTCCGAGGCCAGCTCGGTGAGGCGCCGGAAGCGGTACTCGCTGGCGATCAGCTCAGCGGTGCGCTCGCGCACGGTGCGTTCCAGCAGCTCGTTGTAGCCTTCGAGCCGGCGGTACAGCAGCCGCACCTCGAGCAGGTTGCGGATGCGGGTCTTGACTTCCAGCAGGTCGAAGGGCTTGCCGACGTAGTCCTTGGCACCGGCTTGCAGGGCGCGCAGCTTCTCGGCCGGATGGGCGGTCAGCACGATCACGGGCACGTAGCCCGAGCCGTTGGCGAGCTTCAGGGCGGCCATGACCTCAAAGCCGTCGAAGCCCGGCATCTGCAGGTCGAGCAGGATCAGGTCGAAGCGGTTCTTGAGGTGCAGCGCACAGACCTCGCGCGGGCTCATCGTCGAGGCCACCTGCGTGTAGCCGGCCTGCGCCAGCAGGCGCTGCAGCAGGCTGACGTTGGCCTGCTGATCGTCGACGATCAGGATGCTGGCTTCAAGGATGTCGGATTCCTCGATCACGGGCCCGCCGCGCGCTTGCCGGCCGCCGCCGGGCGTGGCTCGACGAAGCTCAGCGCTTCGTCGAGCGTGGTCATCAGCTCCACCACCTTGATCGGTTTGGTGAGGTAGCGGAAGAAGCCCGCTTCCAGGCCCTTGGCGATGTCGTGGAACATGGCATTGGCGCTCAGCGCGATAACCGGGATCGCCGCCGTGCTCGGGTCGGCGCGCAGCCGGGCCAGCGCCTCGATGCCGCTGATGCCGGGCAGGTTGATGTCCATCAGCACCACGTCGGGCCGGCGCGTGCGGGCCAGTTCGACGCCGTGGATGCCGTCCATGGCCGTGATCAGGCACAGGTCGGGCCGGCGCGCCAGCAGCTTGTCCACCAGCAGCAGGTTGGCCGGGTTGTCCTCGACGTAGAGCACGGTGCGCGGGCCAGCGCCGGCGCCGGGCGCCGCCAGGGGCACGGCGTCCAACACTTCCTGGTGCGACGCGGCCTGGGTTTGCGCCGCGGTATCGAGCTCGATCCAGAACACGCTGCCCACGCCCACCGTGCTGTTGACACCGATCTCGCCGCCCATGAGTTCCACCAGGCGCTTGCTCACCACGAGGCCGATGCCGGTGCCCTCTTCGGGCCCGGCCTCCTGGCCCAGGCGATTGAAGGGCTGGAACAGTTGCGCCAGCTTGTCGGCCGACAGGCCGGCGCCCTGGTCACGAAAGCTGATGCGCGTGCGTTGCGGCGACGGGTTGCTGCAGCTGACTTCGACTTCGCCGCCGGCGCTGTTGTACTTGATGGCGTTGGACAGCAGGTTGATGAAGACCTGCTTCAGGCGCGTGCGGTCGGCCTGCACCGGGTAGGGGCCCAGGTCCTGCGGGAAGACGAGGCGGATGGCGCACTTCGTGGCCTGCGGCTCGGTCATGGCGTGGCAGTCGTCCAGGACCTCGGCCACCGACATCAGCTCCAGCGACAGCGACAGCTTGCCCGATTCGATGAGCGACAGGTCAAGGATCTCGTTGATGAGGTCGAGCAGGTACCAGCCGGCCTGCAGGATCTGGTCGACGCTTTCTTTCTGGCCCTGCGTCAGCACCGGCAGCCCCGAATCCATGAGCTGGGCGAAGCCCAGGATGGCGTTCAGCGGCGAGCGCAACTCATGGCTCATGCTGGACAGGAAGTCCGACTTGGCCAGGTTGGCCTTTTCGGCCGCCGACTTGGCGCTTTGCAGCGCCACGTTGGTGTCCTGCAGCGCGCGGTCCAGCAGCTTGCGCTCGGTGACGTCGCGCGCCGCCGCGAACACGCCCTGCAGGTTGCGGTCGCGGTCGTAGAAGGTGGTGGCGTTGTAGGACACGTCGGTGGTGCGGCCGTCGCGGTCGAAGGCCGTCAGTTCGTAGTTGGTGACGCGCCTTTCGCCCAACACGCGCTTGATGCCGGCCTCGGCCCGATCCGGGTCGGTGAAGTAGTTCTTGAACGGCGCGCCGATGAGCTCGTCGCGGGTGCAGCCGGTGAGCGTTTCCATCTGCTCGTTGACGTCCGAGATGATGCCCGCCGGATCGGTGGTCATCAGCGCGTCGACGCTCGATTCGATCAGCGAGCGGGTGTAGAACTGCTGGTCGCGCAGGCGCTGGTCGAGCTTTTTCTGTTCTGCCTCGACCTGCTTGCGCGCCGTGTTGTCGGTGCCGATGAGCAGGTAGCCGATGATGGTGCCGTCAGCATCGCGCAGCGCCGTGACCGAGACCACGGCAGGAAAGCGGCTGCTGTCCTTGCGGATGTAGGTCAACTCGTAGATGACTTCGATGCCGCGCGTGGCCTTGAAGACCAGGGCCTCGAAACCGGGCGTGATGGGCGTGCCGAGCTCCGCGCTCAGGCTCTTGGCCCGTGCGATCAGCTCTTGCGGATCGGAGATATCGGCCGGCGTGATCTTGTTGACCACCTCGGCGGCGCTGTAACCGAGCATGCGCTCGGCGCCGACGTTGAAGATCTGGATCACACCCCGGGCGTCAGTCGCAATGCTCGAAAAATTCGCACTGTTGAAGATCGCGTTCTGCAGCGCTCCGGTCTTGAGCAGGGACTCCTGGTGACGCAATTCGTCAAGGGTCAAGTGACTGACTGAGTCGGGCATTGCGCCAATCGGTTAGATAGGTGAATCGGTTCGGGTTCAGATGGGCGCTGGTTTGCCGGCAAGACGGGAAACACGGTCTCCAACGCTGCCGCTGATCCCAGGGGTGATGGCTTCAAGGCAGGGCTTCAAGGCAGGGGCTTCAAAGCAGGCCCTGCGGCAGTGTTGCGGCCTGCGCTGCACCCCGTCTGTGCGCCAGCAGACGGACGGCGCTGCCTATTTCCGCTGCGCTGGCGCACCGATGCGGTTCGCCCAGCCCCCGGGCGCTCGAAGGCTGCCGGGCGCCAACGGCGCTACAGTACGCTGCAGCCTCGTTCCCCCCTCTGCCTGGCAGCGGAAACCGCCCGATGTCCACCGCCCCCAACCCCTTGAGCAACCACCTGCTGGCCGCGCTGCCGGCGGCCGAGTGGCAACGCTGGCAGCCAAAGCTGGAATGGGTGCCGATGCCGCTGGGCCAGGTGATGTACGAGTCGGGCCGCACGATCAGCCACGTCTACTTCCCCACCACCGCCATCGTGTCGCTGCTGTACGTGATGGAAAGCGGCGCCTCGGCCGAGATTGCCGTCGTCGGCTGCGAAGGCGTGGTCGGCATCTCGCTCTTCATGGGCGGTGAGTCCACGCCCAGCCGCGCGGTGGTGCAAAGCGCCGGCGAAGGCTACCGGCTGAGTGCGGCCGCCGTGAAGGAGGAATTCAACCAGTCGCACCCGGTGATGCACCTGCTGCTGCGCTACACCCAGGCGCTGATCACGCAGATGTCGCAGACCGCCGTGTGCAACCGCCACCACGCGCTGGAGCAGCAACTGTGCCGCTGGCTGCTGCTGAGCCTGGACCGGCTGCAGGGCGTCGACCTGATCATGACGCAGGAGCTCATCGCCAACATGCTGGGCGTGCGCCGTGAAGGCGTCACCGAAGCGGCGCTCAAGCTGCAGCACCTGGGGCTCATCCGCTATTCGCGCGGCCACATCACAGTGCTCGACCGGCCGGGCCTGGAGCGGCGCACCTGCGAGTGCTACGCGGTCGTGAAGCGGGAATACGAGCGCCTGCTGCCCGACCGCTTGGCCACCTGAGCACCGGCCCCGCCGCGGGGCGGCCCGGTGCCCGTCGCGCGCTTCGTGCGCTGCAGCACAGTGCAATCCGGCGTCAGCGGCCAGACTCGCGGCTTCCTACCTTCCTGTCCTCGATTGCGCGCGCTGGCCGTGCGACCGCCGTTTCACCACAGGCCCGCAGCGCTGGCGAGCCTGTATTGCAGGAGTTGCCGTGCCCCAGGCGCAGAACCATCTCGTCGAATTGCTGCCCAGGAAAGAACGCGCGCAACTGCTGTCGCAGTGCGAAAGCGTGCAGCTGGTCAACGGCGACGTGCTGTGCGAGATCGGCGCGTCGATGGCGCACGCCTACTTTCCCGTCGATGGCTTCATCTCGCTGCTGACCCGCATCGAGGGCCACCCGAGCCTGGAAGTGGGCATGGTCGGCCGTGAGGGCCTGTTCGGCGCCGAGCTGGCGCTGGGGGTGGCCGCCGCGCCGATGGAGGCGCTGGTGCAGGGCACGGGGTCGGCCTGGCGCATCGGCAGCGCCGCGCTGCAGCGCGAGCTCGAGCGCAGTGCACCGCTGCGCAGCAGCGTGCTGCGCTACCTTTACGTGGTGATGGACCAGATGGCCTCTTCGACGGCCTGCCTGCGCTTCCACCTCATCGGCCCGCGCCTGTCGCGCTGGCTGCTGATGAGCCAGGACCGCGCGCACGCCGACCACTTTCACGTCACGCATGAGTTCCTGGCCCGCATGATGGGCGTGCGCCGCGTCGGCGTCACCGTGGCCGCCGGCGAACTGCAGCGTCACGGCCTCATCAGCTACCACCGCGGCGAAGTCCAGGTGCTCGACCGCCAGGGCCTGGAGGCCGCCGCCTGCAGTTGCTACCAGCAGCAGCGCAACGCCTATTCGGCGCAGTTGGGCTGAAGCGACGTCGCAGTCGCGCTGCGTACGGTGGCGCACGGTAGGGCGACGGCGCGATCGCTACGCTGCGATTCATGGATTCCTGGATTTTCCAATCGCCAGGCCTCAGGCTGGCCCTGGGCGCGCTGCTGCTGGCCGGCGCGGCCGGGTGCAGCAGCCTGCCCACGGCCGCGGCCACGCCGGCGGCAGTGGCGGACAAACCCGTGCAGCTGGTGGGGTCACGAGGCCCGCTGTCGGCGGCCCAGAGCAAGGCCGTCCTCGACCGCCTGAGCCCGGGCAGCGCCCCCACCGACATCTTCGAACGCCACCTGGCGGTCGAAGCCGCCATCGTCGGCAGCCCGCTGACCACCGGCAACGCGGTGCTGCTGCTGCAGGACGGGCCGGCCACCTACCGCGCCATGCTGGCGGCCATCGCCCAGGCGCGCGACCACATCAACATGGAGACCTACATCCTCGACGACGACGCCGTGGGCCGGCAGTTCGCGCAGGCGCTGATGGCCAAGCAGCGCCAGGGCGTGCAGGTGCACCTGATCCACGACGGCGTGGGCACGCTGGGCACGCCGGCGGCCTTCTTCACCGCCCTGCGCGATGCCGGCGTCAAGGTGCTGCAGTTCAACCCGGTCAATCCGGCGCAGGGCGCCGGCGACTGGCAGATCAACCAGCGTGATCATCGCAAGCTGCTCATCGTCGACGGCCAGACGGCGTTCCTGGGCGGCATCAACATCAGCAGCGTCTACTCGGGCGGCTCGTTCGGGCGCGCGGCAAGGCGTGCCGCCGCCCAGGCACCGCCCGCCGCGCTGCACTGGCGCGACACCGACCTGCGCCTGCAGGGCCCGGTGGTGGCCGAATTGCAGAAACTGTTCATCAGCGCCTGGGCCAGCCAGAAGGGCCCGCCGATGGTCGAGCGACGGTTCTTCCCGCCGCCACAGCCCGCGGGCCGGCAAGTCGTGCGCGCCATCGGCAGCTCGCCCGAGGAGCCCTTCAGCCTGATCTACGCCACGCTGCTGTCGGCCATCGCCAGCGCCGAGACCAGCGTCCACCTGACCAACGCCTACTTCGCCCCCGACCCGCAATTGCTGGCGGCGCTGGAAGGCGCGGCGCAACGCGGCGTGGCGGTGGTCATGATCCTGCCGGCACAGACCGATTCCTGGCTCGTCTTCCACGCCGGCCGCAGCCACTACAGCCGCCTGTTGCGCGCCGGCGTGCGGCTGCACGAGCGCCGCGACGTCATCCTGCACGCCAAGACCGCGCTCATCGACGGCGTGTGGGCCAGCGTCGGATCGACCAACCTCGACTGGCGCAGCTTCCTGCACAACTACGAGCTCAACGCCGTCGTGCTGGGCACCGAGTTCGGAGCCCAGATGCAGGCCATGTTCGAGCAGGACCTGGCCGCTTCCGACACCGTGCTGCTGCCGGCCTGGGAAGCGCGCTCGCCCGATCTGCGCCTGAAGGAATGGCTGGCGCGACTGTGGGAATATTGGCTTTGAGGAGCCCTGACCGTGAATGACCTACGCACTTTCGTCTCGACAGGCGCGGCCGCGCTCGACGACTGGACCCTGCTCTTCGCCGCCGTACAGGCGCGCCTGCACGAGGGCGCCGGCGCGGCTGACACCGCCACCGGCACCCACGCGTTGGCGCAGGCGCGGCTGCGCACCCACTTGCTGGACTGCGCCGACGCGCTGGCGCACCTGCACCAGATGCTGGCCGTGCAGGCCGCGCGCCAGAGCGCCCTGGCCCAGGAGCTGACCCGGGCTCAAACGGCACTGGCCGCGGCACAGGCCGGCAGCCAGGCAGCAGCGGCTCACGACGGCGTGCCCGCACGGCACCCGCGAGGCCTTGTTCGCCAGCGCGTGGCGACCGAGTTCACGCCAGCCCTGGCGCCGGGGCTGCCCGAGCCTGCCGAGCTGGCGCTCGCGGTGCTGTACCTGGACCTGGGCGGACTGCACGCGATCAACGACCAGCATGGCGCCGCGGCGGGTGACGAGTTGCTGCGCATCGTGGCGGCGCGGCTGGCGCGCTCGGTTCGCAGCGAGGACCGGGTGTACCTCATGGGCGACAACGAATTCGCCTGCCTGCTGGGCAACGAACTCAGCCGCGATCAACTCAGTCACCTGGCCTGCAAATTGTTTGATGCCGTGTCGGCGCCGCTGAAGATCGGCGCCTTGGAATTGACCGTGCGGCCGAGCATCGGCATCGCTGTCGGCCCCGGCGACGGCGCCAGCACCGAAGCCCTGCTGCGCCGCGCCGACGTCGCCATGATGGGCGCCAAGCGGCAGCAGATGGGCTATGCCTTCTTCGACCAGTTCAGCGCCACCTAGTGCTCCAACCCATAGGTTTCGAGACAAGTTGAAAACGATGGATTCGTTCGCCAGGCTAGGCGCAAACCACAGCGATACCTTCTGGTATCGCGAGGATTTGCAACGACGCATGGTGGACGAAGACGCGTTTTCATGTCTCGAAATCTGTG
>JANMVM010000395.1:0-3720 GCA_031392695.1 Rubrivivax sp.
CCGCCCGACAGGTAGCCGGCCAGCTGCTTGCGCCGGTCCTGCAGGCGCGGGAAATAGCGGAACACGGGCTCGATGTCCAGCGGCGCGCGCAGACGGCCGAACAGGCCGCGCTTCGAATCCATCACCGCGCTGCCGGCGGCGACCAGGTTTTCTTCGACCGTGAGGTCGCCGAAGATGTGGCGGCCCTCGCGCACGTGGGCCATGCCGGCGCGAGCCAACTGGTAAGCCAGCTTGCCGCCGATGTCGTCGCCGAAAAAGCGGATGCGGCCCGACGCCACGTGCCCGTTCTCGTAGGCCAGCACGCCGCCGGCCGCCTTCAGCGTGCTGGTCTTGCCGGCGCCGTTGCTGCCCAGCAGCGCGACGATCTGCCCCGCGGGCACCTCGATCGACATGCCGCGCAGCGCCTGCACGCTGTGGTTGTAGACGACCTCGATGTTCTCGATCGATAGCGCAGCAGTCACGCGCAGTTCCTCAGACTTTGATCCAGCTGCTGGCCGGCTCCATCGCCTGCTTCGCCGCGTCGTACTGGTAGATGCGGCCGAGCGGGATCTGGTGGCTCGACAGGTCGGCGAGCTGGCCAAAAATGCCGCCCGAATCCCACTGCGTCATGCCTTCGAGCGCCGCCTTCATGTTGGGCAGAGTGAGCGCCTTGTTGGCCTTGATGCAGCGCTCGGCAATCTCGGCGAAGATCATTCCCGTCAGCCAGGTGGAGACATAAAACGGCGCGATGTGCTTGACGTCGGGCCGGTTCGTCGCCAGGTACTCGCGCATGTTGTTGATCATCGTGCTGTCGGTCTCGTGGCCGTAGCGGTACATCGAAGCGCCGGCCAGGTTGACGTTGAGCTTGGCCAGCGCGTCGTAGGCCGGCTTGTCCAGGCCCCAGGCAGTGCCCATGATCTTCGGGTGGAGGCCGGCCTCGGCGAGCTGGCGCACGAACTCCGGCATCGGCGACAGGATGTAGCCCTGGAAGATCACGATGTCGGGGCGCGAGCGGCGCAGCTTGGCGACTTCGGGCGCGACGTCGATGCCCGACTGCTTGGTGACGATCTCCTCGACGATCGGCAGGCCGAGCTTCTGCGCGCGTGCCTTGCCACCCGGGATGCCGTCACGGCCGAATTCGGTGTCGGCATAAACGTATGCGATGCGCGGCTTGGGGCCGCTGCTGTACGTGCGCGCGATGTACTCCATCAGGATCTCGTGCAGGCGCGGATAGGTCGGGCCCGGCACGAAATGCTGCGGCGTGTTCACCGGGTCGGCGACGACCGTGGCCAGCGAGGTCGAGCTGGTCATGACGGTACCGGCGGCGATGGCGTCCTGCGTGATCGCCTTCACCCACGGCGTGCTGTCGCCGTAGAAGAAACTGGGCTTCTCGGCGGCCATGATCTTCTTGAAGATCGTCACGCTCTGGTCGAGCTTGAAACCGGAGTCCTCGGCCACGTACTTCAGCTTGCGGCCGGCCACACCGCCCTTGCTGTTGCGCCAGGCGCAGTAGTCGTTGAGGCCCATGTTCATCGCCACGCCGGCGAACGAGAACACGCCGGTGATGGGCTGCGCGGCACCGATGACGATGTCGCCCTTGTGGGCCTGGGCCTGCGACGAGCCGATGGCAAACGGCCCCAGCGTGGCGGCAGCGCCGAGGGTCTGCACGAGGCGGCGACGGTTCATCCGCAATGGGGTGTGGGTCATATCGTGTCTCCTGAATCAAGTCTTGAAAGGCCAGAGATGGAACGAGCGCCGGATGCGGGCCCAGCTCGCCGCCAAGCCATGCGGCTCGAACACCAGAAATCCGATGATCAGCGCACCGAACACGACCTGCCCCAGCGGCAGCAGCAGGCCGGCGACGCCGGGAAACCGTTGTGAGCTGGCGTGCGCAATCAGGCGCAGCGCCTCGGGCACGAAGGTCATGAAGAGCGCGCCGAGCACACTGCCGAGCACGCTGCCCAGCCCGCCCACGATCACCGCCGCGAGGTAGAACACTGACAGCGTGAGCACGAAATAATCCGGCGTGATGGCACCGTAGAAGTAGCCCAGCAGGCCACCCGCCACGCCAGCGTAGAACGCGCCGATGGCGAACGCCAGCAGCTTAGTGCGCAGCAGGTTCACGCCCAGGATCTCGGCCGAGAAGTCGCGTTCGCGCACGGCGACGAAGGCGCGCCCGAAGTGCGACCGCGCCAGATTGCGCGCCGCCAGCGCGGCGACGAAGACCACCGCAAAGATCAGGAAGAAGTTGCGCCGGTCACCGACGAATACGAAGCCGAACAGTTTCGCGCGCGGGATGCTGGTGCCGGGCACGCCGCCGGTCACCGAATCCCACTCGCGGTATACGAAACTCAGGATGAAGTGGGCCGCCAGCGTGGCCACCGCGAGGTAAATGCCCTTCACGCGCAAGCTGGGCAGGCCGACCAGCACACCCAGCGCCGCCGTCAGCAGCCCCGCAGCGGGCAGCGTCAACCAGAACGGCACGCCCATCTTGCCCAGATACGCCACTGTGTAGCAGCCGACGCCGAGAAAGGCACCGTGCGACAGCGAGATCAGCCCAGCGTTGCCGGTAGTCAGATTCAGCCCCAGCGTGGCGATGACGTGGATGCCGACGATGCAAGCCATCGCCAGCGCATAGTCGCTGCCCCACATTGGCAGGGTGAACAGCGCCAACACAAAAACCGCCATCAAGCGCTGCTGCGTGGGCGAATCCCAGAGCCGCTCTTCGGAGCGGAAGGTCTCGTGGAAAACGGCGGTTCTCATGTCAGTGCCGCGCGGCCGTTCCGAAGGCGCTGACCGCCCCCGAGGGGGGGCAGCGAACGCAGTGAGCGTGGGGGCTTCATAGTCTCTCGATGCTGCGGGTGCCGAAGATGCCGTACGGCCGCACGACCAGGATCGCGAGCACCACGACATAAGGCAGGATGTCGCGCGACTTGCCGCCCAGGTAGCCGGCGCCGAGCGCCTCGATCAGACCCACGATGAGACTGGCGACGATGGCGCCGAGCACGCTGTCCATGCCACCCAGGATGATCGCTGCAAAGACGCCCAAAGCCGCTGCGGCCAGCAGCGGCGACAGCCCGGCCGAGCTGGCGATCAGCACGCCGGCCACTGTCCCCACCATGCCGCTGAGCACCCAGGTCAGGCGCTGCGAATAATTGATGTTGATGCCCAGCGTGGCAGCGGTAACGGGGTCGCTGGCCGTCGCGCGCAGCGCGATACCGGTCTTCGAGTAGCGGAAGAAAGCAAGGAATCCTGCGATCAGCAGCGCCGCAACGGCGAAGTTGCCGAGCGCGGTGCCGGGGATCAGGATGTCGCCCATCAAAAGCGGCGTGCGCGGCAGCAGCGTCGGCGGGCTGTACGTGTCGCCGCCCCACACCGCCTCGACGCCACCGTGAATGATGCTGGCCATGCCGATGGTGGCCATCAGCACCGCCACCGCCGGTTGACCCGACAACGGGCGCAGCACCAAGCGTTCGATCAGGATGCCGAGCAGGCCGATCAGCACCAGCGATCCGACGAAGGCCACCCAGGGCGGCAACCCGAAGCTCACCGCGCCGGCGTAGTAAAAGTAGGCGCCGAGCATCATCACCTCGCCCACGGCGAAGTTGACGACGCCAGTGCCCTTGTAAATCAGCACGAAGCTCAGCGCGACGAGGGCGGTGACACCGCCGCTGAGCAGCCCGAGCAGGCTGTACTCAATGAACTCGCTCACGTGAGCCCCTCGTCCGGCAAGTACGCCGG
>JANMVM010000115.1:0-2450 GCA_031392695.1 Rubrivivax sp.
GGCCTTCGGCGTAACGCTCGAGCAGGGTGTAGTGCCGGCCCTCCACCAGCCCGACGTCGCGCAGCCCCTGCTTGAAGGCGCCGGAGCGCAGCGCCTCACCGCTGGCGCTGCCCGGCCAGATGAAGACGATGCGCGGCGGCGCCTGGGCCCAGGCGGGCCACGCTGTCAGCAGTGGCAGTATGAGCAACAAGAACAGTTGTCGCCGTGGTGCGGTCATCGGATCACCTCGTCGGCGCGCAGCAGCAGCGATGGCGAGATGGTCAGGCCCAAGGCCTGGGCGGTCTTCAGGTTGATGACCAGTTCGAACTTCGTGGGTTGTTCCACTGGCAGGTCGGCCGGCTTGGCGCCGTCGAGGATCCTTTTCACGTAGATCGCCGAGTGGCGAAACATTTCGCTCTGCGAGGCTGCGTAGCTGATCAGGGCGCCGGCCTGGGCGCTTTCCCGGGCGGTGCTGAAGTGCGGTATCCGGTTCTCGAGTGTGAACGTGGCGATGCGCTCGCGCAGGCTGAAGAACATGGAATCGGGCATCGCCAGAAACGCATCGGGCCGGTACTGCTTGATCGCGCTGAACGCGGCGTCCAGACCTTGGGGCGAGGTCACATCGAAGGCCTTAGCGTCGATTCCTAGCCCGAGTGCCGAAGCACGCAAGTGCTCGAAGAGTTTCGGACCCGACGGGTTACCCGGATTGACGAGAGACGCGATCCGTTTCGCGCGCGGAAGCGGTTCGCGCTGCGGTTGCAGATTCTTGAGCAACGTGTCCTCGTTCTGGGTTGAAAACCCGGTGGTGTTGGCACCGGGTCGCGCATAGCTGGCGATCAGGCCGCTGCCCAGCGGATCGTTCGTGGGCACGAAGACGATGGGAACCGTCTTCGTCGCCTGCTGCACTGCGCGCACCGAGGCGATGGTGACCACCATAATGAGTGCCGGTCGCTGTTTCATCACCTCGGCGGCCATGGCCGGAAAGCGGTCGTACTGGCCGTCGGCATAGAGTTCCTCGAGCTGGTAGTCCCGGCCGGCCACAAGTCCGATGTCACGCAAGCCCTCCTTGAACGCCGTTGAACGCAGCGCCTCACCGCTGGCGCTGCCCGGCCAGATGAAGACGATGCGCGGCGGCGCCTGGGCCCAGGCCACGCCAGCTGAGAGCCAGGCGCCCAGCGCGAGCAGCTGCCTTCGTTGGCGGGTCATTCGATGACCTCGTCAGCGCGCAGCAGAAGCGATGGCGGCAGCTTCAGTTCGAGGGCGTCGGCGGCCGTCCGGTTCAGCGTCAGCCGGATGCGGGTCGGCTGCTCGACAGGCAAGTCGGCCGGCTTGGCGCCTTTGAGGATCTTGTCGATGTGCCGCGCGCTTTGGCGGAACAGATCGACATGGGTCACGCCATAAGCCGCGAGCCCACCCGCGGCAGCGTACTCGCGCGCCTCGTACATCGCCGGCAGGCGCTGTTGCGCGGCCAGCTGCACGATGCGCGCGCGCGCCAGATACGAGGCGGCGCTGTTCAACACCAGCAGTGCATCGGCTCGCGCCTGTGCGATGCGCTCGAAGGCGGCATCGGTGGCCTCGAAGCTGCCTAACTCGACGGGTAGCACGGTGATACCGAATTCGGGCGCTGCGGCCTGGGTAGCTTGCATTTCCAGCGCATGCGTGTTGGGCTCCCACAGCACGGCCAGGCGCGCCAGGCGTGGACGCAGCTCGCGCAGCAATTGCAGCCGCTTTGCAGCCAGCTCGGGGTTGATGGCCGTCATGCCGGTGACGTTGCCACCCGGGCGCGCCAGGCTGGCAACGAAGCCGGAAGCGACGGCGTCGCCGCTGGTGGCCATCACGATCGGGATGCTGCGTGTGGCGGCCATGGCGGCGCGTGTCGAGCCGTCGCCAGTGGCGACGATCAGCTCGACGCGGCTGCGCACGAGATCGACCGCCAGCTCGGGCAGCCGCTCGGCTTTGCCCTCGGCCCAGCGGTATTCAATCTTCAGCGTGCGGCCTTCGATATGGCCGAGCTCGCGCAAGGCGTCGACCAGCGCCAGCACGGGCGCCGGCATGTTCGGCTGCGCCGAGGCATTGGCCAGTATGCCGATGCGCCGCAAGGGACCGGCTTGCGCAAAGCCGAGCAGCGGCAGCGGCCATAGCACCGCGGACGACAAGCACTGAATCCATTCGCGTCGTTTCATCGAATCACCTCCTCGGCTCGCAGCAGCACGGATGGCGGGATCGTCAGGCCCAGCGCCTTGGCGGTCTTCAGGTTGATGACCAGTTCGAAGCGCGTCGGCTGCTCCACCGGCAACTCGGCCGGCTTGACGCCAGCGAAGATCTTCTTAACGTAAACCGCCGAGCGGCGGCAGGCCTGAGCCAGCGGCGCGGCATAGGCCAGCAGCACACCGGCCTGGACCAGCTCGGACTGGCCGGCGAAGGTGGGCAGGCGCTGCTTCAGGGCCCAGGCGGCAATGCGGTCGCGCTGG
>JANMVM010000399.1:0-3879 GCA_031392695.1 Rubrivivax sp.
CGCCCGGCCGGGACGCCAGCCACAGCCCGCCGAAGGCGATGGCGCCGTTGAGCAGCAGCAGCTCCAGGCCCAGCTGCCAGTGGCCGAAAATCTGGCGCTGGTGGCCGTCGATCCACCAGCACAGCGCCGGCGCGGCCAGCGCCACCGCGGGCACCCAGCGGTCGCGCACCGCACGGCGCGTCAGGATGCCGAAGGCAAACAGCCCCAGCAGCGGCCCATAGGTATAGGACGCGATCTTGAGGATGAGGCCGATCATGCTCGGGTCGTCGAGCGCCTTGAAGCCCAGCACCAGCACCATGAAGAGGGCCGCGAAGGCCAGGTGCACGCCGCGCCGGATGCGCTGGCGGCGGGCTTCGTCCCAATCCGCGCGCTGCTGCATGCCAAGCAGGTCGATGCACCAGCTCGACGTCAGCGCGGTGAGCGCGCCGTCGGCGCTCGGGAACAGCGCGGAGATGAGCGCCAGCACGAACAGCACTTGCACCGCCAGCGGCAGGTGGCCGAGCACGACGGCCGGGAAGATGCGGTCGCCCGCCGCCTGCAGGCCCACCGTGGACGCAAACAAATAGAGCAGGCCACCGAGGTAGAGAAACACGGCCACCACCGCCAGCAGCACGAAGGCGAGCACGACGATGTTCTTCTGCGCGTCGGTCAGGCGGCGCACCGAGATGCTCTTTTGCATAATCTCCTGGTCCAGGCCGGTCATCGCGATGGCGATGAAGGCGCCGGCCACGATCTGCTTGAGCCACCAGGTCTTGCTCGCCGGGTCGGTGTCGAACACGGCGGCCAGGCCTTGCTGCTGCATCTGCGCCAGGCCTTGCACCGGGCTCAGGTCGAGCCGGTGGAGCAGGTAGACCGTGCACACCGCCAGGCCGAGCAGCATGCCGGCGGTCTGCAGCGTGTCGGTGAAGACGATCGTGCGCACGCCGCCTTCCAGCGTGTAGAGCAGGATCATGACGATGATCACCGCCGTACTCAGCCAGAACGGCACGCCCAGGCCCTGCAGGATGCTGTCGTGCAGGATCTTCACCACCAGGTACAGCCGCGCCGTGGCGCCGAGCGTGCGCGAAGCGATGAAGATCGCCGCGCCGGTCCGGTGCGAGCGTGGCCCGAGCCGCTGCCGCAGGTAGCCGTAGATGCTGGTCAGCCGGTGGCGGTGATACAGCGGCAGCAGAACGAAGGCCACCACGGCGTAGCCGATGAGGTGGCCGAGCACGATCTGCAGGTAGGTGAACTGCGTCAGGCCGACCGCGCCGGGCACGCTGACGAAGGTCACACCCGACAGCGAAGTGCCGACCATGCCGAAGGCCACCAGCGGCCACGGGCTGTTGCGGCTGCCGATGAAGAATGCCTGGTTGTCGGCGCGGCGCGAGGTCGCCCAGGCCACGCCCAGCAGCAGCGCGAAGTAGGCCAGCACGAAGCCGAGCAGCAGGGTCTGGGTCACGGCGTCACGTCGTCACGTCGTCACGGCGTCACGGCGCCATGGCCCGGCCTTCAGATGAGCAGCCCGATGAGCATCGCCAGCACGCTCAGCACGACGCTGCTGGCCAGCGGCACATGCCAAACGCGACCACGCAGCCTGAAGCTGAAGTCGCCCGGCAGCCGGCCCAGGCCGATCTTGCGCAGCCAGCCCTGCAGACCGCTGAAGATGAGGCAGGCGAGCAGGAAGACGATGATCCAGCGCACGCGTGGGCCCTCAGAGCGTGTGCATGCGGTCACCCACGGCAAAGCCCAGCGGGTCGGCCAGCGCCTGGGGCTGCAGACCGCGGCCGAAGGCGATGACCTTGAAGAGCTCGCCCATCTCGTGCTCGTTGACGAGCTTCTGGGCGTTGGTGCGGCGCCGCAGGTCGGCATCCTGCATCAGCTCGATCAAGCCGCAATTCAGCAGGAAGCGCGCCTGTGAGCAGTAGCCCAGCACGTCGAGGCCGGCGTCCTGGCCGGCCAGCGCGATGGCGCTGAAGTTGACGTGGGCGGTGATGTCCTTGTCGCCGACGTCGGCGAGCGGGTCGGTGTCGGCGCGGTGTGCGCGGTGGCACATCAGCGTGCCGCCGGTGCGCTGCGGGTGGTAGTACTCGGCCTCGGGGAAGCCGTAGTCGATGAAGAAGGCGGCGCCGCGCGTCAGCCGCTCGGCCAGCGTGCGCATGAAGGCCTCGGCCTGGGCATGGATCTCGGTCACCGTGCCGGGCACGAAGGGGCCACGCCACGGCGGCCGCAGCGGCGTCGGGCAGTCGCCCCAGGCCAACGCGCCGGCGGCCACGACGACGCCGCGCTCGAGCCACCGCGTGCCGTCCCAGTGCAGCAGCTGCACCGGCATCGCGTCGAGCACCTCGTTGCCGACCACCACGCCCTGCATCTGCACCGGCAAGGCGTCGAGCCAGCGCACCTGGGCCGTCCACGGCGCCAGCACCTGGGCCTGCTGCTCGCGCAACGTCGCCGAGAGCTCGACGATCGAGTAGCGCCGCAGCCGCGGGCCGAGCGCCTTGAGCAGCTGCGCGGCGAGCGCGCCCGAGCCGGCGCCGAACTCGAAGACCTCGTCGAGCTGCGCCGCATCCAGGGCCTGCGCCACCTGGCGTGCCAGCGCCTGGCCGAACAGCGGCGACAACTCGGGTGCGGTGATGAAATCGCTGCCTGACGAAGGCAGACTGCCGAACTGCCGGCTGCCGCGGGCGTAGTAGCCGAGCCCGGGTTCGTACAGCGCCAGGGCCATGAAACGATCGAAAGGCAGCCAGCCGCCGGCGGCATCGATGGCCGTGCGCACGCGCACTTGCAGGCGCACTTGCAGGCGCGCTTGCAGGCGCGCCGATAAACTCTCGGCCCCGGTGGATGACATCGGCCGCATTGTAGGAACCATGGAATCCCTTCCCGTCGCCCTCATCACCGGTGCCGCCCAGCGCATCGGGCGCGAGATCGCGCTCGAGCTCGCCGCCCATGGCTGGCGCGTGGCCGTGCACTACCGCCGCTCGGCCGCCGCCGCGGCGCAGACCGTGGCCGCAGTGCGCGAGGCGGGTGGCCAGGCGATGGCCTTTGCCGCCGAGCTGACTTCGGAAATCGAGTGCGAAGCCCTGGTGCCGGCCGTGGTGCAGGGCTTCGGCCGCATCGACGCCGTGGTCAACAACGCGTCGCTGTTCGAGTACGACGACCTGGCCAGCTTCAGCACCGCCGCGATGGAGCGCGCCTGGCGCGCCAACACCGCGCCGGCGATCCTGCTGGCGCGCGCGCTGCACGCCAGTGCAGCGGGCCCGGCCACCGCGGGCGGCCGCGTCGTCGTCAACCTGCTCGACCAGAAGCTGTGGAACCCGAACCCCGACTACCTGAGCTACACGCTGAGCAAGGCCGCGCTCGAAGCCGCCACCACGCTGCTGGCGCAGGCCCTGGCCCCCGGCGTGCGCGTGTGCGGCGTGGCGCCCGGCGTGACGCTGCTGTCGGGTGAGATGAACGCGAGCGAGTTCGCCGCCTCGCACCGCATGACGCCGCTGCAGCGCAGCTCCACGCCGCAGGACGTGGCGCGCGCCGTGCGCTTTTTGCTCGAATCCCCCGCCATCACCGGCACCACGCTGCTCGTCGATGGCGGCCAACATCTGCAGCCACAGTCACGCGACGTGATGTTCCTGGCCCGCGAGCCAGCCCCCCCCCGAAGCGCCTTCGGCGCTCCCCCCCAGGGGGGGCGAGTCGGACAAGGAAACGTCCCTTCGGACGTTTCCTCGCCGACGAGCGGCAGCACCGTCCTCGGTGTTGCCGCCCCCAGCGGCCCGGCAGAGCCGGTTCCGCGGCGGCCACTTGATGAACGGACCTGAATCCCATGCAAAGCCTGCTCAACCACCCCCGCCTGATGGACTGCCGGCGCCTCTTCCTGCGCGACTACGAGGTCTGGATCAACATCGG
>JANMVM010000428.1:0-6034 GCA_031392695.1 Rubrivivax sp.
CTGCGCGTCATTTGCTGAGCAGCCGCATCGCACCTTCCAGCCCGGCCAGCGTGAGCGGAAACATGCGCTGGTTGACCAGTTGCTGGACGATGGAAATGCTCTGCCGGTACTGCCACACGCCCTGCGGCTCGGGATTGATCCAGGCGAACTTGGGGAATGCGTTCGTCAGGCGCTGCAGCCATTCGGCGCCCGCCTCTTCGTTGTTGTACTCGACGCTGCCGCCGGGCTGCAGGATCTCGTAGGGGCTCATGGTGGCGTCGCCGACGAAGAGCAGCTTGTAGTCCTTGTTGTACTTGCGGATGACGTCCCAGGTGGCGTGCTTTTCGCTGAAGCGGCGCTTGTTGTTCTTCCACATGAAGTCGTAGACGCAGTTGTGGAAGTAATAGAACTCAAGGTGCTTGAATTCGGTCTTGGTGGCGCTGAAAAGTTCCTCGACGCGGTGGATGTGCTCGTCCATCGTGCCGCCGACGTCCATCAGCAGCAGCACACCCACCTTGTTGTGGCGCTCGGGCACCATCTTGATGTCCAGCATGCCGGCGTTGGCGGCGGTGCAGTGGATGGTGTCCTGCAGGTCGAGCTCGTCGGCCGAGCCTTCGCGGGCAAAGCGGCGCAGCCGGCGCAGCGCGACCTTGATGTTGCGCGTGCCGAGCTCCTTGGTGTCGTCGTAGTCCTTGTAGGCGCGCTGGTCCCAGACCTTGACGGCGCTGCGGCCCCGACCTTTATCCTGGCCGATGCGGATGCCCTGCGGGTTGTAGCCGTAGGCGCCGAAGGGGCTGGTGCCGCCGGTGCCGATCATCTTGCTGCCGCCCTCGTGGCGCTCCTTCTGCTCTTCGAAGCGCTTCTTGAGCGTTTCCATCAGCTCGTCCCAGCCCAGCTTCTCGATCGCCGCCTTGTCCTCGGGGCTGAGCTCGAGCTCGAGCGTCTTGCGCAACCAGTCCAGCGGCACGTCCTGCGTGAAGTCGGTGAGCAGCTCGACGCCCTTGAAGTAGGCCGAGAAGGCGCGGTCGAACTTGTCGAAGTGCGCCTCGTCCTTGACCAGCGAGGTGCGCGCCAGGTAGTAGAACTTGTCCACCGACGGTCCGCTGCCGTCGTCGATGACGCCGGCCTGGATGGCTTCGAGCAGCGTCAGGTACTCCTTGACGGAGACCTTCAGCTTGGCGGCGCGCAGCGTGTAGAAGAAGTTGATCAGCATGGCGGGCGTCCGCAGACCGAAAGAGCCCCATTCTCGCCGCGCCGGCCCGCGGCTGCTCGGCGCGCCGGATCAGGCGCGCCGGCCGCGCCGCTTGGGGTCGTGCCGGAGCAGCCAGTCGAAGAACTCGGCATACCAGAGCTTGCTGTTGCGCGGCTTCAGGATCCAGTGGTTCTCGTCCGGGAACCAGAGCAGCCGGGCATCGACACCGCGCGCCTTGAGCGTGTTGTAGTAGGCCAGACCCTGGCCGTCGGGCACGCGGTAGTCGAGCGCGCCGTGGATCACGAGGGTGGGTGTGCTCATGGTCGCGGCGTGGGCGTGCGGGCTCTGGGCATGGATGCGGGCCATGTCGTCCCAGTACCAGCTGCCCAGCTCCTTGGCATGCCAGCTCCAGGCGTCGTCGGCGAACATCGCGACCCAGTCGAAGCAGCCGGCGTGGCAGACATAGGCCTGGTAGCGGCCCGGCTTCACGTGGCCGTTCATCCAGGCCACCATGAAGCCGCCGTAGCTGCCGCCGGTGGCGAAGATGCGCTGGCGGTCGACCCAGGGCTTCTTGAGCAACCAGTCGGTGCCGGCCTCGATGTCCTGCAGTTCGAGCTCGCCCCAGCGGTGGGTGATGCTGTCGAGGAAGGCATAGCCGAAGCCCGAGGAGCCGTGGTAGTTGACGCTGGCCACGACATAGCCTTGCGCGGCGAAGAGCTGCGTGTTCCAGCGGTAGTGCCAGTTGTCACCGGGCCCGGTGTGCGGGCCACCGTGGATGTTGTGCAGCACCGGGTGCTTCTTCCTGGCGTCGAAACCCGGCGGGTAGACGAGCCACATCTGCACCGGGTCTTTCAGCGCGCCCTGGACCCAGACCTCTTCGACCTCGCCCAGCGCCAGCGTCGACAGCAGGGCGTCGTTGAAGCTCTCGATGCGCTGTGCCGCGGCGCCCGGCAGGTGGGCGTGG
Source organism: Rubrivivax sp. (assembly GCA_031392695.1). GTDB lineage: Bacteria > Pseudomonadota > Gammaproteobacteria > Burkholderiales > Burkholderiaceae_C > Rubrivivax. The sequence continues at coordinate 2,136 of JANMVM010000428.1, forward strand.
ACGCGGCTGGGGTGACGCGCCGAGTCGGCCAGCGTGACCAGCGTGCCGGCGACCTTGTCGAAGCCGCTGACCCAGCCGCCGGCCACCAGCACTTCGGCGCGGCGGTCTGCGATGTCGAAGTGCCAGAGGTGCCGGCGGCCCTTCTGCTCAGCGCTGAAGAGCAGGGCCTGGCCGTCCTCTTCCCAGTGCAGCGGGGCGTGCACCTCGTGGTCCCACTCGGCGCTGATGACGTCCCACTGGTGTGCTTCGCGGTGCCACAGCGCCAGCTGCGCCGGCATGGTGTGCTTGAGGCCGACGTGGCTGGCGGTGAAGGCGATGCGCTGGCCATCGGGGCTGTAGCGCGGGGCGCTCAAGTCCCACTTCGCATCGCGCACCAGGACTTCGGTGCGGCCCGAACGGATGTCCATCTCGGCCAGTGCCAGGCGGCCATCGGCGCGCTTGACCGCGGCCGGATCGAAGACGAAGACGACGCGCTTGCCGTCGGGCGAGATGTCGAAGTGGTCGCAGCCAGGGTCGGCCCGGGCCAGTTCGTAGGACGTGCCTTCGAAGAGGTCGCGCACCTTGGCCGGCGCGCCCGCGGCGCCAAGCTCCAGCAGGTGCAGCCGGGCGACGCGGCCCAGCGGCAGATTGCGGTCCCAGTGCCGGTATTGCGATTCGCTGGTGGCGTAGCCGGTTTCCTTGCGCTCGCTGAAATCCTTGTGCGCCTTGGCCTGCGCCTTGACGCCCTTCAGGCCGGGCCAGACCCAGGAAACGAAGACCACCCGGCGGCCGTCGGGGCACCAGCGGAAGGCCTCGACACCGGTGGCGACCTCGGCCGCGCGGTGCGCTTCGCCGCCGTCGGGCGCGATCAGGTAGAGCTGGTTTTCCTTGTCCTTGCTGCCTTGCTGCTCGCGCTTGGCGGTGAAGGCGATGAGGTCGCCCCGCGGGCTCCAGCGCGGCTGGCCGTCTTTCTCGCCAGCGCTGGTGAGCAGGCGCGGCGCGCCGCCCAGGGTCGACAGCAGCCACAGCGAGGACATCGAGCGGTTGTCGTCCATCGCAAAGCGCGACACCGCGGTCACGGCCTGCGCGCCGTCGGGGCTCAGGCTCGGCTGGCCCAGGCGCTCCAGCTTCCAGAGGTCTTCGACGGTGATGTTCTTCTTCTTGCCGGCCATGCGGGGTCTCCTCGTTCAGCGGGGCTTGCCGAGCTGCCAGTCCAGGTGCGAGCGCACGGCCGGCCACTCGGCTGCGGTGATGCTGTAGACGGCGGTGTCGCGCAGCGTGCCGTCGGCGGCGACCTGGTGCGCGCGCAGCACGCCGTCGAGCTGCGCGCCCAGGCGCTCGATGGCGCGCCGGCTCTGCAGGTTGAGGCGGTGGGTGCGGAACTCCACCGCGATGCAGGCCACGGCCTCGAAGGCATGGCCCAGCAGCAGCCGCTTGCACTGCGTGTTGAGCGCGCCGCGCTGGGCGCTCTGGGCAGTCCAGGTGCTGCCGATCTCAAGCCGCCGGTGGCGCGCGTCGATGTTCATGTAGGTGCTCATGCCGACGACGCGGCCGGCACCGTCGAAGACCGTGAAGGGCAGCATGCTGCCACTGAGCTGCAAGTCCAGGCGGCGCTCGATCTCGGCGGCCATGCCCGCGGGCGAAGGCACGGCCGTGTACCACAGCCGCCAGAGCTCGCCGTCCTGCGTCGCCGCGCACAGCGCGTCGTGGTGTGCGCGCGCCAGCGGTCGCAGCGTGGCGTGCGCAGCCGCCAGCGTGACGGGATCAGGCCAGCCCATGCGCGATCAGCGGTTGTGCCTTTGCATGAACACGAGCTTCTCGAACAGCGTCACGTCCTGCTCGTTCTTGAGCAGCGCGCCGACCAGCGGCGGGATCGCGACCTTGTCGTCCTTGCTCTGCAGCACGTCGAGCGGGATGTCCTCGGCCACCAGCAGCTTGAGCCAGTCGAGCAGCTCGCTGGTGCTCGGCTTCTTCTTCAGGCCGGGCAGGTTGCGCACGTCGTAGAAGGTCTTCAGCGCGGTCGCCAGCAATTCCTTCTTGAGCCCCGGGAAGTGCACGTCGACGATGGCGCGCATGGTGTCGGCATCGGGGAACTTGATGTAGTGGAAGAAGCAGCGGCGCAGGAAGGCGTCGGGCAGTTCCTTCTCGTTGTTGCTGGTGATGAAGACCACCGGCCGGTGGCGCGCCTGGACGAGCTGGCGCGTCTCGTAGACGTAGAACTCCATGCGGTCGATCTCGCGCAGCAGGTCGTTCGGGAATTCAATGTCGGCCTTGTCGATCTCGTCGATCAGCAGCGCCACCGGCTCGTCGGCCGTGAAGGCCTGCCACAGCACACCCTTGACGATGTAGTTGTGGATGTCATTGACCTTTTCGTCGCCCAGTTGGCTGTCGCGCAGGCGACTCACTGCGTCGTATTCGTACAGGCCCTGCTGGGCCTTGGTGGTGCTCTTGATGTGCCACTGCAGCAGCGGCATGTCGAGCGCGCGCGCCACCTCTTCGGCCAGCATCGTCTTGCCGGTTCCGGGCTCGCCCTTGACCAGCAGCGGGCGCTTGAGGATGACCGCGGCGTTGACCGCCAGCATCAGGTCTTGGGTGGCAACGTACTGGTCGGAACCTTGGAATTTCATGGGCAGGGGGGCCGCGAACGGCCCCGTCAGGAGAGGGCTCGGATCAGTATAAGGGGCCCTCTATAATCGTCGCTGCTTCCCGATAGCCACTACCAAAGCCCACCCTGATGATGAGCAAAGCGATCACCCTGTTGCTGGCCCCCTTGTTGGCACTCGCCGGCGCCGTCACTGGCGCGCAAGCGCAAGACGCCGCGGCAGGCGAGAAGAAGGCGGCCATGTGCATCGGCTGCCACGGCATCGTCGGCTACCAGGCCAGCTTCCCCGAGATCCACAAGGTGCCGATGATCTCGGGCCAGGGCGCCAAGTACATCGTCTCGGCACTCACCGCCTACAAGAAGGGCGAGCGCAAGCACCCCACGATGCGCGGCATTGCCGGCTCGCTGAGCGATACCGACATGGCCGACCTGGCCGCCTACTACGAAAAGCTCGGCGCCGCTTCGACCCCGGCCGTGGCCGACACCCCCGCTGTGGCACCAACCGCTGCCGTGGCCGCGCTGCTGACCAAAGGTGCCTGCGTGTCCTGCCACGGTGCCAACTTCAGCAAGCCCATCGACGGCAGCTACCCCAAGCTCGCCGGCCAGCACGCCGACTACCTGTCGGTGGCGCTGCATGCCTACAGCGTGCAGGGCAACCCGCAGGTCGGCCGCGGCAACGCCATCATGGCCGGCCAGGTCAAGCAGTTCAAGCGCGAAGAGCTCAAGGCGCTGGCGCAGTACATCGGCTCGCTGCCGGGTGAATTGCACACCGTGCCGCAGGCCCGCTTCCGCTGACTGGCGCCGCGTCGAAAGGCGGCCGCGGGGCCAGGCGCCGCGGCCGTTTTTCGTGGCCCCATCAGAGCATCAGGACGCGGGGGGTCGAAGGCTTCAAAGCTCGATGTGGATCGAGGTCGCGTCGACGTGGCTGCGGTCCGCTGCCAGGCGGCCCTTGACGGCGAGTTGCCGGTTCAGCGCCAGGTCCGCCGCCGAGCCGACCACGTAGCTCACGTTGCCGGCATGGCTGACCGTAACGCCGCGCAGCACGACGGTGCGCGCCGAGGTGTCCAGCGCCGAGATGCGGCCTTCGACCTCGACGCGCACGCCCGGCGCCAGCGCGCCGCCGATGAAGCCAGGGCTACGAAGCCTTGCAGGCGCTGCCGTAAGCGATGGCGGTCCGGCGCGGCGCGTCGAGTGGGTCAGCCACCCGTCGACGATCCCGGTCGGCTTCTGGCGCTCGGTGGGGGCGTCGATCAACACCTTCGCGGTCGAGTCGATGGTCGACGAACTGGCCGCCCTGGCGGGGCAGAACCCCTACGAC
>JANMVM010000449.1:0-10535 GCA_031392695.1 Rubrivivax sp.
CGCCCCGGGCTGCAGCCTTGCCGCCTGCAGGGGGTCGAGCACGAAGCCTGGTGCGGCATCGTCAAGAGGCCGCTCGATCCTGGCCAGCCCGGCGCCGTGCAGATCGACGTCCACTACGCCGTGCTGCCGGCGCTGGCGCGCAACCGCAAGCCCGATCCGGTGATGTTCTTTGCCGGCGGGCCCGGGCAGAGCGCCATCGAGCTGGGCGGCACGGTGGCGCGGCTGCTGGCGCGGCTGGCCTACCGGCGCGACATCGTGCTGATCGACCAGCGCGGCACCGGGCGCAGCGCGCCGCTGCTGTGCCCCGAGCTGGCGCCCACGGCGGCGCCGCTGGCAGCGACCGCCGACCCCGCCGCGCAGCAGTTGCGCATGCGCGCCTGCCTGGCGCAGCTCAAGAACCTGCCGCACGGCGACCTGCGCCACTACACCACCGCGCTGGCGATGCAGGACGCCGATGCGGTCCGTGTCGCGCTGGGCGCGGCGCAGGTCAACCTGGTCGGCGGGTCCTACGGCACGCGGGCGGCGCTGGAGTACATGCGCCAGTTCCCGCAGTCGGTGCGTCGCGTCGTCATCGATGGCGTGGCACCGCCCGACATGGCGTTGCCCGCCGCCATGTCCACCGACAACCAGGCCGCTTTCGACGCCGTGCTGGCCGCCTGCCAAACGCAGCTCGCCTGCCGCCAGCGCTACCCGGCGCTGGCCGACGACTGGCGCGCGTTGCTGGCCAGTCTGCCGCGCGAGGTGACGTCGGCGCATCCGCTGACCGGGGCAGCCGAACGATGGCTGCTGACGCGGGATGGCCTGTTGGGCCTGGTGCGCGCCCCGCTGTACGCGCCGGCGCTGGCGGCGGCGCTGCCGCTGGCCGTGAGCGAAGGCGCGCGCGGCCGCCTGGAGCCGCTGCTGGGGCTGGCTTCGGCCCTGGGCGGCCGTGCCACGGGGCGCCTGAGCGAAGGCATGCATTACTCGGTGGTGTGCGCCGAAGACCTGCCGCGCCTGGCGCAAGGTGCCGGCGCGCCGGGTGCCGACTTCGGCAACGCTGTCTCGGCGCTCTACCGCAGCGTCTGCGCCGACTGGCCGCGCGGCGCGGTCCCTGCCGGCTTCTATCAAATGCCACCCGCACCGACGGCGACGCTGGTGCTGTCGGGCGGCGCCGACCCGGTCACGCCGGCCCGCCATGGCGAGCGCGTGACGCGTGCACTGGGCCCGCTGGCGCGGCATGTCGTGGTGCCGCAGGCCGGGCACGGCGTGATCGGGCTGGCCTGCATGCGCGATGTGCTGTTCCGCTTTGTCGATGCCGCCACCGACGAGCAGGCTTTGCAGGTCGACGCCGGCTGCGCCGCAGCGATCCCCAGGCCACCGGCCTTCATGCCCTTCCAGCCACTCGGTGCCGAGGCCGCGCGATGATCCAGGTGCAGCAACTCAGCAAGCGCTTCAGCAGCGGCCGCGGGCGCCACCAGCGCACGGTGCAAGCCGTCGACGGCGTGGACTTCACAGCGGCCAACGGTGCCATCACCGGCCTGCTGGGGCCCAATGGCGCAGGCAAGACGACGACGCTGCGCATCGCCGCGGCCCTCATCGAGCCTGATGGCGGGCGCGTGTTGGTCGACGGCATCCAGGTCGCCATGCAGCCCACGCTGGCACTGGCGCGCATGGGCATGCTCAGCGATGCTCGCGGCCTGTACCCGCGACTGACGGCGCGCGAGAACATCGTCTACTTCGGCCGCCTGCACGGCATGAGCGGCGACGCCGCTTCGGCGCGCGCCGACTGGCTGGCCGAGGTGCTGGACATGAAGCCGCTGCTGGAGCGCCGCAGCGAGGGCTTCAGCCAGGGCGAGCGCATGAAGACCGCGTTGGCGCGCGCGCTCGTGCACGACCCGGCCAACATCGTGCTGGACGAGCCGACCAACGGTCTCGACGTGCTGGCCACCCGGGCCTTGCGCGAAACGCTGCGCCGGCTGCGCGACGAGCACGGCAAGTGCATCGTCTTCTCGACCCACATCATGCAGGAGGTGGAGCGGCTGTGCGACCAGGTGGTGGTGGTCGCCCACGGCCGCACTGTGGCCAGCGGCAGCGTGCCGCAATTGATGGCGCAGGCCGGCTGCAGCGACTTCGAGGAGACTTTCGTGAAGCTGGCCTTCGCTGGCGCGGCCGAGGTCGCGGTCGCTGTCGCGGGGCCGGGGCCCACACCATGATCGCTGCCGCCTGGAGCGTGTACCGCAAAGAGCTCGTCGACGCGCTGCGTGACCGGCGAACCCTGTTCATGGTGCTCATCAGTTCGGTGGCCATCGGGCCGCTGGTGCTGATGCTGGTGAGCAGCCTGGTAGCCGGCATCGAGAAGCGCGCCGAGGCGCGAGAGCTGGTGGTGCAGGGCATCGAGCATGCGCCGACGCTGCGCAACTTCCTCGAGCGCCAGACCTATGCACTCAAGGTGGCACCGCCGGGTTACGAACAGGCGCTGCGCGACAGCAAGCTAGGTGACCCGGTGCTGGTGATACCGGCCGGCTTCGAGGCCGATCTGGCGCGTGGTGAGCCGCCGGTGCTGGAGCTGGTGTCGAGCGCCGCCAACCAGCGTTCGCAGACCGGCGTCGGGCCTGTGCTGCGCTTGCTGCGAGGCTTCAACCAGGAGCAGGCCACGCTGCGGCTGGCGGTGCGCGGCGTGGCCGTGGCGGCGCTGGAGGCGGTGCGCGTCGAAGAGCGCGATCTGGCCGACCCGGCCACGCGTGCCGCGCAACTGGCAACGATGGTGCCGTTCTTCGTGCTCATGGCCGTGCTCTACGGTGCGCTCAATGCGGCGCTCGACACCACCGCCGGAGAGCGCGAACGGGGCTCGCTGGAGCCGCTGCTGATGAACCCGGCAGCGCGGCTGTCGATCGTGCTTGGCAAGTGGGGCGCGGTGGCCAGCGTGGGCATGCTGATCGCCGTGCTGTCGTGCCTGAGCTTCCTGCCCGGGCAGTGGCTGCTGCGCAGCGAGGCGCTGGCGGCCATGTTCCGCTTCGGTATCGGCGAAGCCCTGGCCTTCATGGGACTGTTGCTGCCGCTGGCCGGTGCGCTGTCTGCGCTGCTGATGGCGATTGCCATCCGCTGCAAGAGCTTCAAGGAAGCGCAAGCCAATACCACCGTGGTCTTGCTGGCTGTTTCGATGCTGCCGCTGGTGACGGTGTTCAACCAGGAAGGCACGTCGCCGTGGCACCTGTGGGTGCCGGCGCTGGCCCAGACCACGCTGATGGGCCGCGTGCTCAAAGGCGAGACTCTGGCCTGGGCTGACGTGGCCACCGCCGCGGGTGTGTGCCTGGTGCTGACCGTCCTGGCGGTGAGTTACGTGAGCCGGACGCTGCGAAGTGCTGCGTTGAAGTAGAGCCCGCCTGTGCGAAATGCCCGTCCCGCAGTCGGACACGGACTGCACAGGTGTGCAGGTGCGGGAATCCGCGCGACTTGTTCCAATCGTTTCAACGAGGCCGCTTTTGGCCTTCAGCCTGGAGAGAGCACCATGATCGGTTTCATTCTGGAAATGCTCGGCCTTCCCCGCGACGGTTGGGCTTGATCAGGGCAAATTCGCTGCCCTTCTGGCTGACCCTCCTGCGGGTTACAGCTCGAAATCTTGTACTGCCTGAGCGGCTTTGGTGATAGCAGCTCGGGCACTTTAGCGCCTCGCCATCCGTCCCTCGGTGTGCTTCGGCGTGAGGTGCTCTCTTTGTGAAAAGAGAGCACCTGCTTTTTTGTCAAGCGCGCTGGGCTAGATCAGGCCCAGTCCGCTGGCCTTGGCCGCGGCTTGATGTTTGCTCGCCACGCCGAGCTTGCCCATCGCCGAGCGCAGGTGGAAATTCACCGTGCTCAAGCTGATATTCAGCAATTGACCAATCACGTGATTTGACTTGCCGGACAGGGTCCATTTGAGGATTTCCTGCTCGCGGGCCGATAGTACCGGCAACGGCGCATGGCTGGACGATTGCGGCGTCAGCAGCCGAAGCGCGGTTTCTTGGGCGTAGACCGCCAGGAGCTGGAAATCGGCCATCAGCCGGATCAGGTTGTCCGGGTTGGAGGGCAGGGGTTCAGCGCGGTCGACGCCCAGTATGAAGTGCCGCCCGCCGCTGAGGTGCAAGGCCATCGCAATGCCGGTGTGAAAGCCGTGGGGTGCCTGCTCTTCCCAGAGATCGCCCGCCGCATGGTTCACGTACACCGCCTGGTCGTAGACGATCGGCGCCGTCGCTGTTTTCACGCGTAGCAGCATGGGATCGCGGGCCGCAGCCTTGGGGTCTGCCGTTGATTCCTCGAACGCTGCAGGCGTGTTGCGCAGCGCCACGATGAGCGGGCTGGCGGTGGGCTGCTCGACCACGAGCGTGGCATTGAAGAGCGGAAAGTCCAAGCGCTGCGCAAACTCACCAAGCCGGCGCTTGAAAGTGGGCAAGTCGCGCGAACTGGCGACGTCCAGGTAGTGCTGATACCCCACGGAGCTCATCGGACTGCTCAGGTTGCTAGGTTGCCAATCAAACCTGTCCGCATCAGCCTACAGCCTTGTCTGATGAATCAGGGAATTGAGATGAAGACATTTCGGAGCTGGGAAATCACTTCGTGGCCGGAGGTGCTGTGGAAAGCACCGGCGAGCCGATCACGGTGGCCTGTATTTCACCATATGGGCACCGACATTCGGGCCGATTCCGATGCAGACGGTCGAGCCATCGGAGATACCGTGTGGGCAGCTCGTGTGAATTCAGACCAGATTGTCGGGCTCGCGTGGGAGTGGATCGAGGTCAAGCCAGGGGCACCTGCCATTCGCGACCCCAACGGCTTCGTGTCCAACGTCAGGTTTCTCGGTCCGTACGGAGCCGACCTCGACGAGCTTCAGGCGCTCGTCCGGCTCAATCGCATTGCGCATGTCACGCCCTGGCAAAGCGTCGTGGGGCGGGCGGTGCGGGCCGGTGGCAGTTGGCTGGATCAACGTGTTGCCCTGCAGCCCCTGCCTGGCGCACAACGGCGTGCGGATGCGGGTGAGTTGGCGCTGCTGCGCGATCTGGTGGCCAACCTGCCGTTTCAGCCCGCGCCCCGGCTGGGACGGGCGGCGGCCTGAAAGTCGACTCAGTGGGGGCGGCGCTCAGCGGCGGCAGCCGTCAGCCGGCAGGGTGGCTGCGTCTGGCGTTCCAGCCGGGCCAGCCAAGTCATGGCGTGTTGTCGACTGGCTCCGCACATGTCGGCGGTGGGTTTCAAGGACTGGCACACGGCCGGGCGTTCTGGGCGCCCAAACAGACGGCAGCGATCGGCTTCATCAAGCTGGATGCAGCGCACGCCGGCGGCCTTGCCTGAAGGCATGCCGGGGATGGCAGAGGTGATCGAAGGCGCGGTGCAGCACGCGCCGCAAGCTGAGCGGCAGTCCATGGACTTGATGCTATCGCCGAGCCAGGCGGTAGCAGGCGCCGAGACCCGGGCATCACGGCTATCTAAATAAGAAGCATTACGATCTACGATCTGCGCGGGCTGGCGTGCGGACCTGGCCCCAGCTGCCGGAGTCTGAGCTGGGGCCGCGATGTGACGGCCTCAATGGCCTTGCGCATGTTGACATGACATCTCGACGCCGTGAGCCGCGAGCCGCGAGCGCCCACGGAGCGCCGCCGGGGATTGCGCCACCGGCACGTGGTGGGATCGGCGCCGTCATCTCCTCGCGACCCGGGGGCTCCGTAGAATCGCGATCTCCATGCTGCATCCCCAAACATTCGAAGTGATCGTGGTCGGCGGCGGCCACGCTGGCACCGAGGCCGCGCTGGCGGCTGCCCGAATGGGCTGCACCACGCTGCTGCTCACGCACAACATCGAGACCCTCGGGCAGATGAGCTGCAACCCCAGCATCGGTGGCATCGGCAAGGGGCACCTGGTCTAGGAGGTTGACGCGCTGGGAGGCGCCATGGCCGAGGCCAAGGACGAAGCTGGCATCCAGTTCCGAATCCTCAACGCCAGCAAAGGCCCGGCCGTGCGAGCCACGCGCGCACAGGCCGATCGTGTGCTGTACAAGGCGGCCATCCGGCATCGACTGGAGAACCAGCCCAATCTGTGGCTCTTTCAGCAGGCCGTGGATGACCTGATGCTGGAGGGCGACCGCGTGGTCGGTGCCGTCACGCAAGTGGGCGTGCGCTTCCGTGCGCGCGCGGTGGTGCTGACGGCAGGCACCTTCCTGGACGGGCGCATTCACGTAGGCCTGCAGAACTACAGCGCCGGGCGGGCCGGCGACCCGCCGGCGCTGAGCCTGTCGGCGCGGCTGAAGGAGTTGAACCTGGCGCAGGGGCGGCTCAAGACCGGTACGCCGCCGCGCATCGACGGCCGATCGATCGACTTCAGCCGGCTCGAAATGCAGCCGGGCGACCTCGATCCGGTACCGGTTTTCAGTTTTCTCGGCGACGTGGCGCAGCACCCGCGTCAGGTGCCTTGCTGGATCACGCACACCAACGCGCGCACGCACGAGATCATCAAGGGCGGTTTCGACCGCAGCCCCATGTTCACCGGCGTGATTGGCGGGGTGGGCCCGCGCTATTGCCCAAGCATCGAAGACAAGGTCAAGCGCTTTGCCGACAAGGAATCGCACCAGATCTTTCTGGAGCCCGAGGGGTTGACGACGTACGAGTTCTATCCCAACGGGATTTCAACTTCCCTGCCCTTTGATGTGCAGATTGCGGCGGTGCAGTCGATGCGGGGACTCGAGCGCGCTCACATCCTGCGTCCCGGCTACGCCATCGAGTACGACTACTTTGACCCGCGCGACCTACGGCCGAACTTCGAGACGCGCGCCATCGCGGGCCTTTTCTTTGCGGGCCAGATCAACGGCACCACTGGCTACGAAGAAGCGGCCGCCCAGGGCCTGTACGCTGGCGCGAATGCTGCTCTGCAGGTGCAGGATCGCCCGGCCTGGCTGCCGCGGCGGGATCAGGCTTACCTGGGTGTGTTGGTGGACGACCTGGTGAACAAGGGCGTGACCGAACCCTACCGGATGTTCACGAGCCGCGCTGAATACCGACTCCAGCTGCGCGAGGACAACGCCGACCTGCGGCTCACCCCAGCCGGTCGCGAGCTGGGACTGGTGAGTGACCGACGCTGGGACGCCTTCAGCCGCAAGCGGGAGCGACTCGAACGCGAGCTGCAGCGGCTGCGCACCACCTGGGTTCGCCCGGCGAGCTTGCCGGCGGCTGATGCAGAGCGGCTGTTCGGCAAGGCGCTTGAGCACGAGTACGCGTTGGCCGATTTGATGCGACGGCCTGGCGTGGGCTTCGATGCCGTGCACGAAGCGGCGCGTCTTGCCGGCCACTCCGAAGCTGTTTCACGTGAAACACTGCGAGCCGAGTTCGGTGCTGCAGAGGCCGACGCGGTGATAGAGCAGGCCGAGATTGGCCTCAAGTACGCGGGCTACATCGACAAGCAAAGAGAAGAGGTTGAGCGCGCATCGGCGCTCGAGAACCTTCGGCTTCCCGAGGATCTGGACTACGCCCAGGTCAGCGCCCTTTCGTTCGAAGTGCGGCAAAAACTGCTGCGCCATCGACCGGCAACGCTGGGCCAAGCGTCCCGCATCTCCGGCGTAACACCAGCGGCGATCTCCTTGCTGCTGGTGCACCTGAAGAAGGACCGTTTCAAAGGCTTCACCAAAGACCTGGTGCCAGGCGAGGCGGCCTGACCCGGTGCCGAGCGAACTCGAGCGACTGACAGCGGCGCTCGACTTGGCGCCCACCGCGGCCCAACTCCAGCAGCTGCTCCAGTACCTGGATCTGCTGCAGCGCTGGAACAGCACCTACAACCTGACGGCGGTGCGTGAGCGCGACGCGATGTTGACGCAGCACTTGGTCGATTGCTTGGCTGCCCTGCGGCCACTGCTGCGCCAGCTGCCTGAAGGACGGGTGCTGGACGTGGGCAGCGGCGGCGGCTTGCCCGGCGTTGTGCTGGCGGTCATGGTGCCTGCGCTGGACCTGACCTGCGTCGACGCCGTTGGAAAGAAGGTCGCGTTCGTGCGCCAGGTTGCGGGGGCGCTTGGGCTGCGCAACCTGCATGCTGAGCACGCCAGAGTCGAAACGATGTCGGCAGCGCCGTTCGACGTCATCACATCGCGCGCATTTGCGTCGCTGGTGGACTTCACGGCCCTCAGCTTCCAGGTACTCAAACCCGGTGGATGCTGGATGGCGATGAAGGGCAAGCGCCCCACCGTCGAGATCGCCGCCCTGCCCGCTGCGGTGGAAGTGTTTCACGTGGAACAGCTCTTCGTGCCGGGTCTGGACGCCGAACGCCATCTGGTCTGGATGCGGCCGGTTCGCCCCAACGCCGCTCCATGAGCGCACGCGCATCACCGAATCCGCGGGCCCTGCGGCGCGAGCGGTGCCCGAGCCGCAACGCGCGCCAAGGCGCGAGCGGGCGGTTGAACCTCCGCCACTGGCCTTGCGCTTGGTGTGAGGAAAGCGTTCGACAATCTCCGCCGCGCGCCAGGTGGTGAATCGAATCTTGAATTCAACCCGGCGCCCGACTCCTCCGAGTGCTGCCGGCCGCAGAAACTGAGATACGCTCCCGTCTCGTCCGGCCTGGCTTTGACCTGACCCGCTGGCCGACCCACCCGCGATCCGAGCCAGCGCGCTGAGCTGCAGACAAGCGCCCGCTGCCAACCAGAAAGACCTGCTCATGCTCGGCATCGCCGACTTCGGCGCCTTTTGCGCCGCCATCCTGCTGTTCCTGGCATTGCCGGGCCCCGGCACGTTTGCGCTGATCACCTCCACGGGCAAAGGCGGGTTTCGGGCCGGCGCAGCGGCAACGGCGGGGGTCATCGTCGGTGACCAGGTCTTGCTCTGGCTGGCGGTGGCCGGCGTCGCTGCGGTGTTGGCCGCTCACCCGCTGGTTTTCAAAGCCGTGCAGTACGGCGGCGCAGCGTATCTGGCCTGGATCGGCCTGAAGCTCGTGTTTGCCAAACCGGGCGCGGCCTCGCCCATCCGCATCGAGCCCCACCACTACGCCCGCCAGGCCTTCTTCATCACGCTGCTCAACCCGAAGGCCATCGTCTTCTACATGGCCTTCTTCCCGCTGTTCATCGACCCCGGGCAACTCCGGGGCTTCGTCACCTTCGCGGCGATGGCGTTGACCATCGCCGTGATCACGGCCGCCTACGGACTGACCCTGTGCGCCTTCGCTGACGCCGTCAGCGCCCAGGTGCGGTCGCACCAGCGGCTGGCCCGCGGGCTCGAAAGGCTGGCCGGCGTCTTTCTCATCGCCTTCGGCCTGCGGCTCTCGGCCCAGTAGCCCAACAACGGACCCATGCGCATCTTCTGCATCGCCAACCAAAAGGGCGGCGTCGGCAAGACGACGACCACCGTGAACCTCGCCGCGGGGCTGGCCCAGGCGGGTCGTCGCGTGCTGCTGGTGGACCTGGACCCGCAAGGCAACGCCACCATGGGCTCCGGCATCGACAAGCGCGCGCTCGACCCCACCGTGTACGACGTGCTGCTGGAAACCACGGCCATCAGCGAAGCCCGTCGCCCGAGCCCGAAAGGCGGCTACCACGTGCTGGGCGCCAACCGCGATCTGGCTGGCGCCGAAGTTGAACTGGTGCAGCTAGAGCGCCGTGAAAAGCGCCTGAAGACAGCGCTGCGAGCCGTGGAGCAGGACTACGACTTCGTGCTCATCGACTGCCCGCCGTCCCTGAGCATGCTCACGCTCAACGGGCTGTGTTCGGCGCATGGCGTGATCGTGCCGATGCAGTGCGAGTACTTCGCACTCGAGGGCCTGTCGGACCTCGTCAACACCATCAAGCAGGTGCATGCCAACCTCAACCCCGAACTGGAGATCATCGGCCTGTTGCGTGTCATGTTCGACCCGCGCATCACGCTGCAGCAGCAGGTCAGTGAACAGCTCAAGACGCACTTCGGCGACAAGGTCTTCAACACGGTGATTCCGCGCAATGTGCGCTTGGCTGAAGCGCCGAGCTACGGTCAACCGGGCGTGACCTTCGACCCGACGTCCAAAGGCGCGCAGGCCTTTGTCGAGTTCGCCAAAGAGATGTCCGAGCGGCTGGGTTGAGGCTGGCGTGGCGATGTTCGACGAGGCCCTGATGTCGCGCGTCGAGGACGCAGGCCTCAACGCCAGCGCCCCACCCCAGCAGCGCTGGCTCGACGGCTGGCTGGTGCGCTACCTGCCGGGCAAGGCCCGACGCGCCCGCTGCATCAATGCCCTGGCCGAGGGCCGGCTGCCGCTGGCCGACAAGCTGGCGCTGGCCGCTGTGGTGTACCGCGAGGCGGGCGTGCCGATGATCTTCCGCCTCACTCGCTTCACCCGTCCGGCCGGTCTCGACGCCGAGCTCCAGGCGCTGAACTATGGCGTGGTGGACAGCACCCGCGTCATGATCTGCCCCACACTGCCAACCCGCGCCGGCCCGGTGCTGCCACCCGGCCTGCACTGGACAGCACTCGACGGTGCTGCGTTTGCCGAAGCCGTGGGGGCCCTGCGGGCCTCGCCGCCGGAGCATCGCGCGAGCCACGCGTTGCGGCTGCGGTGCTCACCCGTGCCCTACCAGGGTTACGCCATCCGGC
>JANMVM010000453.1:0-4265 GCA_031392695.1 Rubrivivax sp.
CACCAGCGCGGGCTGTGCTGGTGCACCGCTTCGCTGCCTCTGAGCAGGGCGTGCCGGCGGGGCGTACCGGCGGGGCGAGGGCCCTCGCCCCTGCTGGCCGCCCGGGCCTTGACGCCTGTGAGCGTGGTGTCCTTTTCCCAAAGCCCATTGCCACGCGCGAACATCTGCACGTCGATCTGGCGGCGGTGCTTGAGCTGGCGCTCGGGCGCCGCTGGCGGAAGGGTCATCGTCGGGCGGTTTGGGCAGAGGTGGCGCTGACTCAGCGCGGCGGCGAATTTAGCATGCTGCTCTGCAGCACAAGCTTACAAGGCGCCGCCTTGTGGCCAAGCGCCGCTGCGGCGGCGCCGATTCAATCGTCTTGCAGGCCCTGCACGACGCGGCGGATCACGTCACCGTCGAAGCCGCGGCCAGCCATGAAACGCATCTGCCGGGCGCGTTCAAGGGCGTCGCCGGGTGGGCTGCCAAAGCGGCGTCGCCAGACCTCGCGCGCACGCTCGAGTTCGGTGCCGCGAGCCCGCTGCAGCACGGCGCTGATCAAGCCCGGATCGAGGCCCTTGAACTGCAACACCTGCTTGAGGCGGCGCGACCCAAAGCGCTGCCCCTGGCTGGTCAGCACGGCTTCGGCGGCGCGGGCCTCGCTCAGCAGGCCAGCCGCGGTGAGCTGGTCCAGTGCCTGGGCGATCAGCGTTTGGGCACTCGCCTCGTCGGTGTCCTGCACATGGCGAGCGAGCTTGCGTTCGAGTTCGACGCGCGAGTGCTCGCGCTGCGCCAGGTAGCGCAGCGCCCGGCCCTTGACCGACAGCGCCCCGAAGCCCATGCCGACCGTGCCTGCGCTCGCGCGCCTGCCCGTGCTTACTCTGCAGCCTTGGCGCCGAGCAGGGGGATGCCCACGGATTCGCGCACCTTGTTCTCGATCTCGCGCGCCAGCTCGGTGTTTTCGCGCAGGAACTCGCGCGCGTTGTCCTTGCCCTGGCCGACCTTCTCGCCGTTGTAGGCGTACCAGGCACCGCTCTTGTCGAGGATGCGGGCTTCGACGCCCATGTCGATGATCTCGCCCTCGCGGCTGATGCCTTCACCGTAAAGGATGTCGAACTCGGCGGTCTTGAAGGGCGGTGCGACCTTGTTCTTGACGACCTTGACCTTGGTCTCGCTGCCGATGATCTCTTCGCCCTTCTTGATATTGCCGGTGCGGCGGATGTCCAGCCGCACCGAGGCGTAGAACTTGAGCGCGTTGCCGCCGGTGGTGGTTTCGGGGTTGCCGAACATGACGCCGATCTTCATGCGGATCTGGTTGATGAAGATGACCATGGTGTTGGTCTTCTTGATCGAGCCGGTCAGCTTGCGCAGCGCCTGGCTCATCAGGCGGGCCTGCAGGCCGGGCAGGCTGTCGCCCATTTCGCCTTCGAGCTCGGCCTTGGGCGTGAGCGCGGCGACCGAGTCGATGACGATGAGGTCGATCGACCCCGAGCGCACCAGCGCGTCGACGATTTCCAGCGCCTGCTCCCCGGTGTCGGGCTGGCTGATGAGCAGGTCTTGCAGGTTGACGCCCAGCTTTTGCGCGTACTGGATGTCCAGCGCGTGCTCGGCGTCGATGAAGGCGCAGGTGCCGCCGACCTTTTGCATCTCGGCGATGACTTGCAGCGTCAGCGTGGTCTTGCCCGACGATTCCGGGCCGTAGATCTCCACCACCCGCCCGCGCGGCAGGCCACCGACGCCCAGCGCGATGTCCAGGCCGAGCGAGCCTGTGGAAACCACCTGGATGTCCTCGATGACTTCGCCCACGCCCAGGCGCATGATCGAGCCCTTGCCGAACTGCTTTTCAATCTGGGCCAAGGCGGCCTGCAGGGCCTTGGCTTTTTCGGTGTTGAGGGCTTTGACGGGTGCGTCCATGGGGTTCTCCGGGGTGAAGTGCTTGGGACAGATTATGTCCCACACGCTGGATATTCGTACAGTCCTTTTGGGGTAACTCCTTGGGGCGCCCCGCATTGGGTGCAGGCACTGCCCGGTTGACGACCGACAAGTTCGGCGTCAACCTCGTGCCTAGAATCGGCCTCGAGAAGTCGGCCTGCACCGACCCGATGAGCCCACGGCCAGATCGAGCCCCGAGGAGACAAGCGCATGCGGATTCTCATTGCCGAAGACGACCAGGTGCTGGCCGACGGACTGCTGCGCTCCTTGCGCTCGGCCGGCTATGCGGTGGATCAGGTCAGCAGCGGCACCTAGGCCGATGCGGCCCTGGCGGCGCACGAGTTCGACCTGCTGATCCTGGATCTGGGCCTGCCGCGCATGCATGGCTTCGAGGTCTTGCGCAAGATGCGTGGGCGCGGCAGCTCGGTGCCGGTGTTGATCCTCACCGCGGCCGACAGCGTCGAGCAGCGCGTCAAGGGCCTGGACCTGGGCGCCGACGATTACATGGCCAAGCCCTTTTCGCTGCAGGAGCTCGAGGCCCGCGTGCGCGCGCTCACGCGCCGCGGCCTGGGCACCGCGTCGAACCTGCTCAAGCACGGGCCGTTGACCTTCGACGCCACCGGGCGCGTGGCCTACCTCAACGACCAGATGGTGGAGCTGTCGGCGCGCGAGCTGAGCCTGCTGGAGGTGCTGTTGCAGCGCGCTGGCCGGCTGGTCAGCAAGGATCAGTTGGTGGAGCGCCTGTGCGAATGGGGCGAAGAGGTCAGCAACAATGCCATCGAGGTCTACATTCACCGCCTGCGCAAGAAGATCGAGCAGGGCCCGGTGCGCATCGCCACCGTGCGCGGCCTGGGCTACTGCCTGGAGAAGATCGCAGCCTGAGCGGCCGGCGCCACCGAGCCCGGTGCGCGGCGCTGGCCCGCGCCGGGCCCGCCACACGCCACGCGCCTGATGCTCAAGCCCATCGCCCACGAGCAGCGATCGCTGTTCGGCGAGATCCTGGACTGGATGCTCGCCCCGCTGCTGCTGCTGTGGCCCATGAGCCTGGGCCTGACCTGGCTCGTCGCGCAGGCCATCGCCAACAAACCCTATGACCGCGACCTGGCCGACGTGGTGGTGGCGCTGGCGCGCCAGACCACGGCCCAGACGGCCGCAGGCGCGCGCCCGGCGCTCGAGCGCCGGCAGGAGCTGGAGCGCACGGCCTCGGCGCTGCTGCGCAGCGATGACGATGAAGGCGACAACGCCTACTTCCAGGTGCTGGGCGCGCGCGGCGAGCTGGTGGCCGGGGATCCGCGACTGGTGGTGCCGGCCGATGACTTCGCGCCCAGCGCCGCGGTGCGCTTTCGCGACGAGCTGCTGGTCGACGAACCGGTGCGTGTGGCCTACCTGCGGCTGCCGGGTGCCGCTGGCGACGGCGATGCCCTGGTCCAGGTCGCCGAGACCCTGGGCAAGCGCTCGCGCCTGGCCACCGAGATCATCAAGGGCGTGCTGCTGCCGCAGTTCGTGATTCTGCCGCTGGCCGTGCTGCTGGTGTGGTTCGCGCTGGCCCGCGGCATCCGGCCACTGGCCGAGTTGCAGCAGCGCATCCGCAAGCGCACCAGCAGCGACTTGAGCGCCATTCCCACCGCAGGCGTGCCCGACGAAGTGGCGCCGCTGGTGCACGCCATCAATGACCTGCTGCAGCGGCTGGACCAGTCGATTGCCGCGCAGCGGCACTTCCTGGCCGACGCCGCCCACCAGCTGAAGACGCCCCTGGCGGGCTTGCGCATGCAGGCCGAACTGGCCACGCGCGACATCGACAGCGGTCGCGGCGACGCGGCGTCGCTCAAGCATTCCTTGCAGCAGATTGCACTGTCCAGCCAGCGCGCGGCCCACGTCGTCAACCAGCTGCTGGCCATGGCGCGCGCCGAAGACGTCGGCCAGGCCTTGCGGCGGGTGCCGATCGACCTCGTGGCGCTGACCCGCAACGTGGTGCAGGACTTCGTGGCCAACGCCATCGAGCGGCGCATCGACCTCGGCTACGAAGGCCCCGAGCCCGGCGACCCGTCCCGCCTGCTGGGCGAACCGGTGCTGCTGGGCGAACTGGTGCGCAACCTGGTCGACAACGCGTTGCACTACACGCCCGGCGGCGGCACGGTCACCGTGCGCGTCGTCACCGACCCTTTCGGGCAGGTGCTGGTGCTGCAGGTCGAGGACACCGGCCCCGGCATTGCGCCGGCTGAACGCGCGGCCGTGTTCCGCCCGTTCTACCGCTCGCCGGACACGGTGGTCGACGGCAGCGGCCTGGGCCTGGCCATCGTGCAGGAGATTGCCCAGCGCCACGACGCCCAGGTCACGGTCAGCGATGCGCGCCCGCG
>JANMVM010000017.1:0-5651 GCA_031392695.1 Rubrivivax sp.
CTCCAACCCACAGATTTCGAGACATGAAAACGCGTCTTCGTCCACCATGCGTCGTTGCAAATCCTCGCGATACCAGAAGGTATCGCTGTGGTTTGCGCCTAGCCTGGCGAACGAATCCATCGTTTTCAACTTGTCTCGAAATCTGTGGGTTGGAGCACTAGTCACCGCGCCCGCGCTGCATGAAGTTCAGCCGCCGCCGCATGGAAGAGCCGGAGATCAACCTGATCCCGTTCATCGACGTGCTGCTGGTGGTGCTGATCTTCCTCATGCTGTCGACGACTTACTCGCGCTTCACCGAGCTGCAGATCAACCTGCCCGCGGCCGACGCCGAAAAGCTGCGCGAGCGGCCGGCAGAGATCATCGTCGCCGTGGCCAGCGACGGCCGCTATGCCGTCAACCGCAAGGCCGTCGATGGCCGCAGCGTCGAAGTCCTGACCGCCGAGTTGGCGGCCGCGGCGGCGGGTCGCCCCGACGCCGTGATCATCATCTCTGCTGACGCCATGGCCGCCCACCAGGCGGTGATCAACGTGCTCGACGCGGCCCGCCGGGCCGGCCTGTCGCGCCTGACCTTCGCGGCGCAGACGACTGGCGCCGGCGCCCGTTGAACGGCGAGCCCGCCACCGGGCTGCGGGCCCGGCTGGAGGCCCTGCTCACGCGCCACTGGTGGCAGCCGCAGCCGACCTGGCTGGCCCGCTGCCTGTGGCCGCTGTCGATGGTGGTCCGGGCCGCGTGGCTGCTCCACCGCCACACGCGGCCAGCGGCGGCGGCGTTGCCGGTGCCGGTCCTGGTGGTGGGCAACCTCGTCGTCGGCGGCGCCGGCAAGACCCCCACCGTGATCGCCGTCGTCCAGGCCCTGCAGCGGGCAGGCCATCGGCCGGGGGTCGTCTCGCGCGGGCACGGCCGGCAGGGCGGCGCGGTGCAGGCCGTACAGCCGGGCGACACAGCCGCCCGCGCGGGCGACGAGCCGCTGCTGATCCAGCGCCGCTGTGGCGTGCCGGTGTGGGTGGGCCGCCGACGCGCCGACGCGGCGCGCGCCTTGTGTGCCGCGCATCCCGAGGTCGATGTGCTGGTGGCCGACGACGGCCTGCAGCACCACGCCCTGCAGCGCAGCGCCGAACTGCTGGTGTTCGACGAGCGCGGTGCCGGCAACGGCTGGCTGCTGCCCGCCGGGCCGCTGCGCGAGCCGCTGCCGGCCACCGTGCCGCCCCGCAGCCGCGTGCTCTACACGGCCGGGCGCGCCAGCACCGGCCTGCCCGGCGCGCTGGCCAGCCGCCGAATCGACACCGCGCTGCCCTTGGCGGCCTGGCAGGCCGGCGAAATGGCGTCGTCCATGGCGTCGGCCATGGCGCTGGCCGGCCTGGCGGGACGGCCGCTGCTGGCCGTGGCCGGCATCGCGGCACCCGAGAAGTTCTTCACCATGCTGCGCCACGCCGGCCTGACGATCGTTGCCTTGCCCCTGCCCGACCACCACCCCTACGCCACCCTGCCCTGGCCGGCCGCCACCGCCGACGTAATCACGACCGAGAAGGACGCCGTCAAGCTCGACCCCCGGCGCATGGGCACGACCCGCGTCTGGGTGGTGCCGCTAGACTTGCAGGTGCCCGCGCCCTTGTTGGCCGAGCTGTCGACCCTGTTGTTTCCGCCGGACTCCCCACCGCGCTCGCCATCGAGCCCAACCTGAACGCCGCATGACGCTGGACCACCGCCTGATCGAACTGCTCGTCTGCCCCGTCTGCAAGGGCCCGCTGCAGTTGCGCCGCGACGCCGAGCAGCGCCCGCTGGACCTGGCCTGCCCCGCCGACCGGCTGGCCTTCCCCATCCGCGACGGCATTCCGGTGATGCTCGAGTGCGAAGCGTTGCCGCTGGACGGCCCCGCAGCCGCGCCCTGATCGGCCGCGCGTGGACAGCGCTGCCGCGGGCCTGAAGTTCACGGTGCTGATCCCGGCCCGATTGGCCTCGACGCGCCTGCCCGACAAGCCGCTGGCCGACATCGCCGGCAAGCCGATGGTGGTGCGCGTTGCCGAACGCGCCGCGCAAAGCGGCGCCGCACGCGTGGTGGTGGCCTGCGACGACCTGCGCATCGCGCGAGCCTGCGCCGCGCATGGCGTGCAGGCCGTTCTCACGCGCGGTGATCACGCCAGCGGCAGCGACCGCCTGGCCGAGGCCTGCACGCTGCTCGGCCTGCACGGCGAGGACATGGTCGTCAACGTGCAGGGCGACGAGCCGCTGATCGACCCCCAGCTCGTGCGCCGCGTGGCCGAGGTGCTGGCGGCGCGCGCCGACTGCGTCATGAGCACCGCCGCGCACCCGCTCGCCGACGCAGCCGAGTACCGCAACCCCAACGTGGTCAAGGTGGTGCTGGACGCGGCCGGGCGGGCGCTGTACTTCAGCCGCGCGCCGATCCCCTGGTGGCGCGACGCACCGGCCGCGGCCGCAGCGCCGATGCCCACGCCGGCACCGCTGCGCCACCTCGGGCTCTACGCCTACCGCGCGCGCTTCCTGCTGCAGTTTCCGAGCCTGCCCGCGGCGCCGCTCGAAGACACCGAAGCGCTGGAGCAACTGCGCGTGCTCTGGCATGGCCACCGCATCGCCGTTCATGTCGCCGCCCACGGCCCCGGCCCGGGGGTCGACACACCGCAGGACCTGGCCCGCGTGCGGGCGCTGTTTGCCGCCGGCGCCGCGTCAGTTTGACGCGGGGGAGCGCGTGATATTCTCGTTTCGAGACAAGCGTCGGCGCGCCGCGCACGCGCTAGCCAGACCAACAAGACGACGAGGGACGCGATGAGACTGATCCTCCTGGGCGCACCGGGCGCCGGCAAGGGCACCCAAGCCACCTTCATCTGCAAGCGCTACGGCATCCCGCAGATCTCCACCGGCGACATGCTGCGCGCCGCGGTCAAGGCCGGCACGCCGCTGGGCGTGGAGGCCAAGAAGGTGATGGACGCCGGCGGCCTGGTCAGCGACGTCATCATCATCGCCCTGGTCAAGGAACGCATCACGCAGCCCGACTGCGCCAACGGCTTTCTCTTCGACGGCTTTCCGCGCACCATCCCGCAGGCCGACGCGATGAAGGCTGCCGGCGTCAAGCTCGACCTGGTGCTCGAGATCGACGTACCCGACGAGGCCATCATCGAGCGCATGAGCGGCCGCCGCGCCCATGTGGCCAGCGGCCGCACCTACCACGTCAAGTTCAACCCGCCCAAGGTCGAGGGCATCGACGACGTCACCGGCGAGCCGCTGATCCAGCGCGCCGACGACAAGGAAGAGACGGTCAAGAAGCGGCTTGAGGTCTACCAGAGCCAGACGCGCCCGCTGGTGGCCTATTACGCGCAGTGGGCGGCCAGCGGTGACGCCCAGGCGCCGCGCTGCGCACGCATCAGCGGCAGCGGCAGCGTCGAAGAAATCATGGCCCGCGTCATGGGCGCGCTCGGCGCCTGAAGCCCACCCACCAGGAAGCAGCACATGGACATCGCAGGCAAGGTCTACATCGTCACCGGCGGCGCATCGGGCCTGGGTGAAGGCACGGCGCGCATGCTGGCCGCGGCCGGCGGCAAGGTGGTGGTGGCCGATCTGCAGCTTGAGCGCGGCCAGCAGGTGGCAGCCGACATCGGCGGCGTCTTCGTCAAGTGCGACGTGAGCCAGGAA
Organism: Rubrivivax sp.; assembly: GCA_031392695.1. GTDB lineage: Bacteria > Pseudomonadota > Gammaproteobacteria > Burkholderiales > Burkholderiaceae_C > Rubrivivax. The sequence goes on from JANMVM010000017.1 coordinate 3,646, forward strand.
GCCGACGGCCAGGCCGCGGTCGCGGCTGCGGTGGCGCTGGGCAAGTTGATGGGCCTGGTCAACTGCGCCGGCATCGCGCCGGCGGTCAAGACCGTGGGCAAGGACGGCGCCCACCCGCTGGCCGTGTACACGAAGACGATCACCGTCAACCTGATCGGCAGCTTCAACATGATCCGCCTGGCCGCCGAAGCGATGGCCAGGAACGCGCCCGAGGCCACCGGCGAGCGCGGCGTGCTCATCAGCACCGCCAGCGTGGCCGCCTACGACGGCCAGATCGGCCAGGCCGCCTACGCCGCCAGCAAAGGCGGCATCGTCGGCATGACGCTGCCGATCGCGCGCGACCTGGCGCGCAGCGGCATCCGCAACATGACCATCGCGCCCGGCATCTTCGGCACCCCGATGCTCTTCGGCATGCCCAAGGAGGTCCAGGACGCACTGGCCGCGGGCGTGCCTTTCCCGAGCCGCCTGGGCACGCCGCAGGACTATGCCAAGCTGGTCCGCCACATCTTCGAGAACGACATGCTCAACGGCGAGGTGATCCGCCTCGACGGCGCGATCCGGTTGGCGCCGAAGTGAGCGCGGCTGCGCGCCGCCTAAGCTAGACGTCGCAGCTAGACGTCGTAGTCGGCGCTGCTGGAACTGCTGAAGGCGTTGAGCGCCGCGTTGAGTGCCGTCACCATGCGGCGCTCAGGCTCGCTCAGCAGTGGGTGCCAGGTGTCGAAGATCAGCACCACGCGCAGTTGATCGCTGTCGTTCCAGGCCTCGTGCTCGATGGTGTCGTCGAAGACCCAGGCCTTGCCCGCCACCCATTCGCGCGTCTGGTTGCCGACGCGAAAGCCGCAGCCGGGCGGCACGATCAAGGGCAGGTGCGTGACGAGCCGGCAATTGCTGGCGCCCATGTGCGGCGGGATGCGGGTGTGCGGTTTGAGCAGCGAGTACATCGCCACCGGTGTGCGGCCTGGCTGGTCGGGGCTGGGCGTCTGCGACCACACCGCCATCGTGACGGGGCAGCGCGCGGCGTTGGCGGCCACCGGCTGGCCTTCCTTGACGAGGTGGAAGGCGCTCCAGCGCGGCGAGTGGTTGAGCTCGGCCCACTGCGCCACCGGCTGGTCGGCGCCGTAGTCGATGTAGGGCGTGAAGCCCTGGTCAGCGCGCAGCACGGCCAGGAACTCGTCGCGGATCGGCTCCCACTGAGCCTCGACGGCATCGAGCCAGGGGAAGGCGCTGCGCTCGAAGAACTCGACCACCGGCAACTGCGGCATGAAGTAGCGCATCGGTTGCGGATCGAAGCGCTGCTTGCGGCCGACGAGGATGTCGACCGACAGCCTGAAGCGGTCCAGCGCCGCCGCGCCGCAGTCGCGCAGATGCGGCTCGAGCGTGCGGTCCAGGAAGGCGGCCAGTGATCGGTTGTGCTGCTCGCAGTAGGCCTGCGCGTGGCTCACGGCACTGCGCAAGTCGGGCGCAAGCCGATCCAGCGGCGGCGCCACGGCAGCCGCGGCGCCGTACGACGATGCAGCCTGCGACGCCTTGCCCTGGCGTTCGCACAGCTGCCCGCGCAACACCAGCGCCAGCAGGTCGTAGGGGTCCACCGCCAAGGCCTTGAAGAGCGCGACCTCGACTGCCGCGTCGTCGCGCAGGTGCTGGCACGCCAGCGCCACGTTGATCCACTGCCGCGCCAGGCGTCCGTCGGTGGCGGCCGCGCGCTCGAAGGCCACGCGCGCGGCCTCGAAGTCGCCCTGGCCGTAGGCGGCCTGGCCCAGTTGGGTCAGGCCGGCCACGTGGTTGGGCTGCAGCGTAACGATGCGGGCCCAGGTGTCCACGGCCTGCTGCTGCAGGCCCTGCTGCTGGGCCTGCAGGGCCTGTCGTTCGAGTGCTGCCAGTTCGGCAGCCAGATCGGGTGAGCTCATGTCGGATGACTCGCATTGAAACGGGCGTCGCAGCCGCTGCGGCGCCCTCCAACGAAAAACGGCGAGCCGAAGCTCGCCGTCAGGGTCCTACGAGCAGCG
>JANMVM010000315.1:0-5073 GCA_031392695.1 Rubrivivax sp.
GGCGTTCGGAAGGAAGTTGCCCGTATCGAGCGCGAAGAAGGCGTACTTCTTGATTTGCTACTGAACGCTCGCCATGAAGCGGGCCTCACACAGGGCGGGGGACTCCATCGACGAGCTTCTCGCGGGTTTTTCTGGGGTCAGTCGCGAGCAGGTCATCCGATTTCTCGAGGCTGGCCGCGGCTCGAGAGCGCAGGCCGCTGCTACACTGCTCGGGCTCAGGAGAGAGCCCCCTCGTGGGGCCGCCGAAGGCGCAGAGGACAGGCCTGAAAAGCCACCTCGAACGCGCAGGCAAAAGGACTGACTTTTCACCTCACTGGAGAGAGGCGGCAGGTGCGCAGGCACCCAACGCCCACCGAAGGGGCAAGGCCTGTGGGTCCGTGACAGACGCGGATGCGGCAGCGCTGAATCTCTCAGGTAAAGCGGACAGCGATGGCCCGGAACACCGCACACGCGGTGTTTGCGTTGTTGCCCTTGCCGAGGTTGCCCTCATGCCCACACCCGCCGGCTCCGTCCTGCTCCAGACCCCGCTGCACGAGCTGCACGCCCGCCTGGGCGCACGCATGGTGCCGTTCGCCGGCTACGCCATGCCGGTGCAGTATCCCGGCGGCCTGATCGCCGAACACAAGCAATGCCGCGAATCGGCGGCGCTGTTCGATGTCTCGCACATGGGCCAGTTGCGCCTGGTGGGTGCAGACGCCGCGGCCGCACTGGAGAGCCTGGTGCCGGTGGACGTGCTGGACCTGGGTGTGGGCAAACAGCGCTATGCGTTCTTTACCAACAGCAGCGGCGGTTTGCTGGACGACCTGATGATCGTCAGGCCCGAGCACGGCGCGGGCTTCGGCGAGCTCTTCCTGGTGGTCAATGCCGGCTGCAAAGCCGCCGACATCAAACACCTGCAGACCCACATCGGCCACCGCTGCCAAGTGGTGCCGATGCCCGAGCGCGCGCTGTTGGCTTTGCAGGGCCCGAAGGCTGTCGATGCGCTGGCGCGGCTGAACCCGGCGGTGGTGGCGATGGTGTTCATGGCCGGCGCTGTCATCGACCTGAATGGCGCCCGCTGCTTCGTCACCCGTTCGGGCTACACCGGTGAAGACGGCTTCGAGATCTCGGTGGCTTCCGAACACGCCGTGGCACTGGCGGAGGCCATGCTCGCGCAACCCGAAGTCAAACCCGCTGGCCTGGGCGCGCGCGACACGCTGCGCCTGGAAGCGGGCCTGTGCCTGTACGGCCACGACATCGACGACACCACCAGCCCGGTGGAAGCCGGCCTGAGCTGGGCGATCCAGCGCGTGCGTCGCCCCGGCGGCGCGCGCGCTGGCGGCTACCCGGGCGCTGCCGTCATCGAAAAGCACCTTGCTGCCGGCGCGCCGCGCAAACGTGTGGGCCTTGTCGGCCTGGAGCGTGTGCCGGTGCGCGAAGGCGCGCGGGTGCTGGACGCGCACGGCCACAAGCTGGGCACCGTCACCAGCGGCACGCTGGCACCCACTGTCAACCAGTGCGTGGCGATGGCCTACCTGCCCGTCAGCCACAGCCAGCTGCAGCACGAGGTGTATGCCGAAGTGCGTGGCAAGCCCGTGCCCATGCGCGTGGTGCCCATGCCCTTCCGCCCGCACCGCTACCAGCGTTGATTGACCCGGCAATTCGCCCCCCTACACACACGAGGAGCCCACTGATGACCACGATGTACACGCCCAATCACGAGTGGATCAACATCGAAGACCACGAAGCCGCCGTTGTCGGCATTACGCACCACGCGCAGGACGCGCTCGGCGATGTGGTCTTTGTCGACCTGCCCGAAGTGGGGCGCATCTACAACAAGGGCGAGATCGCCGGTGTGGTGGAGTCGGTCAAAGCCGCCGCCGACCTCTTCATGCCCGTCACCGGCGAAGTGGTGGAAGTGAACGAAGCGCTGCGTGCCGACCCCGCACTGGCCAACACCGACCCCCTGGGCCACGGCTGGTTCTTCAAGGTGCACATCACCAAGATGGAAGAGTTCGGCCAGCTGATGGACCCGCCGGCGTATGACGCGCTGCTGAAGACGCTCTGAACCCCCGCCCTCCGACGGAAGTTAGCCCCATGTCGATGTCTGCAGAAACCAGCCCCCAAGCCGCCGCTGCGCGGCGTCTGCCCGCCGAGGCGGTGGCGCAATCGCCGAGCGGCCGCGCGCTTGCGCAGCCGCTTGGCGAACTTGAAAACGCCAGCGAATTTACCGCCCGCCACATCGGTCCTTACCTCGATGATGAGCGGCACATGCTCGGCGTCATCGGTGCGGTGTCAAGGCGCGCACTGATCGACGCAATAGTGCCGCGCAGCATCGTGCGCACCAGGCCGATGGCACTGCCCGCGCCGCTGAGCGAAGCGCAGGCGCTGGCCGAAATGAAAGTGCTGGCGTCGAAGAACCAGGTGCTGAAGAGCTTCATCGGCCAGGGCTACCACGGCACCCACACGCCCGGTGTCATCCTGCGCAACATCCTGGAGAACCCGGCCTGGTACACCGCCTACACGCCGTACCAGGCCGAGATCAGCCAGGGCCGCATGGAAGCACTCATCAACTTCCAGACCATGGTCTGCGACTTGACGGGCATGGCGATTGCCAACGCCAGCATGCTCGACGAAGCCACCGCCGCGGCCGAAGCCATGACGCTGGCCAAGCGCAGCGTGAAGAGCAAGAGCAACACCTTCGTGGTCGCCGCCGACTGCCACCCGCAGATGATCGACGTCATCCAGACCCGCGCCGCGCCGCTGGGGCTGAAGGTGGCACTCGCCAATTCGGCCAAGGCGTGGGACGAGCTGATCGCCGGTGGCGACTACTTCGCCGTGCTGGTGCAGATGCCCACCACCGACGGCAGCATCCACGACGTGCGCGAAGACGCCGCGCGCATCCACGCCCACCAGGCCGCATTCATCGTCGCGGCCGACCTGCTGGCGCTGACGCTCATCACGCCGCCCGGTGAACTGGGCGCCGACATTGCCCTGGGCACCACGCAGCGCTTCGGTGTGCCGATGGCCGGGGGCGGCCCGCACGCCGCGTACCTGGCCTGCCGCGACGACTACAAACGCAGCATGCCCGGTCGGCTGGTGGGGGTGAGCGTGGATGCGCATGGCGCACCGGCCTACCGGTTGGCGCTGCAAACCCGCGAACAGCACATCCGCCGTGAAAAGGCCACCAGCAACATCTGCACGGCGCAGGTGTTGCTGGCCGTGATGGCCAGCATGTACGCCGTCTACCACGGGCCTGCGGGTCTGAAGCGCATTGCGCAGCGTGTGGCGAGCTACACGGCAGTGCTGGCGCAGGGCCTGCGCGAGATGGGCGTGGCCGTGCGCAGCACCTCGGCGTTCGATGCACTCTGCATCGACACCGGTGCCGACACGGCGGGCCTCGCTTCACGTGCCGTGGCCGCCGGCATGAACCTGCGCCGCTTCCCGGAATGGGGCGACACCATGACCGGCATCGCGCTGGACGAAACCACCACGCGCGACGACATCCGCGCGCTGTGGCAGCTTTTCGCCAAGCCCGGCCAGACGCTGCCCGACATGGTGGCCTTCGAGAAGGGCATCGAACCGATGATCCCCGAGGCGCTGCGTCGCACGAGCAGCTACCTCGAGCACCCGGTGTTCAACAGCCATCACAGCGAAACCGAAATGCTGCGCTACATCCGGTCCTTGAGCGACAAGGACCTGGCGCTGGACCGCAGCATGATCCCGCTCGGCAGCTGCACCATGAAGCTCAACGCCACCAGCGAGATGATCCCCATCACCTGGCCCGAGTTTGCGCACATGCATCCCTTTGCGCCGCGCGACCAACTCGCCGGCTACTGGGCCATGAACGACCAGTTGTGCGCCTGGCTGGCCCAGGCCACGGGTTATGCCGGCGTCAGCCTGCAGCCCAACGCCGGCAGCCAGGGTGAGTACGCGGGGCTGCTGATCATCAAGGCCTTCCACGAGTCGCGCGGCGAAGGCCGGCGAAACATCTGCCTGATTCCAGAAAGTGCGCACGGCACCAACCCTGCCAGCGCGCAGATGGCGGGCATGACCGTCGTGGTGACCTAGTGCGATGCGATGGGCAACATCGACATGGACGACCTCGAGGCGAAGTGCGAACAACACAGCGCCAACCTGGCCGCGGTGATGATCACCTACCCCAGCACGCACGGCGTGTTCGAAGTGCGCGTGAAGGAACTCTGCGCGCTGGTGCACCATCACGGCGGCCGTGTCTATGTGGACGGCGCCAATATGAACGCGCTGGTGGGCGTGGCCGCACCCGGTGAATTCGGCGGCGACGTGAGCCACCTCAATCTGCACAAGACCTTCTGCATCCCGCACGGTGGCGGCGGCCCCGGCGTGGGGCCGGTGGCGGTGGTGGCCGACCTGGTGCCTTTCCTGCCCGCGCACCGCACGGCCGGTGTGGGCGGGCCGCAGTCGGTGGGCGCCGTCAGTGCCGCGCCACTGGGCAACGCCGGCGTGCTGCCGATCAGCTGGATGTACTGCCGCATGATGGGCGCCGACGGCCTGCGCGACGCCACTGAAGTCGCCATCCTCAGCGCCAACTACATCGCTGCCCGGCTGGCTGACCACTACCCCGTGCTTTACAGCGGTGGCAATGCGCAGATCAAGGGCGGCGGCGTCGCCCACGAATGCATCCTGGATCTGCGGCCGCTCAAGGACAGCAGCGGCATCGGCGCCGAAGACGTCGCCAAGCGCCTGATCGACTACGGCTTCCACGCGCCCACGCTCAGCTTCCCGGTGGCCGGCACGCTGATGGTGGAGCCGACGGAAAGCGAACCGCGGGCCGAACTCGACCGCTTCTGCGACGCCATGATCGCCATCCGCGCCGAGATCGCGCAGATCGAACGCGGCGCTTGGCCGAAGGACGACAACCCGCTGAAGAACGCGCCACACACCGCCGAGGCCCTGCTGAAGGCCGAGTGGCCGCACGCCTATTCGCGCGAGCAAGCAGCCTACCCGGTGCCAGGCCTGCGCAAGCGGAAGTACTGGTCGCCGGTGGGCCGGGTGGACGCCGCCTACGGCGACCGCAACCTGTTTTGCAGTTGCGTGCCGCTCGGCGACGACGGG
>JANMVM010000067.1:0-5126 GCA_031392695.1 Rubrivivax sp.
GGCGGCGCAAACAGGTCGACCTGCGCGCGCCCGGCGTCGGCCCGCGCCTCCAGCGCCTCGAGCGTGGCGCGCGCCTGGCGGATCAGCGCTGCCGGCATGCCGGCCAGCCGCGCCACCTGCACGCCGTAGCTGCGGCTGGCCGGGCCGGGCTCGATCTGGTGCAGGAAGACGATGTCGTGACCGCTTTCCACTGCGCCGACGTGCAGGTTGATGGCGCGCTCGTGGCGCGCCGGGAAGTCGGTGAGCTCGAAGTAGTGGGTGGCAAAGAGCGTGAAGCTCTTGTTACGGTCATGCAGCTGCGTCGCGATGGCCGCGGCCAGCGCCAGGCCGTCGAAGGTGCTGGTGCCGCGGCCGATCTCGTCCATCAGCACCAGGCTGTGCTCGGTTGCGCCGTGCACGATGGCCGCCGCCTCGGTCATCTCGACCATGAACGTGCTCTGCGCGTTGGCCAGGTCGTCGGCGGCGCCGATGCGGGTGTGGATGGCGTCGATGGGCCCCAGCCGGCAGGCCGTGGCCGGCACGTAGGAGCCCATCGCGGCCAGCAGCACGATCAGCGCCACCTGGCGCATGAAGGTGCTCTTGCCGCCCATGTTGGGGCCGGTGATGACGAGCAGGCGCGTCTTGGCGTCGAGCCGGCAGTGGTTGGCGATGAAGTCGCCGCCACCGCTGGCGGCCAGCCGCGCCTGCACCACCGGGTGGCGGCCGCCTTCGATGTCGATGCAGGGGTAGGGCACGAAGGCCGGCCGGCACCAGTCGAGCGTGGCGGCGCGTTCGGCCAGCGCCGCCAGCGCGTCCAGCGCAGCCAGTGAGCGTGCCAGCGCGGCCAGCGTGGGCAGGTGCTGCTGCAGCTCGTCCAGCAGCTGTTCGTAGAGCCACTTCTCGCGCGCCAGCGCGCGCTCCTGCGACGACAGCGCCTTGTCCTCGAAGGTCTTGAGCTCGGGCGTGATGTAGCGCTCGGCGTTCTTCAGCGTCTGGCGGCGCTGGTAGTCGGCCGGCACCTTGTCCAGGCCCGAAGCGGTGACTTCGATGTAGTAGCCGTGGACCTTGTTGAACTGCACGCGCAGGTTGGCGATGCCGGTGCGCGCGCGTTCACGCGCTTCGAGCCCGAGCAGAAAGGCATCGCCGTGCTGGTTGATGCCGCGCAGCTCGTCGAGATCGGCGTCGAAGCCGCTGGCGATGACGCCGCCGTCGCGCAGCAGCACTGCGGGCTCGTCGGCGATGGCGCGCAAGGCGTGGGCCAGTGCCGGCGCCGGCCTCAGCGCCGCGTGCAGGCGATCCAGCAGCGCGCTGCCCTGCGGTGCGCAGGCGCGCAGCGCGGGCAGCGCTGCCAGCGTCAGGCGCAGGCCCAGCAGCTCGCGCGGACGCACCTGGCGTAGCGCCACGCGCGCCGTGGTGCGTTCGACGTCGCTGACACCGCGCAGCGACTCGCGCAGCGGCTCGTTGCCTTGGGCCAGCAGCTGCGCGATGGCCTCGTGGCGCTCGCTGGCCGGCGCGCGATCGCGCGCCCGAAGCGTGAGCCAGTGGCGCAGCAGCCGGCTGCCCATGCCGGTGCGGCAGCTGTCGAGCAGGCCCAGCACCGTGGGCGCGCCTTCGCCGGCTTCGCCGCGCAGAGTCTGCACGAGCTCGAGGTTGCGGTGCGTGGCCGGCGGCAGGTCAAGCAGATCGCCGGCGCGCTCGACGTGCAGCTGGCGCACGTGGGCCAGCGCCTGGCCCTGGGTGTGCTCGGCAAAGCTCAGTAGCGCTGCCGCCGCGGCGTGCGCCGCCTTGAGATCCTGGGCGTTGAAGCCGGCGAGTGTGGCCACCTCAAGCTGCTGGCGCAGCTTGCGATCGCCCAGCGCAGCATCGAACTGCCAGGGCGGACGCGCGGTGCGCGCGGCGCGGGCCTGCGCGATGGCCGGCGGCAGCTCGCTGCCGTCGTGCAGGATCTCGGCTGGCGCCAGGCGCGCCAGCCAGCTCGGCAGCTCGCGCTCGCTGCACTCGGTCAGACCGAGCTGGCCGCTGGACAGACCCAGCCAGGCCAGCCCCCAGGTCAAGCGCTGCTTGCAGACGGCCAGCAGCAGGGTGTCGGCGCGCTCGGCCATGAGCTCGCTGTCGGTGACCGTGCCCGGGGTCACGACGCGCACCACCTTGCGCTCGACCGGCCCCTTGGCGGTGGCCACGTCACCCACCTGCTCGGCCACCGCCACCGCCTCGCCGAGCTTGATCAGGCGCGCCAGATAACCCTCGACCGAGTGCACCGGCACGCCGGCCATCACCACCGGCTCGCCCGCGCTCTGGCCACGCGCGGTGAGCGTGATGTCGAGCAGCCGGTTGGCCTTGCGCGCGTCGTCGAAGAAGAGCTCGTAGAAATCGCCCATGCGATAGAAGACGAGCGTGTCCGGGAAGTCGGCCTTGATGCGCAGGTACTGCTGCATCATGGGCGTGTGGGCCGAGAGCTCGCGTTGCCAAAGCGGTACGGGCGGAGTCGATTCGTTCATTGAACCGCCGATGTTAGGCGAGGCAGCCCGGGTGCCGACGCTGCGCCGCCGGCTTCCCGTGGCAGCAGGTGACTGGCCGCATCGAAGTGCCGTCGGAAGCAGCGGCGCTGCCATCGATGGACCTCCTGTCGCCGTCGCCGTGCCGCGCCAGGTCGGTACGGACCTGATCAGGTCGGACCTGAAGGATCGGGCTGCCGAGATGCTCTGAACCAGCCGCTCACGGGTACCGGCGCCCGGCCAGGAGCAGAAATCCAAGTCGACACCGGTTTGCGGTCATTCGCCCCAGTGGCACTCCCGCACGCGGCATTCGATGCTCTCGACCAGTGCCAACGCCGCCGGTGACAGCGCCGCACGGCTGCGCATGGCCAGCAATAGGCGCCGCTTCACGTCGAAACCTTCGAGGGCCATCACCTTCAGCCCTAGCGCCTCGGCGTACAGGGACGCGCCTGCTCGAGGCAGCACCGTCAGGCCAAGGCCTGCCGACACCATCCGGCACATGCTGTCGAAACTGCGTGCCTGGACGCGGATGCGCAGGTTGCGCCCGTTGGCTTCTGCCGCGGCGCTGATCTTGCGAGTCAGTGACGCCGTTCGACTCAAGCTGACGAAATCGTAGTCCAGCGCCCGCTCCAGCGCTACCGGCGCGGTGCCTGCCAAGGGGTGTCCAGCGGGTGTGATCAACACCACTTCATCGACATCGCAAACGAAGGTCTCCAAGCCTTCCCTGGGTGTGTTGTCGCCGATCACGGCGAGCTCGGCGGTGCCCGCTGCCACGAGACGAACCGCATCCTCGCTCAGCGTGTCCTCGAGGTCGATGCGCACATCGGGATGCCGCATCGCATAGGCGGCCAGCACGGCGGGCAGGAAGCCCCCCAGGGCCGACGGATTGGCGCACAGCCGCAGCAGCCCGCCAGCCACCGCGTGCATGTCATCGATGGCCAGCGCCAGACGCTCCAGGTTCGCAACGAGTTCGATGGCGTGGCGGTGTACCGCCTGTCCTTCCAGCGTCGCCGTCACGCCGCGCTGGCTGCGTTGCAGCAGTTCTTTGCCGCAGTGGTGCTCCAGTTCGGAGATCCGTCGGCTGGCGGCTGCCAGCGAAATACCGAAGCGTTCCGCCCCGGCGGTCAGGCTGCCTGCGTCCACCACCGCCACGAACAATCGCAGCGAGACGAGATCGAATCGGTTCAGGTTGACCAAGGCTCGGGTTTCCCCTCATCAATGCTTCGACAAGGTTACCTCAACGTATTGCGAACCCCAGGCATGGACAGACCTTGGACACTCCAGGTCTTGGTTCGGTCCACAACAGGGTCACCCGGCGACAGATTCACAGAGAACCGCATGAGCAATCGCATCTACCGCATCGGGCAAATCGTGCCCAGTTCCAACACCACGATGGAAACCGAGATCCCGGCCGTGCTGCGCGCCCGTGAAGGGGCGGAGCCCGAGCGCTTCACCTTCCACTCCAGCCGCATGCGCATGCAAAAGGTGACGAAGGAAGAACTGGCCGCGATGGACCGCGACTCCGACCGTTGCGCGCTGGAGTTGGCCGATGCCCGTGTCGACGTGCTGGGCTACGCCTGCCTGGTGGCCATCATGAGCATGGGCAAGGGCTACCACCGCGTCTCCGAGCAGCGGCTGCACGGGCGCACCGTCGAAGCCGGCGGTCCGGCCCCGGTGGTGACGAGCGCCGGGGCACTGGTCGATGGGTTGAAGGCGCTGGGTGCGAAGAAGGTGTCGATTCTTACGCCCTACATGAAGCCGCTGACCCAGATGGTCATCGAATACATCGAGAACGAAGGCATTGAGGTGGTCGACAGCATCTCGCTGGAGATTCCCGACAACCTCGAGGTCGGCCGCCAAGACGCGCTGGCCCCAGCCGAAATCACCAAGCGGCTGAACACGCACGGCATCGATGTCGTGGTGGCCTCTGCCTGCGTGCAGATGCCCTCGCTGGCCTCGGTGCAGTTGATCGAGAACCGGGTCGGTCTGCCGGTGGTTTCTGCGGCGGTCTGTACCACCTACATGATGCTCAAGAAGCTGGGGCTGAAGGCCCGCTCCCCCGGCTTCGGCGCGCTGCTGTCGGGCGACTATTGATCTTTTTTCGCAACCAAAGACGGAGACAACCCCATGGACACCACCCGACGCACTCTGCTGACCGGCCTGGCCGCCGCCCCCTCCTTGCTGGTGCCGGCGCACTATGCGCTGGCCGCCGAGCCGTTGAAGATCTCGCACCAGTTCCCGGGCGGGTCCGAGAAGGAAGGCGACTTCCGCCACCGCCTGTGCGACCGCTTCGCCAAGGAACTGGACAAGCGCAGCAACGGCGCGCTGAAGGCCAACGTGTACCCCGGCTCGTCGCTGATGAAGGTCAACGCGCAGTTCAGCACCGTTCGCAAGGGCGCGCTGGACATGACGCTGATCCCGCTGCCCTACGCCGGCGGCGAGATTCCGGAACTGAACATCGCGCTGATGCCGGGCCTGGTGACCAGCTACGAGCAGGGCTATGCCTGGAAGAAGGCCGAAGTCGGCAAGGCACTGACCGACCTGCTGGCCGACAAGGGCGTGGTCATCGTCACCTGGATCTGGCAGGCCGGCGGCGCCGCCAGCCGCAGCGTGCCGATCATCGGGCCGGAAGACGTCAAGGGCCTGAAGTTC
>JANMVM010000099.1:0-16632 GCA_031392695.1 Rubrivivax sp.
CTCGGTGACGAGCCGGCGCGACAGCTCGTCGGCCTCGTTGAGGTAGATGTTGAAAAGCGGGATGCTGATGCGCAGCGGCCCGATGATCCTGACCTGGTCGTCGAACTCGGCCTCGGCCTCGGCGCCCAGCCCATCGCCCAGATCGGACAGGTCGGACAGGTCAAGCGGGACATCGGCGGCGGCAAGGGTCGGTTCGGGTTCGGGTTCGGGTTCGGGTTCGGGTTCGGGTTCGAGCAGACGATCGGACCACGATGCGGCCGGGTCCAGGGCCCGCTTGGCGGCAATTTCGGCAGTCGCCGCGGCGGCGGGCTCCAGCTCCAGCTCGGCTGCGGGGGCGGGGGTGGGCGGTGCGAAGTCGAAGGCCAGGACGTCGAAGTCGATTTCCAGCCTCTCCGCCGCCGGCGCTGGCACCGGCGTGGTGTCGGCCAGCAGCGGCGGCGCGTCGAGCGCGAGGTCGACCGCGGGCTCGGACTCGGGCTCGGGCTCGGGCACGGGCACGGGCAGGGCCGGCTCAGGGGGCGGCGCCAGCGCTTCGTTGAAGTCGCCCAGGTCGAGCTCGAAGTCGGCTTCTTCGTGCCCTGCTGCCAGCGGCGTGGTCGCCGGCAGACGCAGGTCCAGATCGGCCGCGCTGGGCAAATCGGGCACCCGCTGGCTGAGCGCGTGCACCGACGCGGTGTTCATCGGCGCGTCGTCGTCGAGTTCAGGCAGCGAGAGCTCAAAATCTGGATCGGGCGGCGGCAACTCGGGCGGCGCGGCGCTGGCCAGCACCGAAGGCGTGCCTTCCGGCACCACGGGCATCGTGATCGTGGGCCCCGGCGCCGCTTCGGGCTCGGGCGGCAGCAACGGCACCGTGGTCTCGTCATCGACGGGCGCGGGTGGCGCGGGTGCCGCGGATAGCGCGGCCGTGCGCGGCCAGGCGATCGTGTGTTCGGCAGGCTCGGCCTCAAGCGCCGGGGCGGCTACCGCCGTCACCAGCGCTGGCGGCGCGAGCACGGCGTCGGGCGCCGCCTCGGCCGAGGGTTCGACAGTGGGCTCGGCCGTGGGCTCGGCCGGCGTGATCGCCAGGCGCGTGCCGTCCAGGCGCAGCGCGTCGGCGGCCTCGGCCACCGCCGCAGCGTGATGACCCTCGTTGCGGCCGGCGGCAATCGCTTCCACCCAACTGCCGAGGTAGGCGAGCGCTTCGGTGCTGAGCAGCCGCAGCGGCGCATCCATGTGCGGGCCTTGCGCCAGGCGGGCATTGAAGAGCTGCTCGCAAGACCAGGCGGCATCGCCGAATTCGCGCAGCCCGACCATGCGCGAGCTGCCCTTGAGCGTGTGGAAGGCGCGCCGCAGCGCGGTCATGTCCGGCTCGCTGTCGGGCGCGGCCTGCAGCCGTTCCAGGGCCGCGGTGGCGTCGGCCACCACCTCGCGCGCTTCTTCGATGAAGATGTCGCGCATCTCGGGATCGTCTTCGAGCCCGGTGCCGCCCACCGGTGCGGCCTTGGGCGGCGGCACCGGGGCGCTGGGCGCAACCGCCTCGGGCGCGTGCGCTGCCGCCAGCCCGGCCACGGCAGCGGCCAGCTCGGCGCGCAGCGCGCGCCGGGCCTGCGGTTCGACACTTTCACGCAGGCCGGCATTGGCGGTGCTGAGCAGCCGCGCCAGCTCGGGCTGATCGGCTGCCAGCGCCTGCTGCGCGAGGCGCTCGGCGTCACGCGCCAGCGCCTGGTCGCTGACCTGCGGCAGCGCCGCCGCGGCGCCCAGGGCCTGCACCTGGGCCAGCAGCGGCACCTGGGCCGCGGCGCCGGACGGTGTCGCATCGTCGAGCTGGGCAAAGGCCGAGACGCGGTCGGTGCGGCCCATCACCGCGCTCAGGCTGCCCGTGGTGGGGTCGAATCGGAACAGCGATTTGGCCAGCTGCGGCTGCACGCTGAGCATGTCGATGAGGAAGCTCAAGGCGCCCAGGTTGTCGGCCAGGCGGTCGAAGGTGCCGGTCTGGATGGCGCGCTGCGGGTCGACCTCGGTTTGCGCCAGCGCGTCAACGTCGTCGCGCATGTGCAGCGCGGCTTGCGAGGCCTGGTCCATGCCCAGCACCGAGAGCACGCCGCGCATCGAGCTCAGCTGCGCCGGCACCGGGATCAGCACCTGACGCTCGGCCGGGTTGCGGAAGTACTGGTCGATCTGCTTTTCGATCTCGGACAGCGAGGCCCGCAGCTCCTGCACCACGCTGCCCATGGTCTGGCGGTCGGAGACGCGGCGGTAGAGCTCCTCCATCCACATGTCCAGCGGCTGCGGCTCGGCGCCCTGGCGCACCTCGTCGATGCGCCGCGACAGGCGCTGGATGCGTTCGGCCAGCTCGGGCTGGTCGAGCTCGCCGTCTTCGAGCGAGGCGTCGAGGTAGAGGATGCCGGTGGCCACTTCCATGGCCAGCGCGGCCGGCGGCGACTGGCCCGACGACACCGTCTGCGCCGCCGTCCTCAGCAGCGACTGCGCCAGCACCTCGCCCGAGGGGAACAGGCGCTGCAAGGATTCGCCGACGAGCGAGAACTGCTCGGTCAAGCCGGTGATGCGGTGCTGCTCGCCGCCGGCCACCGCCGACCAGGAGTCCTTGGCCGCGGCGACCCGCTTGCGCGCCAGCGCCAGGTGGGCCGGATCGAAGCGGCCCAGGCGGGCGGTTTCATAGTCGGCCAGCGGGTGATCTTGCAGGCGCCAGACGCGGCGTACCGCGTCCAGCCGCGGCGCCGCGTCGGGCGTGGCCGGCGCCTGCGCGCGGCCGCAGAAGAAGAGCAGGTCCTGCGCCAGGCGGTCCGACAGCTCGGGCTGCCCGAGCACACTCGTGCGCAGCTGCGCCAGCAGCCGCGAGGCCATGCGCTTGGTGAAGACGTCGGCGCCCAGCAGGCCCGCGGCCTGGGCTTCGTACACCGCAGAGGCCAGCTGCCACAGTGTGGCCAGACGGGCGTGGTCGTTGGCCCGCGCGCCAGCGCCCAGGTCGGCGCAGAGGTCGCTCATGCGCCGCAGCGCCGGGCGGCCCGGCTCGCGCATGAGCGCCAGCACTTCGGTTTCCATGGCGCTGCGCGCATCTTCGTCGGCGATGCAAGGTGCCGCGGCGAGGTCCTCGGGCAGCTCGAGCCACTGCCAGTCGTGCTTCCACAGGTCAGCCGGATGGACGCGGTCGGCACCGGCCAGGGCCAGAGCGGCGCGGTACTGCGGGAACAGCATCACCGGCGACACTGGCTTGCGCGCCAGCAGCCGGGCCAGGAAGTCGAGCAGCGCGAAGGACACGCGCTCGATCACCTCGACCGCGGCCGCGTCGACGATGGCCGGCTTGCTGACCATGCGTTGCACGGCGCTTTCGCTGGCACGCAATACGTCGGCCACCGCGGGCAGGCCGACGAGTTCGAGCGCACCTACGCCCTGGTGCAGCTGCGTGCGTGCGCCGCGCAGCAGCGAAGGATCGACGATGTCGAGGTCGCCGCCGCTGACCGTCTCTGCGTCCTTGAGGTAGCGACGCAGCGCCTTGTGCGCGGTTTCGAGCGAGCGCTTGAGCTCGCCATGGACCCAGGCCAGCGCGCTGAGGTCGTCGCCGGCCAGGCCGGTCAAGCCAGCGGTCTCGGAATCCATGGTGTCCTGCATCGGTCGTAGGGGCGGATCGGGGCGGGATGGGCGCGTGCTCAGCTGATCTTGAAGCGCGACACCGAGGCTTTCAGTTCCTCGGCCGTGCGCGACAGCTCACGCACCATCTGCGCGGTGGAGCGCGTGCCCTCGGAGGTCTGCTCGGTGACGGCGAAGATGTGCTGGATGTTGGCGGCCACGACGTTGGCGGACTTGGCTTCCTTGAGCGCTTCGGCCGAGATGCGGCTGATGAGGTCCGACAGCTCGCGCGTGACGCGGTCGATGTCGCCCAGCGCGGTGCCGGCGGCGTCGGACAGCCGCGCCCCCTCGACCACGCCCTGCGTGCTGCGCTCCATCGCGCCCACGGCGTCCTGGGTGTCGGTCTGAATCGTGCGCACGATGGCGGCGATCTGCCGCGTCGCATCGCCGGAGCGCTCGGCCAGGCGTTGCACTTCCTCGGCCACGACGCTGAAGCCGCGGCCCGCTTCACCGGCGCTCGCGGCCTGGATGGCGGCGTTCAGTGCCAGCACATTGGTCTGCTCGGTGATGTCCGAAATCAGCTCGGTGATCTCGCCGATCTCCTGTGACGATTCACCCAGCCGCTTGATGCGCTTGGAAGTTTCCTGGATCTGGTCGCGGATGGAGTTCATGCCGCCGATGGCGTTGTTCACCGCGGCCAGGCCGGTCTCGGCAGCGCGCAGCGACTGGCGCGCCACGCTGGCGGTTTCCTGGGCCTGCGCCGACACGTCGTTGATGCGGCCGGCCATCTGCAGCACCTCTTCGCCGGTGTCGCGGATTTCGCGCAGCTGCTCGGTGGAAGCCGCCAGCAGCTCGGTCGAGGTGTTCTCCACCTGCGACGTGGTGTCGGTGACGCGGCCGACCGTGGACTGCACCTGCTCGACCAGCGAGCGCAGTTCTTCCACCGTGTAGTTGACCGAGTCGGCAATCGCGCCCGTGATGTCCTCGGTCACCGTGGCCTGTTGCGTGAGGTCGCCTTCGGCCACCGTCTGCAGCTCGTTCATGAGACGCAGAATGGCGGCCTGGTTGGCGTCGTTGACGCGCTTGGCTTCCTGCTCTTGGCGCTCGGCCTCGAGGCGCTGCACGTCGGCCGACTGCATGCGCGAAGTCTGGTCGATCACGAACAGACGCAGCAGCCCCAGGCCACCGGCGGCCAGCAGCGCCACCGCCAGCAGCACCAGCAGCAGGCGCAGGCCGCTGAAGCCGCCGGCACTGGCCAGTCCGGCCTGCAATTCGTCGAGGCCGCGGCGCAGCGGCTCGGAGTCGGCCACGATCGAGGTCTGGGCTTCGCGCGCCGCCACCAGGCCCTGCAGGTTTCCGAGGATGGCGCTGGCTTCGGTGCGCGTCTGCTCGTACTGGGTCAGCAGTTGCTGCAGTTTTTCGCGCACCTGCGGGTCGCGCGTGCCGGGCAGGCGCAGGTCGGCGTTGCCGCTGATCACGCCCTGGGCGATTTCCTTGAAGGAATTGAGGTCCTTGCCGAGCAGGAACACGGCCTCGGCACTGACGCCTTCGGTGGTCAGGAATTCGTTGGCGCTCTTGCCGATGCGCTGCGTCAGCATCACCAGCTGGCCGACGGCGGAGAGCTCGGAAGCCGAGGCGCCGCCCTGCAGCTTGAGCGAAGACACGGTCTCCGCGGTCTCCAGCAAGTCGGCGCTCTGGCGGTTGATGGCGCGCAGCGCCTGGCCGACCTGGGTCAGCGTCTTTTGCTGTGCCAGCACGACGCCGGCGTTCTTCTCGGCGCGGTCGACCAGGGGCACCAGCGTGTCGAGCTGGTCCTGCAGGCCGCCGGGCGCCGCGGCCACGTCGCCCTCGCCCGTCTTCAGGCTGCGCACGTTGCGCGCCAGCACGTCGATGCTGTCCTTGACTTCGGGGAAGGCGGCGGCGCTGCCCACCAGCGCCTGCGACACCGATTTGGCCAGCCGCTGCGACTGCGTCGTGGCCTGGCCTGCAGCACCCACCTGCGCTGCGCTGCGGCTGCTGGCGGTGAGCACGAGCAGCGCCGCCAGCAGCAGGCCCACCAGGCCGACCGCAAACAGGATCACCATGGCGCGCTGCTGGCGCGCCAGCGGCCAGGCGCCGACGATGGGCAGCCCGCTGTTGAAGCCTTCGGCATCGGCGTCGACGCCCGGCATGCGCGTCTCGCTGAACTCTTGCGCCAGCTCCGACGGCGCCGCCTCGGAGATGATCGAAGAGTCGCCCCCATCACGGGCGCCGGGTGCCAGCGTGCTCTGGCCCAGGCGCACCGTGGCCTCGCTCGGGTTGGCCAGCGGTGACAACTCGTCGAACGGCGACGAAGGCAAGGGAATGTCTGCCTCTGGTTTGGCGCGACCTGCGCCCTTGATGCGATCCAGAAAGCTCATGGCGTCCTCTTCATTTCTTGATCTCCCAGCCCGGGCCCCGGGGCCCCGGTGACGGCAAGGGCCATCGCATCACGCGGCAATGGCCAGGAACTGTTCATGCCGCGACAGCGCGGCGAGGTCGATCTCCTGCCAGCGCCGACCTTCGGCGTCGCGCCAGATGGTGGCCGCAAACGCCGGCCGCGCGCCCGGCTCGGGCACTTCGGCCGTCAACTGGTTGGCGCTGCGCAGGCCGGCCAGGCGGTCGACCAGCACCGCACTGTGCGAGCCCAGCGTGGGGTTGAAGGCCAGCAGGCGGGCCTGCTCGCGCAGCGCATCGCGGGCCTGCGCGGCGCGCAGCCCCAGAAAGGCCGCGAGGTCGACGACGCCGTGGAGCTGGCCGCGCAAGTTGGCCACGCCCAGGAACCAGGTCTGCGTGTGCGGCACCGGCAGCAGCGCACCGGCAGGAAAGATCTCACCGGCCGTGGACAAGGGCACCAACAGACCCTGCCCGGCGCACTCGACGGCCAGCCAGGACAGCACTCGCGTCTCGGTGCGCGCAACCTTCAGCCGCTCCGCAAGGCGACTTTGCAGTTGGCGTAACGCTTCCCGGTTGGCCATCAGTCGAAGGCTTTGATCTTGGCGATCAACTCGTCGGCGCTGACCGGCTTGACGATGTAGTCGCGCGCGCCTTGCCGCATGCCCCAGACCTTGTCGGTTTCCTGGTTCTTGCTGGTGCACATGATCACCGGCACGTCGGAAAAACGCGGGTCGCGCGTGATGGCGCGCGTCAGCTGGAAGCCGTTCTGCCCCGGCATCACCACGTCCATCAGGATCAGCTGCGGCTTGTCTTCTTCGAGCCGGCGCATCGCTTCCTCACCGTTCTCGGCCGTGCGCACGGTGTAGCCGCGCTTGCCCAGGATGTCGGACAAGTGATGCAGTTCTGTCTTCGAGTCATCGACGACGAGGATCTTCTGGATCGGCATCAATGGTTCCTTGAGTGTCAACCGGCGCTGCGGCGGTAGGCATCGACGGCCCGCAGCAGTTGCTCTTTGGTGAACGGTTTGGTCAGGTAGTCCTCGGAGCCAACCATGCGGCCGCGCGCCTTGTCGAACAGACCGTCCTTGGACGACAGCATGATCACCGGCACATGGGCGAAGCGGGGGTTGCGCTTGATGATGGCGCAGGTCTGGTAGCCATCAAGCCGCGGCATCAGGATGTCGCAGAAGATGAGTTCGGGCGCATGGTCGTTGACTTTGGCCAGCGCGTCGAAGCCGTCTTCGGCCAGCACCACCTCGTGCCCGCCCTGGCGCAAGAAGATCTCGGCGCTGCGGCGGATGGTGTTGCTGTCGTCGATGACGAGCACCTTGGCACCGGGCACAGCGGGTGTGCCTGCAGCGCCCGTTTGAGGCCCCTGATTCTCCAACCGCCGTTCTCCTCGAAAACCTTCTTGGGGCCGCGGGCTGCGGCTCCAGGCTCAGATCTGGATCATTTCGAAGTCTTCCTTGCGCGCGCCGCACTCGGGGCAGGTCCAATTCATGGAAACATCGGCCCATGCGGTGCCGGCTGCAATGCCATGCTCTGGATCGCCGTCGGCCTCACTGTAAATCCAGCCACAGATCAGGCACATCCAGGTACGCGCTTCACTCACGGTAAGACAGTCACCTCACTACAATGGATCACGATTGTAGCCACGCATCTTCGGCAAAACTTCAGGAATTGTGAGGACCTACACACCGTTCCTCAGAATTCGCTGGAGGTTTGCCGCAGCCCACTTCGGAGTGCGTGGCGAACATCTCCTTGCACTCCGACACACTCTGCCTCACCCGCGCCAAGGCCAGACCCATGACCCCCGAACCCACCCCGGCAGCGGAGCTTGAAGGCCCCGCCACCGAGCCACCACCACCGGCCTGCGTGATGTGCTTCAACGCCAGCGACCCCAGCGGCGCCGGCGGCCTGGCCGGTGACATTGCGACTATTGCGGCCATGGGTGCGCACGCGCTGCCCATCGTGACCGCGATCGTCATGCGCGACACCGCCGATGTCTTCGATCAGCACGAGATCGACCCCGAAGTAGTGGCCGAGCAAGCCCGCACCATCCTCGAAGACGTCACCATTGCCGGCTGGAAGGTCGGCTTCCTGGGCAGCGCCGACAACGTCAGCGCGGTGGCCGAGGTGCTCAGCGACTACACCGAGATCCCGCTTGTCTCCTACCTGCCCAACTTGTCGTGGCTCGAGGAAGACCAGTCGCAGCCGTACCTCGATGCCTTTCGCGAACTGATCCTGCCGGCCACCGAGGTGCTGGTGGGCAGCCACAAGACGCTGCAGGACTTCCTGCTGCCCGAGTGGGACAGCGAGCGCCCGCCCTCGGCGCGCGAACTCGCGGTGGCCGCCGGCGAGCACGGCACGCGCTATGTGCTGGTGACCGGCGTCATGCTCACCAGCAAGGGGCCGGAGCAATTCATCGACAACGTGCTGGCCTCACCGCAAGGTGCCATCGCGGGCGAGAAGTTCGAACGCTTCGACACCTCGTTCGTGGGCGCCGGCGACACCCTCGCCGCCGCACTGGCCTCGCTGCTGGCCGCCGGCAGCGAATTGCAGGCCGCCGTCGGCGAAGCGCTGTCGTTCCTCGACCAGACCCTGGACGCCGGTTTCCGCCCGGGCATGGGCCACATCGTGCCCGACCGCTTCTTCTGGGCCCTGCCGCCGCCCGAAGAAGGCGAAGAGGGCGAAGGCGGCACGCCCGATGCAGAACCCGAAGACCCGGGCAGCAAGGGCGCGTCGCGCAGAGTTCATTGACCCCCAAGCTCGCTCTCGCTCGCTGCCCCCCGAGGGGGGTCCTCCGCCAGCGGCCCGGCGGAGCCGGTTCCGCGGCGGGAAGCTTGATCACGAGAATTTGAAATGACGACCAACGAAGAACTCTTTGCGCGCGCGCAGCGCGTGATCCCCGGCGGCGTCAACTCGCCGGTGCGCGCCTTCCGCGCCGTCGGCGGCACGCCGCGTTTCATCACCCGCGCCCAGGGCGCCTACCTGTGGGACGCCGAAGGCCAGCGCTACATCGACTACATCGGCTCATGGGGCCCGATGATCCTGGGCCACGGCCACCCGGCGGTGCTGGACGCGGTGCTCAAGGCGGCGGCCGACGGCTTCAGCTTCGGCGCGCCCACCGAGCGCGAGATCGAACTCGCCGAGGCCATCATCGCGCTCGTGCCCAGCGTCGAGCAGGTGCGCCTGGTGAGCAGCGGCACCGAAGCCGGCATGAGCGCGCTGCGGCTGGCGCGCGGCGCCACTGGGCGAACCAAGTTCATCAAGTTCGAAGGCTGCTACCACGGCCACGCCGACGCGCTGCTGGTCAAGGCCGGCTCGGGTCTGGCGACCTTCGGCTTCCCCACCAGCGCCGGCGTGCCGGCCGACGTCGTCAAGCACACGCTGGTGCTCGAATACAACAACCTGGCGCAGATCGAGGAAGCCTTCGCGACCCAGGGTGACGAGATCGCCTGCGTGATGATCGAGCCGATCGCCGGCAACATGAACTTCGTGCGCGCCAGCGTGCCCTTCATGAGCCGCCTGCGCGAGCTGTGCACGAAGCATGGCGCGCTGCTCGTCTTCGACGAGGTGATGACGGGCTTTCGCGTCGCCCTGGGCGGCGCGCAAAGCCTCTACGCCGGCCTGATCCCGGGTTTCAAACCCGACATGAGCGTGTTCGGCAAGGTCATCGGCGGCGGCATGCCGCTGGCGGCCTTCGGCGGCACGCGCGACGTGATGAGCCAGCTGGCGCCGCTGGGCCCGGTCTACCAGGCCGGCACGCTCAGCGGCAACCCGGTGGCCACCGCCTGCGGCCTGGCCACGTTGCACGAAATCGCCAAGCCCGGCTTCTTCGACGCGCTGTCGGCGCGCACGCGCTCGCTGGTGCGGGGGCTCGAAGGCCCCGCCCGCGACGCCGGTGTGCCCCTGGTCGGCGACAGCGAAGGCGGCATGTTCGGCTTCTTCTTTGCCAGCGAACTGCCGCAGAACTACGGCGCCACCATGGCCACCGACAAGGAGCGCTTCAACCGCTTCTTCCACGCCATGCTCGAGCGCGGCGTGTACCTCGCGCCGGCGCTCTACGAGGCCGGCTTCGTGAGCGCGGCACACGGCGCCGACAACATCGCGGCCACCATCGCTGCAGCAGCGCAGGCCCTGGCGGCACGGCCGGCCTGAGCGCGCCATGCACATCCACATCCTCGGCATCTGCGGCACCTTCATGGGTGGCCTGGCGGCCCTGGCACGCGAATCGGGTCACCGCGTCACCGGCTGCGACGCCGGCGTCTATCCGCCCATGAGCGAGCAGTTGCGCGCGCTGGGCATCGATCTGATCGAGGGCTTCGACGCCGCGCAGCTGGCGCTCAAGCCCGACGTCTTCGTCATCGGCAACGTCGTGACGCGCGGCAACGAGCTGATGGAGGCCATCCTCGACGCCGGCGCCGCCTACACCAGCGGCCCGCAGTGGCTGGCCGAGCACGTGCTGCATGGCCGCCATGTGCTGGCCGTGGCCGGCACCCACGGCAAGACCAGCACCACCGCGATGCTGGCCTGGATGCTCGACCACGCCGGGCTGCAGCCGGGCTTCCTGGTCGGCGGCGTGCCACTGAACTTCGGCGTTTCGGCGCGGCTCGGCAAGCTGGCTGCCGGCACGCGCACGCCCTTCGTCATCGAAGCTGACGAGTACGACACCGCGCTTTTCGACAAGCGCAGCAAGTTCGTGCACTACCGGCCGCGCACCGCCGTGCTCAACAACCTCGAGCACGACCACGCCGACATCTTCCCCGACCTGGCGGCCATCGAGACGCAGTTCCACCACCTCGTGCGCACCGTGCCATCCAGCGGGCGCCTCGTCGTCAACGCCCGCGACGAGGCGCTGGCGCGCGTGCTGGCGCGCGGCTGCTGGAGCGAGGTGCAGCGCTTCGGCACCAAGCGCGAGGAGCCCGGTGGCCTGTGCGCGCGCGGCGACCCGCAATCCTTCGACGTGCTGCGCGGCAGCCTCAAGCTCGGTCACGTCGAGTGGAGCCTGCTGGGCGAACACAACCAGATGAACGCCCTGGCCGCGGTGGCCGCTGCCGAGCACGTGGGCGTGGCCGCCGACGCCGCCTGCGCCGCGCTGGCCACCTTCCAGAACGTGCGCCGCCGGCTCGAGCTGCGCGGCGAAGCCGCCGGCGTCAAGGTCTACGACGACTTCGCGCACCACCCCACGGCGATGCGCACCACGCTCGACGGACTGCGCCGCAAGGTGGGGCTGAACACGCGCATCCTGGCCGTCTTCGAGCCGCGCTCCAACACCATGAAGCTGGGCACCATGAAGGCCCAGCTGCCTTGGTGCCTGGAAGAGGCCGACCTGAGCTTCTGCCTGCAGGGCAATTACGGCTGGAGCGCGCGCGACGCGCTGGCGCCGTTGGGCGCCACGGCGCTGGTGGCCGACACGGTGGACGCGCTGGTGGCCGAGATCGTGCGCGCAGCCCGCCCCGGCGACCACGTGCTGTGCATGAGCAACGGCGCCTTCGGCGGCGTCCACGACAAGCTGCTGGCGGCGCTGGCGGCGCGCTGAGCACCGGGCCCGGTGCAGGGCGTGATGCGCACCGGGCCCGGTGCGGGGCCCGGGTGGCGTCAACCCCGCTGCAGCGTGGCGCGCAGCGCCTCGGTAACGAGCGCCAGCGCGTCCTCCAGGTGGGCACGGCTTTCCACTGACTGGCCCCGGCGCGCCGCGGCGGTGCGCAACTGGCCCTGCAGTTCCACCGCGTGCAAGCGCAGCAGGCTCACCGCGTCGGCCGGCAGCGCCGGTGACGGCCGCGTGAGCAGGCCCTGCAGCCGCTTGAGGTGCTCGCGCTGCAGGCTGCGGCGCAGGCCGTCGACGTCCTTGCCCTGCTTGAGCTCGCTCCACACCGCCGCCTGCAGCGTGGTGTAGACCTCGTTGAGCGAGATGGCGCCTTTTCTTTGCGCCTCGGGCAGGTAGTTGGGCAGCTCGAGCAGGCGGCGCGCGGTGCCGGCGTCGAGCAGGCGGTCCAGCGTCTGCGTCTGCAGCGCCAGCACGGCCGCCGGCACCGAGAGCAGCCCGGCGCGGTTGAACTCGATGTAGTCGGGCGTCAGCGAAGCCAGGAATTCCGGGCGGAAGCGGAAGCTGTCGTTGCTGAAGATCTCCTCGGTCAGGAAGCGCAATGCCTGGCGCTGTTGCGCCGGGTCCACCGGGCGGTAGCTGGCCTTGCCGCTGCCGGGCTGCGCGCGCTCGGTGTGCATGCCGCCGACGTACTTGGCCGCGATGGCGGGCAGCGCACCGACCTGGCGGAAGCCCGCCAGCACGCTGCGCCGCGCCCGCTCGGGGTCGTCGCCGAGCTGCGGCTGGCGCTGCTGCACGCGCGCCCACAGCTCCTTGGACAGCGCCAGCCGGCGCTGGGCGTAGGCCAGCGGGTCGTCGCCGAGGTCGAAGACGTTGACCAGTGGATCGAGGCCGTCGCTCTGCACATCACCGTCGTCGGCGAAGACCAGCGAAGGATCGCTCAGGCTGCGCTCGGCAATCGCACGCAGCGCGGCGGTCTCGCCGCTGGCGTCGAGCGGCTTGTAGCCGTATTCGATGGCCCAGTAGTCGTAGCTGCCCAGCGTCACCATGTTGGCTTCGCCCTTGGGTTCGCCGGCCAGTGCCAGGTTGAAGGCGTTGTAGTCCATCACCGAGCCCGAGATGCCGCGCGTTTTGGCGAAGGCCTTGTCCTTGAGCTGCTCGCGCGTGACGCTGGTGCTGGCCTTGAAGTTGTGGCGCAGCCCCAGCGTGTGGCCCACCTCGTGCGTGATGGTGTCCTTGATGTAGGCCTGCACGAAGGCTTCGGTCTCGGGGCTGTCGGGCTCGAGCTCGCCGCGCGCCTCGAGCAGGTCGAGCGCGAAGGCCATCTCGTTGGCGCCCTCGGCCGCGTAGCTGCAGGTCTCGGCCGCGCCGCCTGGGGTGAGCGCGTCGAGCCCGGCTCTCCAGGCCGGCACCTGCTGAGCACCCAGCGGCAGCGCCAGGTCGTCGCGCGCCTGGCGGCGCGAGCCGCGGCCGAAGACGTCGCTCATGCCGATGTCGGCGTCGAGGATCTCGCCGGTGCGCGGGTCGGAATGGCTCGGGCCGATGGCAAAACCCACGTCGGCGCCGACGAACCAGCGCACCGACGCGTGGCCGGCGTCCATGTTGTCGAAGACGGCATCGTCGCTCTGCTGGCGCACGACGATCGCGTCCTTGAAGCCGATGCGCTCGAAGGCCTTGTTCCACTCCAGGATGCCGGCCTGCACGCTGGCGCGGTAGCGCGCCGGGATGTTGCGGTCCATCCAGTAGGTGATGGGCTTGAGCGGCTCGGACAGCGCTGCCTGCGCGTCCTTCTTCTCCAGCCGCCAGCGCTTGAGGTTGTGCACGCGCGGGTTGGCGCGCAGGTCGTCGGACAGGTCGGTGTAGCTGTCGGTGAAGAAGCCCAGGCGCGGGTCGGCCGGGCGCACGGCCATCGGTTGCGCGGGCAGCTCGCGCAGGTTGTAGACGAAGCCGACGAAGAGGCTGCGCGCATCGGGCGTGGTGGCCGGCGGCGGCGGCGTGATCGGCGCCGGGGCGCCCGGCGGCAGCAGCGGCGGCGCCGGAATGCGCGCCACGCCGAAGTGCACCTTGGTCGACAGCGTGGTCAGCCCGGCCTCGGCGCGCACGGCCTCGAAGTAGGAATTGGTGCGGTCGGCCGCAAAGGGCAGGCGGTAGGCCTGCTCCAGGCGCGTGCTGTAGCCCATCACGTCGCCGAGCAGGAAGCTGGCGTCGACCAGCACCGCCTTGTGCTCGGGGTGGTCGGCGCTGGCCACGGGCGAGGCGGCGATCAGGCTTTCGCTGAAGCCCTCGCCGACGGCGCGGCCCGAGCTGGCGTCGCGCGGGGCGCGAAAGGCCACCTGCTTGGCCACCACCTGCATCTGGTTGCCGATGCGACGGAACTCCACCATCCAGCGCGGGCCCATCTGGCTGCCGTAGAGGCCGCGCTCGCCCACCGACTGCGCGATGTTGACGCTCAGCAGCAGAGGCTTGGCCAGGCGCTCGGGCGCGATTTCGAGCCAGACCTTCTCGTCCTTGCGCCACAGCGGCACGAAGCCGTCCTGCCGCGTGGCGCCCTTGACGACTTCGGCAAAGGGCCGCGGCGCCGCCGGGTCGGGGCGGGCGGGCGCGTTGGCGGAAGCGGCGGGCCCCGGCGGCGTGGCCTCTGGGCGCGTGGCGGCGGTCGGGCCGACGGCCGGCGAGGCAGCCGCCGGCGTCGACGCCGTGACGCTGGCAGCACCGGTCGGCGCGCTGGCGCAACCGGCCAGACCGAGCGAGGCGGCTGCCGCGGCGGCGAGCACCGCCAGGCGAACGGGGGTGGGACTGGAAAGGCGGGTCTTGGGCATGGAGATCATGGCAGCTTGCGTGGATGACGGCGGTCAGGCGAAGCGGCGCATTCTGAGCTGCCGCACGACTTCTTGCAGACGGGAAACCACCACTTCGGTCAGGCCGGCGACGAAGGGGCCCGCTGCGGTGATGAACGGCGCGCGGCGCGGCGCGAGCCGGCGCGGCGGCTAGACTCCGCGCCCAGCATGACCGATCACGCCCCCACGCACCTGCTGTACCTGCACGGCTTTCGCTCGTCGCCGGCGTCGTTCAAGGCCCAGCGCCTGGTGACCTGGCTGGCCGAACATCGGCCGGATGTGCGCTGGTGGTGCCCGCAGCTGCCGGCTTCGCCACGACAGGCGATGGCCCTGGTGCGGTCAGGCGTGGCCGACTGGCCGGCCGCTGGCGCGGCAGTGCTCGGCAGCTCGCTGGGAGGCTTCTACGCCACCGCGGTGGCCGAAGCCACCGGCTGGCCCGCCGTGCTTATCAATCCGGCCGTCGACCCGGCGCGCGACCTCGCGGCCCACGTCGGCGAGCAGACCGCCTTTCACGACCCGCGGCAGCGCTTCGATTTCCGCGCCGAGCACGTCGACGAGTTGCGCGCGCTGGCGCCGCCCGCCATCAGCCGGCCCGAGCGCTACCTGGCCGTCATCGCCACCGGCGACGAGTTGCTGGACTGGCGCGAGATGAGCGCGCGCTACGCCGGCGCCCACCAGCACATCGTGCCCGGCAGCGACCATGCGCTGTCGGACTTCGACCACCACCTGCGCCGCATCCTGAGGTTCCTGAAGCTATGCGACTGAAAGACAAGATCTGCATCGTCTCCGGCGCCGCGCAAGGCATCGGCGCGGCCACCTGCGCCAAGTTCGCCGCCGAAGGCGCCGTCGTCATCGGCTGCGACCGCCGCGCCGAGATGCTCAGCGAGGCCTACGAGCGCCACGCCGTCGACGTCACCGACCGCGTCGCCGTCGACATGATGGTGGCCGCGGTGCTCGAGCGCCACGGCCGCATCGACGTGCTCGTCAACAACGCCGGCATCACCAAGGACGCGCGGCTCGTCAAGATGACGCTGGCGCAGTTCGACGCCGTCATCGACGTCAACCTGCGCGGCGTGTTTCACTGCTCGCAGGCGGTGGCGAACGCCATGATCGAGCAGGGCGCGGGGGTGATCCTGAATGCCAGCAGCGTGGTCGGCATCTACGGCAACTTCGGCCAGACCAACTACGCCGCCAGCAAGTTCGGCGTCATCGGCTTGACCAAGACCTGGAGCCGCGAACTCGGCCCCAAGGGCATCCGCGTCAATGCGGTGGCGCCGGGCTTCGTCGAGACGCCGATCCTGGGCACCATTCCCGACAAAGTCCTGCAGCACCTGCGCGAGCAGATCCCGCTCGGCCGCCTGGCGCGGCCCGAGGAGATCGCCAACGTCTACGCCTTCCTGGCCAGCGACGAAGCGAGCTACATCAACGGCGCGGTGATCGAGGTGGCGGGCGGCATGACCGTTTGAAACCTCGCCGGGCTGGCAGCGGCGACAATCCCGCCGATGTATGCACTCTTCGATGACGCCGGCAAGTTCCACGCCGGCCGCGTGATGTCCGAGGCCGACGGCTCCATGCAGGTGGAGCTCGACTCCGGCAAGCGCGTCAAGGTCAAGGCCGCCAACGTGATGCTGCGCTTCGAGAAGCCGGCGCCCGCTGAGTTCCTGGCCCAGGCGCAGGCCCTGGCCACCGAGATCGACCTCGACCTGGCCTGGGAGTTCGCCCCCGACACCGACTTCAATTTCGCCGACCTGGCGCGCGAGTACTTCGATGCCAAGGCCGGGCCCGACAAGCAGGCCGCGGCGCTGCTGCGGCTGTTCGAAGCGCCGCACTACTTTCGCCGTCTGGGCAAGGGCCTGTTCAAGAAGGCGCCGGAAGAGATCGTCAAGGCCGCCCTGCTGGGCATCGAACGCAAGAAGCTCGTCGCGGCGCAGATCGAGGCCTGGGCCGCCGAGCTGGTGCAGGGCCAGTGCCCGGCGCCGGTGCGCGAGCAGCTCTACCGCATCCTCTTCAAGCCCGACAAGAACGGGCCCGAGTACAAGGCCGTGGTCGAGGCCGCGAAACGCGCGCAGCGCGCGCCGCTGGACCTGCTGACCGCCGCCGGCGCCATCGAAAGCCCCTACCAGTTCCACTGGCGGCGTTTCCTGTTCGACCAGTTCCCCAAGGGCACCGCCTTCCCGGCGCTGGGCGCACCGGCGATCAAGGACGACCTGGCCACGGCCGCGGTGCAGGCCTTCTCGATCGACGACTCGGCGACCACCGAGATCGA
>JANMVM010000114.1:0-8074 GCA_031392695.1 Rubrivivax sp.
GCGCACGTAGTCCTGGCCCAGCTCGTCGAGCAGGAAGCTGCGGTACAGGCGCGTCTGCGGCGCCACGCCCACGGCCACCGCCAGCAGCACCGGCAGCGGCACGTAGACCAGCAGGTTGGTCAGCGTGCTGTCGCTCCAGCCCTGCACCGGGAACCAGCCGAGCTGGAAGCCGAACACGTACTGGCCGATGATGACGTAGACCAGGAAGCTGATCGACAGCGCCACCGTGGTGGCCACCATGATGGCGCGGTCGGTCAGGCTGCCGCGGCGGTAGGCCACCCACATCGCGATCGGCAGCGCCAGCAGCACGTCCAGGATGAGGATCGGCGTCATCACCGTCAGCGTCGCCGGCAGCCGGGTCGCGAACAGGTTGCTCACGGCCTCGTTGGTGGCCCAGCTCTTGCCCCAGTCGAAGGTGACGATCTGCTTGACGAAGAGCCACAGCTGGTACCACACCGGCTCGTTCAGGCCGAGCTGCTGGCGAATGGCCTCGACCTGTTCCTTGCTGGCGTTGAGGCCGCCCAGCACCTCGGCCGGGTCACCGCCGAAGGACTTGAAGAGGAAGAACACCAGCAGCACCACGCCGAGCAGGGTGGGGATCATCTGCCACAGGCGCCGGATAAGGTAAGCGGCCATCGATTGCGGACTCCAGGGATGGCGCCGCTCGCGACGGCAGGCATCCAGATTTTTCGTTGCGCGAGTGTAGGGTCGACCCCCGCGCGGGCCGGGCGGTGATTTCCCCCCTGCACCGGGGGTCAACGCCAGCAAGGGGCGTGCCCGTTGGCCTCTAGACTGCGGGCTTTTCGCGGGTCCCCCAAGCGTGCGCCTGTCCTTCGCAACCCTGTCTGCCGTGGTCACGAGCCTGCTGCTCGGCGCCGGCGGCGCGCTGGCCGCCGAAGCGCCCCGCACAGCCAAGGTGCTGCGGGTCACTTTCGCGGGCAGCGAAAGCGGCTTCGACCCAGCGCAGATCTCCGACGTCGTCTCGGCCGCCATCGTGTCCAGCGTGTTCGACGCGCCGCTGACCTACGACTACCTGGCCCGCCCGGTGCGCCTGAAGCCCAACACCGCGGCGGCGATGCCCGAGGTCAACGAGGACCACACGCGCTTCGTCTTCCGCCTCAAACCCGGCATCTTCTTCAGCGACGACCCCGCGTTCAAGGGCGCCCGGCGCGAGCTGGTGGCCGCCGACTACGTTTACAGCATCAAGCGCTACTACGATCCGCAGACGCGCAGCCCCTCGCTGTCGCAGTACCAGAACGCCGGTCTGCTGGGGCTGAGCGAGCTGCGCCAGAAGGCGCTCGACAACAAGACACCGTTCGACTACGACACCGAGGTCGCTGGTCTGCGCGTGCTCGACCGCTACCGCTTCGAGTTGCGCGTGGCACGCCCGGCGCCGCGCCTGCCCTACGTGCTGGCCACGCCGGGCCTGGCCGGCGCGGTGGCGCGCGAGGTCATCGAGGCCCACCCCGGCCGCAGCATGCAGCACCCGGTGGGCACCGGTCCCTTCAGGCTCGCCGCCTGGAGGCGCAGCTCGCGCATCGTGCTCGAGCGCAACCCCGAGCACCGGCACAGCGTGCACGACGAGCAGCCTGCTGCCGGCGATGCGCGCGGCCAGGCCCTGGCCGATGCCATGCGCGGCCGCCCGCTGCCCCTGCTCGACCGCGTCGAGGTGGCCATCATCGAAGAGACGCAGCCGCGCTGGCTGGCCTTCCTGCAAGGCGAGCTCGACCTGCTCAGCGTGCCCGCCGAATACATCGACGCGGCGGCGCCGAAAGGCCAGCTGGCGCCCAACCTCGCCAAGCGCGGCGTGCAGATGAGCCAGGCCGTCAACCCGACCACGCGCCATGTCTACTTCGGCATGGAGCACGCCATGGTCGGCGGCTACGCGCCCGCGCAGGTGGCGCTGCGTCGCGCGCTGGCATTGGCCTACGACGCCCAGCGCGAGATCGAACTGCTGCGTCACGGCCAGATGCTGCCGGCGCAAAGCCTGCTGCCGCCCATGGTCAGCGGCTACGACGCCGCTTTCAAGTCCGAGATGAGCGAGTACAGCCCGGCGCGCGCCAAGGCCCTGCTCGACCTCTACGGCTACATCGACCGCGACGGCGACGGCTGGCGCGAGCGGCCCGATGGCACGCCGCTGGTGCTGGAGATGAGAACCGAGCCGAGCCAGTTCGCGCGCCAATGGCAGGGCCTGTGGAAGAAGGCCCTGGATGCGATCCAGGTCAAGATCACCTTCCGCGTCGCCACCTGGCCCGAGAACATCCTGGCCAGCCGCGCCGGCCGGCTCATGATGTGGACCACCGGCTGGAGCGCCGCCACGCCCGACGGCAGCTACTTCATGGACCTGATGTACGGCCCCAACAAAGGGCAGAGCAATGCCTCGCGCTTCGACCTGCCGGCCTTCAACGTCCTGCACGAACGCCAACGCGCCTTGCCCGACGGGCCGGAGCGCGACGCCCTCATCCAGCAGGGCATGGTGCTCGGCGTGGCCTACATGCCCTACAAGGCCAGTGGCCACGACATCGTGACCTGGCTGGCGCAGCCGCGGGTGCGCGGTTACGTGCCGCACCCCTTCATGCGCGACTTCTGGCGCCATGTCGATGTCGACCCTGCAGCCACGCCCCCCTGACGCCGACCATGAACAAGACTCTGCACACTCTGCTGGCCGCCGCCGCGCTGGCGCTGCTGCCGGCGCCGGTGCCGGCGCAGACCGCGGCCCCGAAGGTGCTGCGTTATGCCTTCCTGGTGGCCGAGACCAGCTTCGACCCGGCCCAGATCAGCGATCTGTATTCGCGCACCGTGGCCGCGGGCCTGTTCGACGCGCCGCTCGAATTCGAGTTCATGGCCAAGCCCGCGCGCATGCGCACCAACACCGCCGCGGCGATGCCCGAGGTGTCGGCGGACTTCAAGACCTTCACCTTCCGCATCCAGCCCGGCATCCACTTCGCCAGCGACCCTGCCTTCAAAGGCGTGCCGCGCGAGCTCACCGCCGAGGACTACGTCTACAGCCTCAAGCGCCACTACGACCCGCGCTGGAAGAGCGCCAACCTCTACATCCTGGAAAACGCCAAGATCCTGGGTCTGAGCGAATTGCGCCGGCAGCTCATCGCCGAAAAGAAACCCTTCGACTACGACGCGCCGGTGGCCGGCCTGCGCACGCTCGACCGCTACACCTTCCAGGTCAGGCTCGGCGAACCGACGCCGCGTTTCCTCTACAACTTCGCCGACCCGTCCTTCACCGGCGCGCTGGCGCGCGAGGTCGTCGAGGCCTATGGCGACAAGGTCGGCGAACACCCGGTGGGCACCGGCGCCTTCGTGCTCAAGGCCTGGAAGCGCAGCTCGCGCATCGTGCTCGCCCGCAACCCCGGCTACCGCGAGGTGCGCTACGACGAGACGCCGCCGGCGGGTGACGCAAGGCTGCAGGCCGCGGCGACCGCGCTCAAGGGCCGGCGGCTGCCGCTGGTCGACGAGGTCCACATCGCGATCATCGAAGAGCCGCAGCCGCGCTGGCTGAGCTTCGTCAACAACGAAGCCGATGT
This sequence comes from Rubrivivax sp., assembly GCA_031392695.1. Classification (GTDB taxonomy): domain Bacteria; phylum Pseudomonadota; class Gammaproteobacteria; order Burkholderiales; family Burkholderiaceae_C; genus Rubrivivax. Next base: position 3,540 of record JANMVM010000114.1, read on the forward strand.
CATGGATCAGCTGCCGCCGGAATTCGCGCCCGTGGCCATCCCCAACAACCGGCTCGCCCCGCACCTGGCCAAGAAGGGCCTGACGATGGTGCGCTACCCGCGCGCCGACGTGGCGGTGAGCTACTTCGCGATGGAGCATCCGGTGGTCGGCGGCTACGAGCCGCACAAGGTGGCGCTGCGCCGCGCCATCAGCCTGGCGGTGGACGTCGAGCGCGAGATCCGCCTCGTGCGGCGCAGCCAGGCGATCCCGGCGCAAGGCGTGATCGGGCCCGAGACCTTCGGCTACAACCCGCTGCTCAAGAGCGAGCTCAGCGACTTCAGCCTGGCGCGCGCCAAGGCGCTGCTCGACATGCACGGCTACGTCGACCGCGACGGCGACGGCTGGCGCGAGCAGCCCGACGGCGCCAGCCTGGTGCTGGAATACGCCACCAGCCCCGACCAGCAGAACCGCCAGCTCAACGAGCTGTGGAAGCGCAACATGGATGCGCTGGGCATCCAGATCGTCTTCAAGACCGCGAAATGGCCCGAGAACCTCAAGAGCAGCCGTGCCGGCAAGCTCATGATGTGGGGCGTGGGCTGGAGCGCGGCGCAGCCCGACGGCGACACCTTCCTGGGCCTGGGCTACGGCCCCAACAAGGGCGGGTCGAACCACGCACGATTCAACCTGCCAGCCTTCAATACGCTGTACGAGCAGCAGCGCCAGCTGCCCGACGGCCCCGAGCGCCAGGCCCTGATGGAAGAGGCGAGCAAGCTGATGGTGGCCTACATGCCGTACAAGGTGCACGTGCACCGCATCTTCACCGACCTGGCCCAACCCTGGGTGCTGGGCTACCACCGCAACATCTTCGTGCGCGACTTCTACAAGTACGTCGACGTCGACGGCGCCGAGATGGCGCGCCGCGGCCTGGGCGTGCGCTGACCAAGGACACTCTGGATGAAACGTCGTCACACCCTCGCTTTGGGCGCGTCGCTGGGCGCCTCGCTGGGCGCCGCGCTCGCCCTGCCCGGCTTCGGCGTGCGCGCCGAGCCCGGCGGCAAGAAGGTGCTGCGCGTGGTCTTCCCGGTGGCCGAGACCGGTTTCGACCCGGTGCGCCTGAGCGACGTGTACTCGGTCACCGTGACCTCGCACATCTTCGATGCCGCCTACGAATTCGACCACCTGGCGCGGCCGGTCAAGATGCGCCCGCGCGTGGCCGCTGCGATGCCGGAGCATTCGGCCGACCACAAGGTCTGGACGGTGCGCCTGCGCCCCGGCATCTTCTTCGCCGACGACCCGGCCTTCAAGGGCCAAAGGCGCGAGCTCGTGGCGCAGGACTACGTCTACACCTTGAAACGCTTTGCCGACCCGGCCAACAAGTCGCCCAACTGGCCTTCGGTGGACGAGCTCAAGCTCATCGGCATGGGGGCGCTGCGCCAGAAGGCGCTTGAGCAGAAGACGCCCTTCGACTACGACACCGAGATCGCCGGCCTGCGCACGCTCGACCGCTACACCGTGCAGTACACGCTGGCCGAGTCGCGGCCGCGCTTTGCCGAGTCGCTGGGCATCAGTGCCACCTTCGGCGCCGTGGCACGCGAGGTGGTGGAGTTCTACGGCGACAAGATCGTCGAGCATCCGGTGGGCACCGGGCCTTTCAGGCTCACGCAGTGGCGGCGCTCGTCGCAGATCGTGCTCGAGCGCAACCCCAGCTACCGCCAGCGCCCCTGGGACGCCGACCCCGCAGCCGACGACGCCGAAGGCCAGGCCATCCTGCAGCGCATGAAGGGCCGCCTCGTGCCGCTCGTCGACCGCGTCGAGATCTCGATCATCGAAGAGGCGCAGCCGCGCTGGCTGAGCTTCCTCAACGGCCAGTCCGACCTCGCCGCCGTGCCGCAGGAATTCGTCCCCGTGGCGATGCCCGGCGGCAAGCTCGCACCGCACCTGGCCAAGAAGGGCGTGCAGGGCTGGCGCGTGCTGATGCCGACCACCCAGCTGAGCTTCTTCAACATGGAGCACCCGGTGGTGGGCGGGCTGGAGCCGCACAAGGTGGCGCTGCGCCGCGCGGTCTGGCTGTCGCTGGACGTCAGCCGCGAGATCCGCATGGCCTACCGCGGCCAGGCCCTGCTGGCGCAGTCGATCGTGGCCCCCGGCACCAGCGGCTACGACCCCGCCTTCAAGAGCGAGAACAGCGAGTACAGCCCGGCGCGCGCCCGCGCCTTGCTCGACATGTACGGCTACGTCGACCGCGACAGCGACGGCTGGCGCGAACAGCCCGACGGCCAGCCGCTGCTGCTGGAATGGGCCTCGCAGCCCGACCAGCTGAGCCGCCAGTTCGACGAGCTGACGAAGAAATCGCTCGACGCCATCGGCATCCGCGTCGTCTTCAAGCCCGCCAAGTGGCCCGAGAACCTGAAGGCCGCGCGTGCCGGCAAGCTGATGGTCTGGCGCGTCGGCTCCAGCGCCACGCAGACCGACGGCCAGCAGGTGCTGCAACGGCTCTACGGCCCCGAGGTCGGGCAGGCCAACATCGCGCGCTTCAAGCTGCCGGCCTTCGACGAGGTCTACAACCGCCTGACCGCGCTGCCCGACGGCGCCGAGCGCGACGCCGCCTTCGGCGAAGCCAAGCGCCTGGCCATCGCCTACGCGCCCTACAAGGTTCACGTGCACCAGTTCGTCGACATCCTGGCCCAGCCCTGGCTTGCGGGCTACCGCAGGCCGCTGTTCTGGTACGACTGGTGGCACCTGGTGGACATCGACCTGGCGCGCCAACCGCAGCCCACGTGAAGCGGCGCACGCTGCTGGCCGCGGGCGCCGCACTGCAAGGCGCGATGCAGGCCGCGCCGGCCGCCGGCGAGCCAGACGGCAAGACGCTGCGCCTGGCGTTTGCCTCGGCCGAGACCACCTTCGACCCGCCGCAGACCAACAGCGACGCCAACGCCAGCGCCGTGCTGGCGCAGATCCTGGAGTCGCCGCTGGGCTTCGACTACCTGGCGCGTCCGGTGCGCCTGAGCCGGGTCACCGCGGCTGCCATGCCCGCGGTCTCGGCCGACGGGCGCGTCTTCACCGTGCGCATCCAGCCCGGCATCTTCTTCGCCGACGACCCGGCCTTCAAGGGCCCCGATGGTCGTCAAGTCCGGCGCGAACTGGTGGCGCAGGACTACGTCTACAGCATCATGCGCTACTTCGATCCGCACTGGAACTCGGCCGACCTCTACCTCTTCGAGTCGCTCAAGCCGCCCGGGCTGAGCGAGCTGCGCGAGCGCGCCGTCAAGAGCCGCAAGCCCTTCGACTACGACACCGAAGTCGAGGGCGTGCGCACGCTCGACCGCTACACGCTGCGCGTCACGCTGGGCATCGGTGACGCGCGCTTCGTGTACATGTTCGCCTCGCCGCAAATCATGGGCGCGGTGGCGCGCGAGGTGGTGGAGCTCTACGGCGACGACATCGGCGCCCACCCGGTGGGCACCGGCGCCTTTCGCTTGAAGAGCTGGCGCCGCGCCTCGCGCATCGAGCTCGAACGCTCGCCGAGCTATCGCGGCACGCAGTACGAAGGCGTGCCGGCCGACGACCCCATCGCGCAACGCATTGCCGCGCACCTCAAAGGCAAGAACCTGCCACTGGCCGACCAGGTGGTGATCGACATCGTGGAAGAGAACCAGCCGCGCTGGCTGTCCTTCCTCAACGGCACCTACCACTGGCTGCAGGTGCCGGGCAACTTCCGCGCGCTGGCCGCGCCCGGCGGCAGCCTGGCGCCCTACCTGGCCAAGCGCGGCGTGCGCCTGCACCAGCAGTTGCAGGCCGACATGGGCATGAGCTTCTTTTTCATGGACCACCCGCTGGTCGGCGGCTACACGCCCGAGAAGGTGGCACTGCGCCGCGCCATCGGCCTGGCCTTCGATGGCGACGCCTACGTCAACCATGTGCTGGGCGGTTTCGGCATCCGCGCGCAAAGCACGGTGGCGCCCTTCACGAGCGGCTACGACCCGGCCTACAAGAGCGAGATGAGCGACTTCAGTCCGGCGCGGGCCAAGGCGCTGCTGGACCTTTACGGCTATCTCGACCGCGACGGCGACGGCTGGCGCGAGCAACCCGACGGCAGCCCGCTGGTGCTGAGCATGGCCACGCAAAGCAGCCAGCAGGACCGCCGCGCCAACGAGATCTGGCAGCGCAGCATGCGCGCGGTGGGCCTGAGGATGGCGTTCGACGTCTCGACCTGGCCCGAGCTGCTGAAGAAGAGTCGCGCCGGCAGCCTGATGATGTGGGGCTACTCGTGGAGCGCAGGCTCGCCCGACGGCGGCTTCTTCCTGGCCATCGCCTACGGCCCCAACGCCAGCGAAGCCAACGACCCGCGCTTTGCGCTGCCGGCCTTCGACCACCTGTTCGAGAAGCAGCGCGCCTTGCCCGACGGCGCCGAGCGCGAAGCCGTGATCCGCCAGGCCAAGGACCTGCTGGTGGCCTACATGCCGTACAAGGTGCACGTGCACAACGTCTACCTCGACGTCGTGCAGCCCTGGACCGAAGGCTTCTGGCGCCATCCCTTCATGCGCGACATCTACCG
>JANMVM010000125.1:0-33201 GCA_031392695.1 Rubrivivax sp.
TCGACGAAGTCGACATTCGACGCGCAGTAGGCGCTGTCGTCGTCTTCTTCCCAGTTCTTCATGAAGATGCCGATGACCTCGAAGCCCTGCTCCTTGAGCAGCCAGGCACTGACCGCGGAATCGACGCCGCCGCTCAAACCCACCACGACACGTTGCTGCTTGGACATGGGGCGATTATTTCCCCTGCCACATCCGGGTCCGCTCGCCATCCCCATTCCGGGGATGGCGCGCTCCCCAGCCAATCGCCCTAGACTGGGGCCTGCGCCGCCCGGACGCGGCCCCTTCCGTCATCCACCCCCCTGCCCCATGAACCTGACCGAGCTCATCGCCGTGCTGGCCCTTGCCGCGACCGCCGTGGCGCTGGCGTGGTACTGGCTGCGCCCGCGCCGCCTGCCGGCGCCACGGGCGCAGCCGACGCGGCCTGCAGCGCTGGCCGCGAGCGACGCTGCGACGCAGCTGCGGCGCGAGCTGGCCGGGCGCGCCCAGGCCACGCGCCAGGCGCGGGCAAGCGCACGGCCGGCGTTGGCGACGCCGCCGCGTGGCGCAGCGCAGCGGCGCTCCGGCCCCGACTTCGCCGAGACCACGCTGCTCGGCGACTACCCGCGCTGAGGCCGCGCGTGCGGGTCCGGAAGGACCGGCACGGCTGCCGAAGGCGCGAGCGCGATTTCACGCGCGAGTGCTGAGCCCATCCGCGACAATGCGGCGGCGCATGGAAACCGTCGCCGTCATCGACTTTGAAACCACCGGCATCTCGCCGGCGCAGGGCGCCCGCGCCACCGAGATCGCCGCCGTGCTGGTGCAGGGTGGGCAGATCGTGGGCCGCTTCCAGAGCCTGATGAACAGCGGCGCCTGGGTGCCGCCCTTCATCGAGCAGCTCACCGGCATCAGCAACGCCATGCTGCAGGGCGCGCCCTCGGCGCGCGCCGTCATGCGCGAGGTGCTGCAGTTCACGCGCGGCTGCCCGCTGGTGGCCCACAACGCGGCCTTCGACCGCGGTTTCTGGCTGGCCGAGGCAGGGCTGGCCGGCGCCGATCCCGACCCTTCGCACCACTTCGCCTGCACGCTGCTGCTGGCGCGCCGGCTCTACCCCGAGGCGCCCAACCACCGCCTGGGCACGCTGGCCGCGCTGCACCGCCTGCCCGACAGCGGCCGCGCCCACCGTGCCCTGGCCGACGCCCAGACCACCGCCCACCTGCTCTTGCAACTGCAGCAGGATGTAAGCCAACGCTTCGCTGTCGAGCTTGCCGGGGCGGCCGTGAGTCACGCCCTGCTCAGCCTGTTGCAGCGCATGCCCCGCGGCCAGCTCGGGCGCTGCCTGGCGCAGCGCGACAATCCCGTCTTTCCCCACCGGAGCTCGGCCCCCCATGTCTGACCACGGCTTTCACGTTCACGGACCGCACGACCACGAAGTCGAACACGCGGTGCAGCACAACGCCAAGAGCAACGCCAGCGGCCTCATCGCCGTCATCACCGCCATCCTGGCCACGGTGGGCGCGATGTTCTCGTACATGGGCGGCGCCACCCAGGCCAACGCCGGCTTGTTCAAGAACAACGCCGCGATCAAGAAGACCGAAGCCTCCAATCAGTGGAATTTCTACCAGGCCAAGAGCAGCAAGCAAAACCTGGCCGAGCTGGCCGTGGTGCTGGCGCCCGAGGACAGACGCGCCGGCTACAAGGACGAAGTCGAACGCTACAAAAAGGAAAAAGCCGAGATCAAGCTCGCCGCCGAAAAGCTCGAAGTCGATGCCACCAACTGGGACACGCAGTCCGAATCGCAGATGCACCTGCACCACCGCTGGGCCCAGGCCACCACCGCGCTGCAGATCGCCATCGCGCTGGCGGCGATGGCCCTGCTCACCGGCCGCAAGTGGCTGGAGTACGGCATGTACGGCGTCGCCGGCCTCGGTGCGCTGCTCGGCGTGGCTGCGGTGATGCATCTCTGAGAAAACGGCAACCCCAGCCTGGACACCCACCCGATGCTGCCCACCCTCGATCACCTCGAAACCCAAGCCCGCCGCGCCGCCGGCCGCCTGCCCGCCAGCACCCGCCACTGGGCGGTGCGCGGTGTCCATGAACAGTCCGAGCGCCTGAGCGTGCGCGACGACGTGACCGAGGCGCCGAGCCGCTCGCACGACGACGGCGCGATGGTCACGGTGGTCGATGGCGGCATGGGCTACGCGGCCACGTCGGACCTGTCCGAAGCGGGGCTGGCGGCAGCCTTCGAGCGCGCCCATGCGCTGGCGCGCGCCAGCGCCGGGCGCACCGTGGTGGACTACGAAAGCATCCAGCGCCCCACCGCGTCGGGCCGCTACGCCAGCGCCGTGGAGCGCCCGACGGCGGGCGCCACGCTGCCCGAAAAGCTCGGCTGGCTGCAGGCGGTGTGTGCCGCGGCCGGCGGCGACGCCCGCATCGTCGACCGCCACGCCACGCTGTGGACCGTGCACAGCGAGCAGCTCTACTTCACCAGCGACGGCGCGCGCACGCAGCAGCAGTGGGAGTTCACCACGCCCTCGGTGCAGGTCACGGCGCACGACCGCGGCGTGACGCAGGTGCGCTCCAGCGGCGGCCAGTACAACGGCTTTTGCCAGCAGGGCGGCATCGAGGTGCTCGACCGCGCCGGCTTCCGCGAGCGCGAAGGCCCGCGCGTGACGCGCGAGGCGCTTGAGCTGGTGGGCGCCGCGGCCTGCGCCACCGGCACGATGGACGTGATCCTGATGCCCGACCAGATGACGCTGCAGATCCACGAGAGCATCGGCCACCCGCTCGAGCTCGACCGCATCCTGGGCGACGAGCGCAATTTCGCCGGCACCAGCTTCGTCACGCTGGACATGTTCGGCAGCTACCGCTACGGCAGCGAGCTGCTCAACGTCAGCTACGACCCCGGCGTGGCGCACCAATTCGCCGGCTTTGCCTTCGACGACGACGGCGCGCCGGCCGAGCGCGCGCTGCTCATCGAAGGCGGCCGCCTGCTGCGCCCGCTCGGCGGCCAGCTCTCGCAGGCCCGCGCGCGGGCCCGCGGCTACGAGCTCGGCGCGGTGGCCACGACGCGCTCGGCGGGCTGGAACCGCGCCCCCATCGACCGCATGAGCAACCTCAACGTCGAGCCCGGCGAGCACAGCCTGGCGCAGCTGATCGCCGCCACCGAACTCGGCGTGGTCATGCACACCAACTGCTCGTGGAGCATCGACGACTCGCGCAACAAGTTCCAGTTCGGCTGCGAGTACGCGCGCATGGTGCGCGGCGGCCGGCTCGCCGAAGTCGTGCGCAACCCCAACTACCGCGGCATCAGCGCCACCTTCTGGCGCAGCCTGGCCGGCGTCGGCCGGCCCGACACCGTCGAGGTGGGCGGCACGCCGTACTGCGGCAAGGGTGAGCCGTCGCAGGTCATCCGCGTCGGCCATGCCTCGCCGCCGTGCCGCTTTGTCGGCGTCGACGTGTTCGGGGGTGCGGCGTGAGCGTCGAGGGTCTCCCGAGGGCTCATTCCCGCTTGGCGGGACGGGCCGCAGGCCCCAGGGTGCCCGAATGAGCAGCAGCGGGGTTTACCTCGATCCTGCAGCCTTCGAAGCCCTGGCCGCTGCGCTGCTGGCGCCCGACGCGGCCGTCGACCGCACCAGCCTGTACCTGTGTGCCGAGAGCAGCGAGTTCCTGCGCTTCAACCAGTCCGCGTTGCGCCAGGCCACCAGCGTGCAGCAGACCTACGTCACGCTGGCAGTGGAGCGCGGCCAGCGCCGCAGCGAAAGCACGCTGTCGCTGGGCGGCGACCTTGCGCTCGACGCCGAACGCCTGCGCGCCGAGCGCGCGCTGCTCATCGGCCAGCTCGACCTCATCGCCGACGACCCCTGGCTGCTGCGCCCCGAGCGCACCAGCCACAGCCAGCGCGACGACCGCGGCCGGCTGCCCGAGGCCGGCCACCTGATCGCGCTCGTGCACGAGCAGGCCGGCGCGCGCCTGCAGCAGGACCTGGTGGGCTTCCACGCCGCCGGCCCGGTGGCGCATGCCTTTGCCGACAACCTGGGCAGCCGCCACTGGCACCGCGTCGAGAGCTTCCACTTCGAGTGGTGCCTGTATCACCGCGCCGACAAGGCGGTGAAGACGGTCTACGCCGGCACCCACTGGGACGACGCGGCCTTTGCCGCGCGCCTGGAAGAAGCCGCCCGCCGCCTGCCGCTGCTGGAGCGCGGGGCCCACACCCTGGCACCCGGCGCCTACCGCGCCGCGCTGGCGCCGGCGGCGATGGCCGAGTTGCTGGGCACGCTGGGTTGGAGCGGCTTTTCGCTCAAGGCCCGGCGCACGGGCGTGAGCTCGCTGATGCGGCTGCAGCGCGGCGAGGCGCAGTTCGGCGCCGGCTTCGACCTCGACGAGGACTTCGCCGGCGGCACGACACCGGCCTTCACGCCCACCGGCTTCACGCGCCCGGCCCGCGTGGCGCTGGTCTGCGCCGGGCGCCTGCCGGCCGACGGCGGCACCTTGAACTCGCCGCGCTCGGCGGCCGAGTACGGCCTTGCCGCCAACGGCGTCGACGCGGGTGAATCGCCGTCGGCGCTGCACCTGCGCGGCGGCAGCATCGCGCAGAGCGAGCTGCTGCGGGCGCTGGACACGGGCCTCTACATCAGCAACCTCTGGTACCTGAACTACAGCGACCGCGCCGCCTGCCGCGTCACCGGCATGACGCGCTACGCCTGCTTCTGGGTCGAGCGCGGCGAGCTCGTGGCGCCGGTCAACGTGATGCGCTTCGACGACGACGCGCTGCGCCTGTTCGGCAGCGGCCTCGTCGGCCTCACCGACACGCCGGAGTTCATGCCCAGTGGCGACACCTACGGCGCGCGCGGCCTGGGCTCGGTGACGACGCCGGCGGCGCTGGTCGAAGACCTGGCGCTGACGCTGTAGCCGGCGGCGCGTCGTCCCGGGGGCAGTCCGGGTCGAGGGCGCCTGTCCCAGTACGGCTGCGAGTCGGCAGCGCTCCATTCCCACGAACTGGGGATGGGTCCCCCGCAGCCACGGGTACAGACTCGCGCTCCGCATCGACCGGTGCGACAGGAGACCGCCCATGACCGTGTCCGTCAGCTACCCCGGCGTCTACATCGATGAAGTGCCCAGCGGGGTGCGCACGATCGCCGGCGTCTCCACGTCGATCGGCCTCATCGCCGGCTGGTCCGCCCGCGGCTCCATCACCGAGGCGGTGCGCGTCACGAACTTCGGCGAGTACGAGCGCGAATTCGGCGCGCCCGACCCGCGCAGCGAACTCGGCTACGCCGTCAAGCATTTCTTCGCCAACGGCGGCAGCGACACCTACGTCCTGCGCATCGCCGACGCCAGCGCGGTGGCCGCGCAGTGTGCGCTGGGCGCCACCCTGACGGTGGATGCGCGTTCACCGGGCGCGTGGGCCAACCGCTACCTGGTGCGCAGCACGCGCCGCGCCGCGCCCGACGCGACGCGCTTTCGCATCGACGTCATCGATCACAGCGCCAACGACGCGGTGGTCGAAAGCTTCGAGAACCTGTGCCTGGCGGCGGGCGACGCCCGCTTTCCGCCCCACATCGTCAACTCGCGCTCGGGCGTCATCCGACTCACCGCCACCGTGGCCGCCACGGCACCGGCCGATCAGACGGTGTTCCTGGGTACCACCGTGGCGGCAGTCGGCCCGCCCGCCATCGCCGCGGCCGCGCGAGCCGGGCTCGACGGCAGCGTGATCACGCCAGCCGACAACGCCTTTCGCACCGCGCTGCTGGCGCGCTTCGGTGTCGGCACGATGACCGACAGCATCGATCTTTACAACCTGGTCTGCGTGCCCGGCCTGACCGACGCCGGCACGCTGGCTGCACTGCAGGCCGAGTGCCGGCGCCGACGCGCCTTCCTCATCGTAGACGGCGACCCGAACCTCACGGTGGCGACCATGGCCAGCGGCGGCACCAGCGGCCTGACCGGCAACGACGGCCTCTTCTCGGCGCTCTACTGGCCCTGGGTGCGCGCCTCGGACCCGCAGCAAGGCGGCGTGGTGCGCGACTTTCCGCCCAGCGCCTTCGTCGCCGGCGTCATGGCCCGCACCGACGGCAGCCGCGGCGTGTGGAAGGCACCGGCGGGCAGCGACGCCAGCCTCAACGGCGCCGTGGGCCTGTCGGTGACGATGAGCGACCCGCAGAACGGGCAGCTCAATCCGCTGGGCATCAATGCCCTGCGCACGCTGCCGGTGTACGGCCACGTGGTGTGGGGCGCGCGCACGCTGCATGGCCAGAACGACCGCGGCTCGGAGTGGAAATACGTGCCGGTGCGCCGCCTCGCGCTGTTCCTGGAAGAAAGCCTCTTCCGCGGCACGCAGTGGGTGGTGTTCGAGCCCAACGACGAACCGCTGTGGTCGCAGATCCGCCTCAACGTGGGCGCCTTCATGAACAACCTGTTCCGCCAGGGCGCCTTCCAGGGCACGAGCCCGCGCGACGCCTACTTCGTCAAGTGCGACCGCGAGACGACGACGCAAAACGACATCAACAACGGCATCGTCAACATCCACGTCGGCTTCGCGCCGCTCAAGCCGGCGGAGTTCGTCGTCATCCGCATCCAGCAGATGGCCGGTGAGATCGCGACCTGACCCCCCCGCAGGAGCATAGAGACCATGGCCCAGTTCTCCGTCAACGCCCAGCGCTTCGACCCCTACAAGAACTTCAAATTCAGGGTCAAGTGGGACGGCCGCTACGTCGCCGGCGTGTGCAAGGTCTCGGCGCTCAAACGCAGCACTGAAGTCGTCGAGCACCGCGAAGGCGGTGACCCCTCCACCGGCCGCAAGAGCCCGGGCCGTACCAAATTCGAGGCCATCACGCTGGAGCGCGGCGTGACCCACGACGTCGAGTTCGAGCGCTGGGCCAACAAGGTGTGGAATTTCGGTGCCGGCCTGGGCGCAGAAGTTTCGCTGAGCAGCTTCCGCAAGGACCTGATCCTCGAGGTCTACAACGAAGCCGGCCAGGTGGTACTGGCCTACAAGCTGTTCCGCTGCTGGGTGTCGGAATACCAGGCCCTGCCCGACCTGGACGCCAACGCCAACGCGGTGGCCATCCAGCACATCAAACTCGAAAACGAAGGCTGGGAGCGCGACCTCGCCGTGACCGAGCCCGCCGAGCCCAACTTCACCGAACCGGCCTGATCGCCATGGCTCTGGAGGAGCTCACCCTGCTTCACGTCTGGGAGCAGGGGCGGCAGCGCCAGCCGCTGGACCGCGCGCTGCTGCTGCTGTGGGCCTGTGGCGAAGGCGCTGCACAAGCCGACGAGCTGGCGCAGCGCACCATCGGCCAGCGCGACGCGCAACTGCTGCAGGCCCGCATCCGCCACTTCGGCCCGCTGCTCGAGGCCACCGCCGACTGCCCGGCCTGCGCCGGGCGCATGGCCTTCAGCCTGCATTTGGACCAGCTGGCGCAGCAAGCCCGGCCGGCGGCCGCCGATGTCTGCGTCGACACTGCTGCCGGTCGCTTTCGGCTGCCGGCCAGCGTCGACCTGGCGCAGGCCCTGTCGCAGTCCGAGCCGCGACAGGCACTGGCCCGGGGCCTGCGCGTCGACGCTGGCGCTGCGACACCTGCAGACCACGCGGCGCTCGATGAAGCCGCGCTGCAGAGCATCGAAAGCGCCCTCGCCGCGGCCGACCCCGCTGCGCAGATCGACATCAGGCTGCAGTGCGACGCCTGCGGGCAGGCCTTCGACGCGCCACTGGACGTCGCCGACTGCCTGTGGCTGGACGTGTCGCGCCGCGCGCAGCAAACGCTGGACGAGGTGCACCTGCTGGCCAGTGCCTACGGCTGGAGCGAGGCCGAGGTGCTGGCCGTGCCACCGGCACGGCGCCAGCACTACCTGCAGCGGGTGCTGTCGTGAGCGGCTTGTTCGCGCGGCTGCTGGGCAGCGCCGCCGGAAGCCACTCGGCATCGCGCGTGCGGCCGCTGGCCGCGCCAACGGCCCTGGCTGCTGGCACGCACGAAGGGGAGGCCACGGCCTTCGATCTCGAAGCAGCGTCGCTGCGCACACCAGGCCACGCGCCGCCGTCCGGGCCAGCGGCGCCTGCCGCGCCATCGCCATCGCCTGTGACGACCCCTGTGACGACCCCTGTGACGGCGCCTGCGACGGCGCTCCAGCGCGCGAGTCGAGCGCCAACGGCAGCGCTGCCAGTCACGTCCTCCGCAGCGAAGCCCACCACGCCTGCGCCAGCGCGGCCCCCGCCGCGCCTGCAGGCCGCAGCAGCGATGCCCGCCGCCGCAGCCATGCCTGAAGCCGGCGCCACCGCTGCCGCCACCACGGCCGACGCAGGCACCGGCGATTTCAGGCAGAACCGCCCGCCACCGCGCCTGCAGCCGCTGGCAGCGATGCTGCACGAACCAGCCCCCGTGCCGCACCCGGCATCCCACTCGACCGCGTTGCGGCGCGCGCCAGCCGCGCCAGGGCTACAGGCGCGCACCGCCGATGAGGCCAGCCCGACCGTGGTCCACGTCAGCATCGGCCGCGTCGAACTGGTGGCCCAGACGCCACCCGCAACGCCGCGCGCCAGGCCTGCTGCGCGCACCAGCGTGGCACTGGCCGATTACCTGCGCGGCCAGCGCGGGCCCGAGCGGGGCGGCACCCGATGAGCAACGCGCTGGCCATCGCCGGCGTCACGGCCGTGCTGCGCGACTTGCTCGACAGCGGCGTCATCGAGCACCAGGTCACCGACGCGCTGGGTGCCGGCGTCACCGTTTCGGCCCTGCCGCCCGACACCATCGCGCTGGACGGCCCTGGCGCGCGGCCGCGCCTGAACCTCTTCCTGCACCAGGCCACGCCCAACGTGGCACTGCGCAACACCCTGCTGCCGTCGCGCGACGCCGCCGGCCGCCGCACCACCAACCCGCCGCTGGCGCTGGACCTGCACTACCTGCTCACCGCCTACGGCGTGCAAGAGCTGCAGGCCGAGGTGCTGCTGGGCTACGCGCTGCTGATGCTGCACGAGACCCCGATGCTCACGCGCGAGGCCATCCGCACCGCGCTGCAGCCCTCGCCGGTGAGCGGCGCGCTGCTGCCCAGCGTCTTCCAGGCGCTGCGCGCAGCCGACCTGGCCGACCAGGTCGAGCTGCTCAAGATCACGCCGCAGACGCTGGGCGGCGAAGAGATGTCGCGCCTGTGGTCGGCCCTGGGCGCGCACTACCGGCCCACCGCGGCCTTTCAGGTCAGCGTGGTGCTGATCGAGCGCGCCCGCCCGCTGCTCACGCCGCTGCCGGTGCTGACGCGCGGGCCCTTCAATGCCACGCTGCAGCGCGAAGAGGGCGTGATCGTCGGCGCCGGGCTCACGCCGCCCTTCCCCACCTTGCAGGGCCTGCTGGCCAGCGCCCACGAAACCCCGGGCACGCTGCGACCGGGCGACACCGTGCAGGTGGAGGGACATCACCTGGCGGGCAGCAGCCGCGTGCTCGTGCTGCACAACGACCGCTTCGGCATCGAGCACACGCTGGCGCTGCCCGACGGCAGCGTCGAAAGCGGCTTCAGCTTCGTGCTGCCGAGCCTGCCCGCCGCGCTGCCGGTGGGTATCTACCGCATCGAGCTGCAAGTGCAGCGCCCAGGCGAGCCGCGCGCGCGCACCAGCAACGCGCTGCCGGTGGCGCTGGCGCCGCAGATCACCAGCCTGCCGCCGCTGGCCCTGGCGCGCAGCGTCAACAACACCGTCAGCCTGAGCCTCGGCTGCGAGCCCGAGGTGCGCCCCGGCCAGCGCGTGTCGCTGCTCATGGACACCGCCGAAGCCCCGGCGGCAGCCTTCAGCGCCAACACGGGCGTGCTGGACTTCGCCTTCGCCGACGCGCCGCCGACGGGCGGCCAGCCGCTGTTGCGGCTCAAGGTCGACGGCATCGAAAGCGTGGTCGTCAACCGCGCCGTGAAACCGGCCGCGTTCTTCAATCACCGCATCACGCTGCCGTGACGACGCCATGAACGCACCGGCGCACACCCTGGCCCCGCCTGACGATTGGCTGCTGGCCAATCAGCGCGCACTGGTGGCTGAATTTGCGCGCCTGTTGGCGCTGCTGCGCGCTGACTCCGCAGCCGCCGACCCCGCGCTGGCGCTGGCGGCGCTGGCAATCCCTGCCACGGCCATCGATCAGCTTGTGCAGGCCTTCGACCTCAGCCCCTTTGAGCGCGACATCCTGCTGCTGGCCGCGGGCGTCGAGATGGACGCTGCGCTGGCCGCGGCGGTGGCGCAGGCCAGCCCGTCGGGCCTCAACTTCAGCCTCGCCCTGGCCGCGCTGCCGCAGCCGCACTGGAGCGCCCTCGGCCCGCAGGCGCCGCTGCGGCGCTGGCGGCTGCTGGAGCTGGAGCCGGCCGCGGCCGCGCTGAGCACCAGCCGGCTGCGCATCGACGAACGCATCCTGCATCTGCTGGCGGGCATCAACGAACTCGACGCGCGTCTGCTCGCGCTGCTGCAGCCCCGCGCCGTCGCCAGCCTGATCGCCCCGGCCCAGGCCGCACAGGCCGAGCAGCTGACGTCGATGCTCGTTGGCAGCCGCGACGCGCCGTGCACCGTGCTGCTCAGCGGCAACGACCGCCAGGGCCAGGCCGACGTGGCCGCGTCCGTGGCGCAGGGCCTGGGCTTGTCGCTGCATGTCATGGCCTCGTCGGACCTGCCCGCCGGCGCCGCTGAACAGCAGGCGCTGGCCACGCTGTGGCAGCGCGAAGCGCTGCTGCTGGGCAGCGCGCTGTGCGTGCAGGCCGAAGGCACGGCCGGCGACGCGGCCCCGCTGGCGCGCTGGCTGGCGCGCCTGTCGGGCCTGTCTGGCCTGTCGGGCCTGGTCTTTCTCTGTGCGAGCGAGCCGCTGGCGCTGCCGCACCGCGTGGCACTGCGCATCGACAAGCCCGGCGCGCAGGAACAGCGCTCGCTGTGGCAGGCCGCGCTGGGCCCGGCCAGCCCGGTGCCGGCGGCGCTGCTGGATGCGGTGGCAGCGCAATTCCGCTTCAGCGCCCACGAAGTCGACGCGCGCGCCCGCGCGCCGCAGCTGCCAGCGCGCCTGTGGCAGGACTGCTGCGAAGCAGCCCGCCCGCGCCTGGACGGCCTGGCGCAGCGCGTGCAGGCCGGCGCCGGCTGGGCCGACCTGGTGCTGCCCGAGCCGCAGCTGCAGACGCTGCGCCACATCGGCGAGCAGTTGCGCCACCGCCTCACCGTCTACGGCCATTGGGGCTTCGAGCAGCAGGGCACCCGCGGGCTCGGGCTGAGCGCGCTGTTCGTGGGCGACAGCGGCGTGGGCAAGACGCTGGCCTGCGAGGTGCTGGCGCACGAGTTGCACCTCGACCTCTACCGCATCGATCTCTCGGCCGTGGTCAGCAAGTACATCGGCGAGACCGAGAAGAACCTGCGCCTGGTTTTCGATGCCGCCGAGGATTCGGGCGCCATCCTGCTCTTCGACGAAGCCGATGCGCTCTTCGGCAAGCGCAGCGAAGTCAAGGACAGCCACGACCGCTACGCCAACATCGAAGTCGGCTACCTGCTGCAGCGCATGGAGGCCTACCGCGGCCTGGCGGTGCTGACCACCAACCAGCGCGCCGCGCTGGACCCGGCCTTCCTGCGCCGGCTGCGCTTCGTGGTCGAGTTCGCCTTCCCCGACCAGGCCCAGCGCGAAGCCATCTGGCGCGGCGTGTTCCCGCCCGCCATGCCGCGCAGCGACATCCATTACGGCCAGCTCGCGCGGCTGCCGATGGCCGGCGGCCAGATCCGCAACATCGCGCTCAACGCCGCCTTCCTGGCCGCCGCCGAGGGCACGGCCGTGGGCATGCAGCACCTGGCGCGCGCGGCGCACCAGGAGGCCGCCAAGATCGAACGCCCGCTGGCCGACAACCACACCCGGGGCTGGGCATGAACGTGGTGCTTCACATCGACCGGCTGCTGCTGCGGGGCGTGAGCGCCGAGCAGCGCGACGCCGTCGTGCGGCAGCTGCAAGCGGCGCTGGCGCGCGAATTCGCCGCTGCGGGCGTGGCCCAGGCCTGGGCCGCCAGCGGCCACCGCGTCCAGGTGCGCGCGCGTTGGCCGGCCGAGCCCCAGGGGCTGGCCGCTGCGGCAGCCACCGCCCTGGCGGCGCAGACCGGTGGGGCGACGCGATGACGCACGGCCACCAGGCGACCCGCCGGCACACCGGCCACGACCCGAGCGAGCAGGCTGCCGACCGTGCCGCCAACGAGGCCCTGGCAGGGCCGGTGCGGACACCGCTGCTGGCGGCCAGTCCCTGGGGGACGGCGCATGGGACAGCGCAGGGGACGGCGCAGGGGCCGCCCCTGGTTGGCGGCCAGGCGCTGCCAGCGCCTACCCGCGCCGACATGGAAGCCCGCTTCGGTCACAGCTTTGCCGATGTGCGCGTGCATGCCGACGGCCATGCCGGCCGCGCGGCGCAGGCGCTGGGTGCCCAGGCCTACACGCACGGCCCGCACATCGTCTTCGGCGCCGGGCGCCTGGCGCCGCACACGGCGTCGGGCCGGCAACTGCTGGCGCATGAGCTGGCGCATGTGGTGCAGCAACGCCAGCCTGGCGCGGTGCAGCGCACGATGCTCAAGCCGGCAGCGCCCACCACCGTCACGGCCCAGCCCGCCACCGACGCCGACAAGCGCGAATTCGCCCAGGAGGCGCTCAAGTTCCTGCGCCTGCAAGGCGAGTACTTCGCCACCCTGGCCGTACCGCGCAACCCGGCCAAGACACTGCCCCTGCTGAGGACCTCGTTCAACAGCGGCTTGCAGGTGCTGGCGGGCGACACATCCGCTGAAGCGCTGAAGCTCACCGCCGAGTTGCGCGCAACCTACACCGAAGCCGTGCGCTCGCTGCTCACCGCCTTGACGACGGCCCGGCCCGGCGCCACCGGCACAGCGCCCAAGCTGCTCGACCTGTACGAACAACAGCGCGCGCTCATCGAGCCCTTTGCGCACCCGGTGGACAACGCCCGGCAGGAGCTCAGCGCCGAACTCGAGGCGCCCTTGCCGGCCAGACCCAGCGCGGCACAGCAACAGCGCCACACGGCTGTGCAGACCGCCCGCCAGCGACTGCAAGTGCTGACGACGGCCGTGACGATGCAGGTGGCCGACCTGTTCGGTCCCCAGGCCGGCACGGCGCCGGCGCTGCCCGCACGCATGAGCGTGCGTTTCGCCAGCACCGTGCCGGCGGTGCTGCACAAGGGGCTCACCGGCGTCGTCGAGCGCATGAGCCACGGCGTCCTGGAAGCCAACTCGACTCTGATGCTGGCGCTGGACCTGCAGGCTTTTGGCGGCGGCAACGACGCCTACCGCTTCACGCGTCTGGACCTCACGCAGGGGCGCACCACCCGCATCGAAGTGCTGGTCGAGCGCCAGGGCGCCATCCTCTCCGAGACCATGACGGCCCAGGAACGCACGCAGCTGCGCAAGCACTTCGACCAGGCCGGCTTCGTGCGCGACAGCAGCTTCAGCGACGACGCCGAGTTCGACCAGGTCCTGATCGGGCTGGCCGAGATGCCGCTGGGTCAGCTCTCAGGCCTCAGTGGTGTGCGCTTCCTGCGCGCGGCAGCCAAGGCCGGCCACCCCAACACCGGCGCGGAATACGAGTCCGACACCCACACCGTGACGGTCTTCAACCACGCCTACAGCGCCAGCATCGCGCGCCAGGGCAGGGCAGGCCGGGTCATCAAGGCCGCTGCCTTCACCGTGGCGCACGAGGTCGGGCACGCCCAGGACCTGAGCAGCCTGCGCACCACGGCAACGGCGTTCAACACGGCACAGGCCGCACAGATGGCCGAATTCAGCACCGGCCCGGGCAGCTTCGGCATCGCCGGCAATGCGCCGGCGGCGCGGCGCGCGCGCTACGACCAGCTCGACGCCGCGCGCAAGGCGGCGCGCACATCGCAACTCGACGCCCGATCACGCTCTGGCGCGCGCTGGCAAGCGACGGGCGGCAGCACGCGCGTCACCGACGTCCCGCCACCCCGCACGGCCACGCCGGCCTTCCGCGCCGCAACCGCGCTCGACGACGGGCCCGGGGCCCGTCGCATGCCCACCAACTACCCCAACCCCGACAGCTTCTGGCGCGAGTACTACGCCGAGTGCTACGCGCTGTACTTCAACAGCCCCGATCTGCTGCGCCGCACCCAGCCCCATGTCTTTGCGCACCTGCTAGCGGAGTTCCCCCCATGAGCCTGGCCAACAGCCCCAAGCTCATCAAGGGCGGTCTCGTCGTGCTCAACCAGGCCGGCACCGCCGTCGACCGCGTCATCACGCTGCAATACAACCCCGACACGCTGAGCCGCAGCTTCCAGGTGCAGGGTGCCGGCGGCGAAGGCGGCGGCGAGCGCGCCACGCCGTTCCGCCTCAAGGGCCCGGCGATCGAGACAATCAAGGTCGAAGCCGAGATAGACGCCACCGACGGGCTGGAATTTCCTGAGCAGAACCCCAGCACCGCGCAACTCGGCGTGGGCCCGCAGCTGGCGGCACTGGAATCCCTCGTCAACCCGCGCGCCGAAGCGCTGGTGGCACTCAACGCCCTGGCCGCCAGCGGTGTGCTCGAAATAGTGCCGGCCGAAGCACCGCTGGTGCTCTTCGTCTGGGGCAAGCAGACCGTGCTGCCGGTGCGCGTGACCGACTTCAGCTTCACCGAGGAAGCCTTCGACGCCCAGCTCAACCCGCTGCGCGCCAAGGTCTCGCTCGGCCTGCGCGTGATGAGCACCGACGACCTCGGGTTTGCCCACCGCGGCGGCGCGCTCTTCCTGGCCCACCTGCGGCGGCGCGAACAGCTCGCCACGCAGGCCGGCGGCGCCAGCCTGTCGTCGCTGGGCCTGGGCAGCCTGCCTTGAGCGCGATCACCAGGACCCTGCCATGACCGACCCCGTGCAACTGCTCATCGCCGCCGGCGCGATCCCGCAGCAGCCCTTCGACGAGGCCAGCCGCTACCGCCTCGTCGCCATCGCCCTGTTGCCGCAGCCCGGCGGCGAGCCGCCCATCGCCTACGTGCGGCGCCGCTTCATCGCGCCGCGGCGCGACGTCGCCATCGCCGCCGAAGTCACCGTCCATGCCGGTGACCGAGCCGACACCCTGGCCGCTCGCACGCTCGGCGACCCGCTGCTGTACTGGCGCGTGGCCGACGCCAACGCGGTGCAGGACGCCGCCGAGCTCACCGCCAGCGTCGGTGCGCGCGTGCTCATCCCGCAAGCCGTCTGAGGCACATGAACACCGGCATCCAGCTCCAGTTGCTCATCGGCCCGGTGCCGCTGCCGGCGCCGCGCGAGGTGCTGGAAGCACTCGCCTCGGTGAAGGTGGAAGCGGGGTCGGGCGACACGGCCTCGGGGTTCGAGATGAGCTTCGACCTGCCGCCGCGCTCGCCGCTGCGCACGCTCTTCCTCATCAGCGGCGGCGGCAGCGTGCCGCTGATGCGCGTGGTGCTCACGGCCACCATCAACGGCCGCGTCGAGCCGCTGGTGGATGGCCTCGTCACCAACATCGAGACCGTACCCGGCGCGGGGGGTGTCGGGCAGCTGGTGGTCAAGGGCAAGGACCTCACCGCGCTGATGGCGGTGATCGACTTCCCCAGCCTGCCCTTCCCGGCCATGCCGCCGTCGGTGCGCGTGCTGACGATCCTGGCCAAGTACGCGGCGCTGGGTGTCATCCCGATGGTCGTTCCTTCGCTGGCCGACGAGCCGCCGCTGCCCACCAAGCGCGTGCCGGTGCAGCGCGGCAGCGACCTGGCCTACGTGCAACAGCTGGCGCGCGAAGCCGGGCATGTGTTCTACCTGCAGCCGGGCCCGGCAGCGGCCACCAGCACCGCCTACTGGGGCCCCGAAATTCGCTTCGGCGTGCCGCAGCCCGCGCTCACCACCGGCATGGATGCGCTGAGCAATGTCGAGAGCATCAGCTTCAACTTCGACCGCGAGCGCAAGGACCTGCCGGTGGTGTACTTCCAGGAACCGGTGAGCAAGGTCGGCATCCCGGTGCCGATCCCCGATCTCAACCCGCTGGCCCCGCCGCTCGGCCTGCTGCCGCCGCTGCCGCCCAACATCCGCAAGCTCGACAACACCGCGCACCTGAGCACCGGTGCTGCCTTCCTGCGCGGCCTGGCGCACGCCACCCAGAACAGCGACTCGGTGTTCGGCTCGGGCCAGCTCGACGTGCAGCGCTACGGCCGCGCGCTCAAGAGTCGTGGCCTGGTGGGGGTGCGCGGCGCCGGGCTGCCCTTCGACGGCCTGTACTTCGTCAAGAGCGTCAGCCACGACATCCGGCGCGGCAGCTGGAAGCAGGGCTTCCAGCTGGCGCGCAACGGCCTCGTGTCCACGCTGCCGGCGGTGCCGGTATGAAAGGCGTCGATCGATGAGCACAGGCCCCTTCTACGGCAAGTACCGCGGCACGGTGGTCGGCAACGTCGACCCGGAATTCGTGGGCCGCCTGCAGGTGCAGGTCCCCGACGTCGGCGGCAGCATGCCCCTGAGCTGGGCCATGCCCTGCCTGCCGGTGGGCGGGCCCAACATGGGCATCTTCGCGGTGCCATCGGTGGGCGCGGGGGTGTGGGTGGAGTTCGAGCGCGGCGACCCCGACTACCCGATCTGGAGCGGCGTGTTCTGGGGCATCGGCGCCGAGACGCCGGCGCTCGCCAAGTTGGTGCCGCCGGGCGTATCGGGCATCACGCTGCAGACCGCGGCGGCCAACGGCATCGTCATCAGCGACCTGCCGGGGCCCACCGGCGGCATCCTGCTGCAGACCGCCAGCGGCGCCACCATCGCCATCAACGACACCGGCATCCTCATCAGCAACGGCAAGGGCGCCACCATCAGCATGGTGTCCGGGCCGCTGGTGGATGTGAATGCCGGCGCCTTGCAGGTGAGCTGAAGTGGAACCTCCCAGCTCACGTCGTTCGCTGCCCCCCAGGGGCGCGCCCAGCACCTTCGGACCGGCCGTGCGGTACTGAGATGCCATCCCCCGTCCTCCACCTCGGCGCCACCGTGCTGTGCATGCACGGCGGCCCGGCGCAGCCGATGAGCCCGTTTGCGCGCGTGCGCGTCAGCGCCCAGCCCGTGGTCACGCAGACCTCGCCCTACGGCGTCACCGGCTGCTCGCTGGCCAGCACCAGCAGCCCGCCCTGCGTCAGCGCCAACTGGGTGGTGGCGGCGCTGCGCGTCAAGGCCGGCGGCGCGCCGCTGCTCATCAGCACCGGCAGCGCCGTGTGCACGCCCACCGGCACGGGGCTGCAGCCGGTGAGCGTGCAGCCGCGCGTGCTGGCGACCTGAGAGGACGACACCATGCCGCACCTCGACCACCCCTGGCACATCGACGCCACCGGCCGCAGCGCGCAGACCAGCGACGCCGATCACCTGCGCGACCTCATCGAACAGGTGCTGTTCACGGCACCCGGCGAGCGCGTCATGCGGCCCGACTTCGGCAGCGGCTTGCTCGGCCTCGTGTTCGAGCCCAACAGCAGCACCCTGGCCGCCACCACCCAGGTGCTGGTGCAGGGCGCCCTGCAGCTGCACCTGGGGCACCTGATCGCCTTGCAGTCGGTCAGCGTCACGCCGCTGGATGCGCAATTGCAGGTCGACATCCAGTACCTCGTGCTGCGCGACCGCAGCGCCCAGGACGCGCGTTTCTCTTTCAGCACCGGGGGCGTGTCATGAGCCGCAGGGCTGTTCCCAAGGCGAATACCGGAGTGCGAAGCACGGAGGTGGCCCGATGACCCGCAGGGCCGTTCCCAAGGCGAATACCGGAGTGCGAAGCACGGAGGTGGACCGATGAGCTGCCAGCCCTGCTGCCTGCCGCAACGGCTGGAGCTCATCCAGCGCGCCGGCACCACCAACGCGATCGAATGGCTGGAGGTGCTCGACGCTGGCGCGCCCGCCGGCACGCGGCGCCAGCAGACGCTGCTGGTGCGCCTGCTGCTGCCGGTGGCGGGCTTGACGCGCAGCAACGTGCGCATCACGGGCGGCACGCGCATCGGCGCCGTCGACGTGCTCTGGGCCGGCCTGGCGAATGCCCTGCCTCCCGAGGCGGAAGCGGCGCTGGTCGCGCTGGCGGCGGGCCTGCCCGACGCGGCGCGCACGCTCGTCGTGCGCACGGGCAGCAACGGCGACTTCTCGCGCTACCGCCTGCACCTGGTGGCCGGCGCGGACGACGCCCAGCCGCCGGCGGGCTTCGACCCGCTGCTGGCCAGCATCGAGTTCAGCTTCAAGGTCGAATGCCCGAGCGAATTCGACTGCGCCGACGCGCCAGCCTGCCCGCCGCCGCCGCGCGCCAAGCCGCAGATCGACTACCTGGCCAAGGACTACCCCGGCTTTCGCCGTCTCATGCTCGACCGCTTGAGCCTGCTCGCCCCGGGCTGGACCGAGCGCAGCGCCGCCGACGTGGGCGTGACGCTGGTGGAGGTGCTGGCCTACGCCGCCGATCAACTCAGCTACCGCCAGGACGTGATCGCGGGCGAGGCCTACCTGGCCACCGCGCGCCAGCGCATCAGCGTGCGTCGCCACGCGCGCCTGGTGGACTACCGGCTACACGAGGGTCAGAGCGCACGCGCCTTCGTGCAAGTGCAGGTGGCGGGCAGCAACGTGGCGCTGGCGGCGCGCACGCGTCTGCTGACCCGGCTGCTCACCCGGCAAGCGGGCCTCGGGCCCGAAGTGGCCCCCGGCCGCGCCGAAGACGAGGCGCGCCGCCAGGGCACGCTGGTGTTCGAAACCGTGCAGCCGCAGGCGGTGCACAGCGGCCTCAACGAACTGCGCTTCCACACCTGGGGCGACCTCGGCTGCAGCCTGCCGCGCGGCGCCACGCGCGCCACCGTCAAGACCCACGCCGCCGGCCTGGCGCCGGGCCAGTTCCTGGTGCTCATGGAAACGCGCAGCCCGACCACCTTCCAGCGCGCCGACGCCGACCGCGGCCGCCGCCACGTCGTTCGCCTGGCGAGCGTGACCCGCACCGCAGACCCGAGTGGCGGCCTGTTCGAGCCCGCACCCTTCAACGGCCCGCTGGAGGTCACGGCGCTCGAATGGGACAGCGCCGACGCGCTGCCCTTCGCGCTCTGCCTGGGCGTGGCCGATCGGCCCGGCCTCGACATCAGCGTGGCGCTGGGCAACGTGGTGCTGGTGGAGCAAGGTCACGCGCCCACCGGCTATGCCAGTGCGGGCGGTCCCGGTGAAGACCTGGGCGCGGTGCCCCGCGCGCCAGGTCGCTTCGCGCGCCCGGCCGACGATCCCGGTTGCTGCGACGCGCCGCCGCGCCCGCCCTGGCCCTTGCGCTGGCGGCCCGTGCTGGCCGAGCCGGGCCTGAGCCACGGCTTCGAGCTCGCCCAGCTGCTCGCCACGCCGCTGAACCCGGCGGCGCCCGGCCGCTGGTGGACGGCCAATGCCCTGCACAGCCTGCACCCGCGCCAGGCCACGCCGCAGATCGAGCTGCTGGCCACCGCCGCCAGCGCCGGGGCCCCACCCGAGCCCTGGTCGGTGCAGGCCGACCTGCTCGGCAGCCTGGGCGGCGACAGCGACTTCGTCGTCGAGCCCGACGACACGCGGCGTGCCCACCTGCGCTTCGGCGACGGCGTCAACGGCCAGCGCCCCGACGAGGGCACGCGCTTCGCGGCCTACTACCGCGTCGCCGCCGGCAGCGCGGGCAATGTCGGCGCGCTGGCCATCGCCCACGTGGTCAGCAACACCAGCGGCGTGTTCACCGCCGTGGTCAATCCGCTGCCGGCCTTCGGCGGCAGCGACCCCGAAGACCTGGAAGCCGCGCGGCGCGACGCGCCCGAGGCCTTCCGCACCCAGGAACGTGCCGTCACCGCGGCCGACTACGAAGCCGCTGCCGAGCGCCGCCACGACGTGCAGCGCGCCGCCGCGCGCTTTCGCTGGACGGGCAGCTGGCACACCGTCTTCGTGGCCGCCGACCAGCGCGGCGGTGCCGACATCGACGCCGGCTTCGAAACCCGCTTGCGCGACCACCTCGAACGCTTCCGCCTGGCCGGCAGCGATCTCGAAGTCGATGGCCCGCGACCGGTGCCGCTGGACGTGCAGCTCTTCATCTGCGTGCAGCCCGGCGCCCGGCGCGCCGACGTGCAGCGCGCGGTGGCGCGCGAACTCTCCAGCCGCCTGCTGCCCGACGGGCGCCTGGGCCTCTTCCACCCCGACCGCTTCAGCTTCGGCCAGCCGGTATTCGCCAGCAGCATCGTCGCCGCCGCGCAGGCCGTGCCGGGCGTGGATTCGGTCAAGCTCGAGCGCTTCCAGCGCCTCGTGCAGCCCAGCGCCACCTCGCTCGCCGAAGGCGTCATCCGCGTCGGCCGGCTCGAGATCGCGCAGCTCGCCAACGACCCGAATTTCCGCGCCCGCGGGCGCCTCGCCTTGCGCTGTGGAGGTGGTCAATGAGCGCGCTGATTCCCGATCCGGCCCGGCTGCCCGAGGTGCCCGAAGGCAGCGAGCACTGCGGCGCTTGCGCCGGTGTCGAGCCCGCCACGCCGCAGGCCGTGGACAACCGCCATGGCCTGTCGGCGATCCCCTACCGCGCCGGCGACTGGGCGCAGTTTCGTGCCAGCCTGCAGGCCGGCCTGTCGGACTCCCGGCTGGCACCGCTGAATGCGCTGCTGACCCGTGACGACAGCGACTTCAGCATCGCGCTCATCGACGCCTTCGCCTGCAGCGCCGACGTGCTGAGCTTCTACACCGAGCGCCTGGCGCAAGAGAGCTACCTGGCCACGGCCACTGAACGCGTCTCGCTGCAGGAGATGGGCAAGCTGATCGGCTACCGGCTGCGCCCCGGCGTGGCGGCTGAAACGGCGCTGGCCTTTGCGGTCGAGACGCCACCCACCGCGCCGGCAGCGATGGCGCCCGAGCCCGGCGTCTTCGTGCATGGCGTGCCCGACGCGGTGAGCATCGCCGCCGGCTTCCAGGTGCAGAGCCTGCCGGGCCAGGACGAGACACCGCAGGTCTTCGAAACCGTGGCGCCGCTGCAGGCGCGCGCAGCCTGGAACGCCATGCGTGCACTGCCCGACGCCGACGTGGTGCCGCACTTCGGCAGCCGCAGCACCTGGCTCGCCGGCACGGCCACGCAGCTCAAGGTCGGCGACACACTGCTTTTCGTCGGCGCCGAATTCGCTGCCGACGCCCAGAGCAACCGCTGGGACGCGCGCGTGCTCACGCAGGTGCGCAGCGACGCCGCTGCCAACCGCACCTTCGTGGCCTGGGCCGAGCCGCTGGGCTCGGTGACGCCGCCGATGGACACCGCGGCCGCGCCGGCGGTTTATGCGCTGCGCGAGCGCGGCGCCGTCTTCGGCCACAACGCGCCCGACTGGTCGGCCATGAGCGACGAGTTCAAGGCCGCCTACCTGCACAAGGCCGTGGGCGAACTCACCGACGCCGACCGCCAGGAATGGCCGCACTTCGACATTTACGCGCCCGCCGGCACGGCCGAGCGGCAGCTGAGCTTCATCGGCCCGCGCGACGCCGCCGAAGCGCTGCGCGAGGTCGTGCGCGGCGCGCTCGTGCAGCAGGCGCGCGACGGTGTGCTGGCCGTCAGCCGCATGGCCGCCGGGGGCGCGGGCTTCGTGCAGAGCGTGGCCGCGCTGCCGCTGACCACCGCCACGCAGTGGGGCCTGGTGGCCCGGGAGGTGCCCGACGCGCTGCAGTCGCTGTCGGAACTGCTGATGGCGCCGGTGAAGGACCTCTCCACCCAGACCGCAGGTTCGATCGGCCGCATCGGCGAAGTGGCGCGCGAGCTGGGCAATCTGGCCAAGAAGCTGACGCCGGGATGATGCTGGAGTGATGCCGGAGTGATACGAGAGTGATACGAGAGTGAAGCCATGACGATTGCAGCCCTGCAACACCAAGTCGACGCCATGGCGGGCGCGCTGACCGCGCCGCTGCGTGACATCGCCCAGGCCGGCAGCCACCTGCGCGGCAGCACCGCGGCGACGCTCGAAGCCGCCATCGCCGGCGCCGCGGCCACGGCCGTGGCGGCGCGGCTGCAAGCCGAACTGGCGCTGGCCCCGCGCCTGCCCGGTGCCACCGGGCTGGACGTGGCCGCCAGCATCACGGCGCTGCAAACCGAACTCATGCAGACCGTGCCGCTGATGGTGGCTGCGCAGGTGTTGGGCGGCGACCCGCGCGCGCTGCCGGTGCTGCTGGGCCTGCTGGCGCAGGACGGCGACCTCGATGAGGTGGCCAGCGCCGCTGCCAACGGCGGCAACGGCGGCAACGGCCTGCTGACCGTGGCGCAGGAATTTGCGCGCCGCCTGCAGGACGCGCAAGGCCAGGGCACGGGCGCCGTGGCGGCCTGGCTGTCGGACCTGGCGCACCACACCGCGCCGGAGGAGCAGGGCACGCTGTCCGGGGCGGCGCTGCGCGTGCTCAGCCACAGCGTGCAGCGCGTGCAGCGCGCCGCACAGCAAGGTGCGGCTTCGGTCTTCAGCCGCGCCCAGGCGCTGGCCGTGCAGCTGCAGGCCGGCAAGCTGGCGCGCGTCTTCCCCGGCCGCGACACCGGGGCCATCAGCCTGGACCGCGAATACAGCGGCGTCGTGCCCGGCAGCTACCTGCTGCTGGAGCGCCAGAGTTACCGCGAGCTCTACACCGTGCAGGCCGCCGGCAGCACCTCGCGCTCGGAGTTCGCGGTGCAGGCCAAGAGCGCCACGCTGGCGCTCGCCGGCCAGGGCCTGGCGGGCTTTGCACAGCAGGTGCGGCAGACCGCCGTGCACCTGCGCAGCGAAGCGCTGGCGCGCGCCCGCACCCCCATCGAGGCCGACGTCTCGGGTGACCGCCTGGCCGTGATGGTCGACGTGGCCGACATGGCCGACGTGGCCGGCCTGGCCGCGGGCCGGCGACTGCTCATCCGCGGCCTGCGCCGCGACAACGGCCAGGCCCTGGTGCATGCCGCCACGTTGGTCAGCGCCACGCCGGCGGCCAACACGGCCGACGGCGTGGCGCTGGTCTTCACGCCGCCGCTGCCCGCCGCCTTGCTGCGCAGCAGCGTGGTGGTCCACGGCAACGTGGCGCAGGCCTCGCACGGCCAGACGGTGACCCAGGTGCTGGGCAGCGGCGACGCCAGCCGGGCCCACCAGCGCTTCGACCTCCAGCACGCCCCGCTGACGCATCGCGCCGCCGCCAGCGAAAGCGGCGCCCGCGCTGAACTCGTGCTGCGCGTGGGCGGCGTGCAGTGGCAGGAGCGCGCCACGCTCTTCGGCGCCGCTGCCTCCGAGCGCGTCTACACGCTGAGCACCGATGAGCACGGGCGCACCTGGATCCAGTTCGGTGACGGCACCCGGGGCGCGCGCCCGCCCAGCGCCGGCAACAACCTGCGCGCCACCTACCGCAAGGGCCTGGGCAGCGCCGGCAACGTGCGTGCCGAGGCGCTGAGCCAGGCGCTGTCGCGGCCGCTCGGCTTCAAGGGCGTGAGCAACCCGGCGCCGGCCCGTGGCGGCACCGACGCCGAAGACAGCGCCAGCGCGCGCCGCAGCCTGCCCCTGGGCACGCGCACGCTGGGGCGTGTGGTGTCGGTGTTGGACTACGAAGACTTCGCGCGCGCCTACGCCGGCATTGCCAAGGCCCAGGCGCGGGTGCTTCGCCTGACGCACGGGCCCGTGGTGGCGATCACGCTGGCCGCCGCCGGGGGCGCCGCCATCGACAGCAGCAATCCGCTGTGGCTGAACCTGCTGGCCGCGCTGAAGGCCAGCGGCGACCCGCACGTGCAGCTTCGCCTGCTGTCGGTGCAGCAGCGCCACTACCGCCTGGGCCTCAAGGTGCGCTGCGACGCGGCCTTCGACAGCGCTGCCGTGCTGGCCGCCGTGCTGGCCGCGCTGCGCGCCCATGGCGCCTTCGACGCCCGCGCGCTGGGCCAGCCGGTGCACGGCTCCGAGCTGATCGCCACCGCCCATGGCGTGCCTGGCGTGGTGGCGGTGGACCTGGACTTCCTGCATCGGGCCGGCAGCGCCGCCAGCCTGCGCCCCACGCTGCGCGCCGCCGACACCCGCATCGTGGCTGGCGTGGCCGGCGGGCTCGCCGCGGCCGAACTGCTGACGCTGGACCCGGGCCCGCTGAGCCGCCTGGAGGTGATGCCATGAACGCGGCCATGAATGCAGCCATGAACGCGGCCATGAACGCGGCCTTCAACGCGCCCATCAACGCGGCCATGAATTCGACCCGGAGAGGCGGCACATGAACGCCGACGAGCTGTACGCGTTGCTGCCGGCCATCCACCGCATCCAGGACGACAAGGCGGGACAGCCTCTGCGCGCCTTCATCGAGCTCTTCGCACGCGAGCTCGAAGCGCTGGGCCAGAGCCTGGACCAGCTCTACGACGACCAGTTCATCGAAACCTGCGCACCCTGGGCCGCGCCCTACATCGGCGAGCTCATCGGCTGGCGGCCGATGCGTGTCGACGTGAGTCCGGCGCTGCGAGGCCTGAATTCGCCGCGCGCGGAGATCGGCAACACGATCGCCTTTCGGCGCCGCAAGGGCACGGCCCTGATGCTGGAAGAGCTGGCCAGCAACACCACCGGCTGGCCGGCCCACGCGGTCGAGTTCTTCGAGCAACTGGCGACCACGCAGCACATGAACCACGTGCGCCTGCACGCCCCGGCCAGCGCCGCGGTACGCAGCCTGCCGCGCATGCTGGCGGTGCGCGGCGACGCCGGCGCCTTCAACGGCGTGGCGCACACGGCCGAGGTGCGCCGGCCACAGGCCAGCGAGCGCGCCGGCGGCGGCCGCTTCAACATCCCGCATATCGGCTTGTTGCTGTGGCGCGTGCGCCCGCAACGCCTGCACGACCTGCCCCTGGTGGCCGATCCGGGCGACGCCAGCGGCACGCGGTGGCGACTGCACCCGCTGGGCCTGGACCTGGCGCTGGTGCGCCGCCCGCTGCAGGAAGACAGCATCGACCAACTCGCGCGCGCCGACCACGTGCCGGCGCCGCTGCGCATCCGTGAACTGGCGCTGCAGCTGCGACAGGCCCAGGCCACCAGTGACGTGGTGCACAGCACGCTGGACTTCGGCGCCGGGCGCAGCGTCGAGCTGCGGCAGTCCGCTGCCGTGCTGGCCATCAACGCCGCAGGGCCGGCCGTGCCGCCCGGCAGCCCGCCGTCGCCGTCGATCCCGCGGCTGCGCGCGGCCGACCTGCGTGACGTGCCCGGCGGCTGGGCCCACGCCGCCGACGTGCTGCCCGACGAGATCGCGATCGACCCCGAGCGCGGCCGCATCCTGCTGGGCAGCGCGCAGGCCACGCGCCACGCGGCCGCGCCGATCAGCGCCAGCTTCCACTACGGCCTGCTGCGCGACATTGGTGGCGGCCCTTACGTGCGCGAGCCCGCCGGCGCCCAGCACACCGAACAGCGCAGCGCCAGCGGCGGCG
Source organism: Rubrivivax sp. (assembly GCA_031392695.1). Lineage (GTDB taxonomy): Bacteria > Pseudomonadota > Gammaproteobacteria > Burkholderiales > Burkholderiaceae_C > Rubrivivax. The sequence continues at coordinate 25,282 of JANMVM010000125.1, forward strand.
TGGCCTGGCAGCCGTTGCTCGACGCGCTGCCGGCGACCTCGGCGCGGCTGCTGATCACCGACAGCCTGGCGCATGACGAAACGCCGGTGCTGCGCGTGCCCGGCGTCAGCGCGGCCGGCGCGGCGGGCCTGCAACGCGTCATCACCGCCAGCCCCGCCACGCGCCCGGTGCTGCGCGCAGCGGGCGATGTGCTGCTGGACATCGGCGCGCGCGGCACGCTGGTGCTCGAAGGCCTGCTCGTCAGCGGCGGCGCATTGCGTGTGCCGCTCGCCGCCGACACCGAGCCGCGCCTGCTGGTGCTGCGCGACTGCACGCTGCTGCAGGGCCTGGTCGTGCTCGACCCGTCGCTCGCGGTGCGCCTGGAGCGCTGCATCAGTGGCCCGCTGCAGGTCCACCCGCTGGCCCGCTGTGAGCTGCTCGATTGCGTCGTCGACGCCCACGACCCGCAGGCCCTGGCCTACGGTGCGCCCGCTGGCAGCGGCGACTTCGGCGCGCCGCTGTCGCTGCACGAGTGCACGCTGATCGGCCGCGTCAGCGCGCTGGAAATGCCGATCGCCAGCAACACGATCTTTCACGGCCAGGCCGCGGGCGCGGGCACGAGCGCGCAAGTGCCGCTGCAGGTGCAGCGGCGCCAGAGCGGCTGCATGCGCTTTTGCTGGTTGCCGCCGGGCGCCATCACGCCGCGCCGCCACCGCTGCCTGCCCGACGCGGCGCACCCCGGCGTGCTGCCGCAATTCGCCTCGTTGCGCTGGGGCGATGCGCTGTATGCCTCGCTGCGCCCGGCCTCGGGCCGGGCGCTCTTCACGGGCGCCGACGACGACGGCGAAATCGGCGTCATGCACGCGCTGCAGCAGCCGCTGCGCGAAGCCAACCTGCAGCTGCGCCTGCAGGAGTACCTGCGCTTCGGCCTCGAGGCCGGGGTCTTTCACGCCACCTGAACCAGGGACACCCACACCATGGCTGCCGACTTTTCAAAGGTCCGCTTCAACCCGACGCTGAACTACGCCGGCGTCGACCTCCAGCAGGGCCGGGTGCTGCTGGACGCCGACTTCAACGAGCTCACCGCCGTGCTCGACCGCCGCCTGCGCGCGCTGGCCGGCGACGTGCTGGGCCGCGCCACCGTGGGCGCCAACACGCCCGACGCCTTCAAGCTCAGCGTGGTCGCCGGCGGCCTGCAGATCGGCCGCGGCCGCCTCTACGTCGACGGCCTGCTGGCCGAGAACCACGGCCGCGGCGCCCCGGCCTACGACGCGCTGATGGGCGGGCCGAGCTTCAGCACCACCACCGCCATCGGCAACCAGCCCTGGCTGCGCAACCCGCCGATCCCCGCCGCCGGCCGCCACCTCGTGTACCTCGACGTCTGGGACCGCCTGGTCTCGCACCTCGAGCAGCCCGATCTTGTGGAGCCCGCCGTCGGCGTCGACAGCACCACGCGAGTGCAAACGGTGTGGCAGGTGCGCGTGCTGGCCAATAGCGCGCCGGCGAGCGTCGACTGCAGCAGCCCCGATGCCGCCGTGGCGGGCTGGGCCGACCTGATCGCACCGTCCAGCGGCCGCCTGAGCAGCGGCAGCTTCGACGTCGGCGCGGCGCCAGACCCCTGCGAGCTGCCGCCCGAAGGCGGCTACCGCGGCCTCGAAAACCAGCTCTACCGCGTCGAAATCCATGACGGCGGCCAGCCCGGCGCCGGCGCCAGCTTCAAGTGGAGCCGCGAAAATCTCAGCGTCGGCAGCCGCGTCACGCGCTTCCTGAGCAACACCGAAGTCGAGCTGCAATCCTTGGGCCGCGACGAGGTGCTGCGCTTCAACACCGGCGACTGGGTCGAGTTCATCGACGACGAGCGCGAATTCGCGCAGGCGCCTGGCGAACTGCGCCGCGTGACGGTGCACGACGACAGCCGCTCGCTCGAATTCAGCGGCGCGCTCGGCGGTCTGCAGCCGCCCAACGCCGAGCAGCCCGATGTCATCGCCCCGCGCAACCTGCGCGTGCGGCGCTGGGACCACCAGGGCCGCGTGCTGCGCGTGCAAGGCAGCGGCACGGCGTTGCAGCACGACCTGGACGCGCCGGGCGCCAGCGGCGCCATTCCGATCCCGGCCAGCGCCACCCTCGTGCTCGAAGACGGCCTCACGGTGAGCTTCACGAGCAGCGGCGCGCCGGGCTTTCGCAGCGGCGACCACTGGGTCTTCGCTGCGCGCACGCTCGACGCCAGCGTCGAAGACCTCACCAACGCGCCGCCGCGCGGCACCCAACACCACTTTGCGCGGCTGGGCCTGTGGGACGTGGCCGCCGGCACGGTGAGCGACTGCCGCCGCCCCTGGCCACCCGAGGCCGGCGGCGACTGCGCCTGCACGGTGTGCGTCACACCACAAAGCCACGCCAGCGGCCAGCTCACGCTGCAAGCCGCGGTCGACCGCATCGGCAGCAGCGGCGGCACGCTGTGCCTGAAGGCCGGCAACTACGAGCTCGCCGCGCCGGTGCGCGTGCAAGGCGCCAAGAGCCTGCGCATCGTCGGCCAGGGGCCGGCCACGCTGCTGGGCACCGCGGGTGCGGCCTTCGACATCAGCGCCAGCCTGGCGGTGGCGGTGGAGAACCTGGCCGTGCTGTCCACCGGCGCCACCGGCGCCGCGGTGCAGGCCACCAACGTGGTGGGCCTCAAGCTGCAAGGCCTGACGCTGCTGGTGGCGGGCGACCGGGGCGTGGCGGTGGCACTGGCCGGCGTGGTGGCGGGCCTGGCCTTGCGCGACAGCCTGCTCATTGCCGAGACCGGGCTGCGCACGGCCACGGCCGCGGCAGGCGCCAACGACGGCCTGGCGCAGCGGCGCAACTTTCTGTTCACGGCCTCGGCGCGGGTGCAGGGCAACATCTTCTGGTGCCGCGCGCGCGGCATCGATTTCAGCGGCCTCACCGGCCACCTCTACGCGACCCAGATCGAGGACAACGAGTTCCTGCTCTGCCGCGACGGCGGCGTCACGCTGGCCGGCTTTGCCATGCCGGGCGCGGCGGTGCAGGTGCTGGCCAACGTGCTGGCCGTCAGCGGGCCCGGCATCCGCTGCGCGGTGGACGGGGCGCTGATCGCCCACAACAAGCTGCGCGCCCAGGGCCAGGGCACGAGCCCGCCGCTGGGTGCCGGCATCACGCTGACCACCGGGCTGGACCCCAACGGCAGCGACCAGTGCCAGGTGCTGAGCAACCAGATCAGCGGCTTTCCCGATGCCGGCGTGCTGATCGAAGCCCCCACGCGCAGCCTGATCGTCAAGCTCAACATCATCGAGCGCTGCGGCAACGGCATCGTGATGACCGACGACGCCGCCGCCGCCAGCGCCAGCATCGAGAACAACCACCTGCACGACCTGGGCGCGGTGCAGTCCAACACCAAGGCGGCGGGCATCGTGGTGGGCATCGGCGTGGCACGCACCGTGTCCTGCAACCTGGTGGGCAACACCATCCTGCGCGTGGGCTTGAGCCCGGTGGCGCGCACGCGCACGGTGGCCGGCATCCTGGGCCTGGGCGTGGCGCAGGCGCGCGTGCATGGCAATACCATCGGCGCCATCGGGCCGGTGGGCGACTACGCCGGCGACGTCGGTGGCGTGCTCTGGCGTGGCCCCTACGACGAGCTCGACCTCAGCCACAACGACATCCGCCGCGACGCCGACCCGGTGGCCGCGCCCGGCGGCACGCGCTGGCTGGGCGTGGAGGTGGTGCAGGCCGACACCAGCACGCCGGTGCTGCGCGCCGACACCTACACCGCGCTGCGCCTGGACAGCCAGCGCACGCTCGTGATGCAGAACAACCGCGTTGGCGTGGTCACCAGCAAGGTGGGCGTGCGCGGCGGCGCAGAATCCGACGGCGGATCGAGCCTCGGCCTCAAGGGCAACGTGGTGCAGGCGCGGGGCACCGGCCGCGCGGTGCAGGCGCAAAGCAGCGCCGACCTGATGTTCTGCGACAACCGCTGCGAGCTCAACAGCCTGCGCGTCTCGGGCGCCGTGGCGCTGATGTCGCGCTGCGTGATCGCCAGCGCCAACCGCATCACCGGCGGCGCACGCTCGCTGCTGCTGGCCGCGCCGGAAGGCCGCGTCACGGTGCTGGGCAACATCACCAGCAACGGCATCGCCCTGGCCAGCGGCGGGCTGCCCGCGCAGTGGCAGCCGCTGAACGTCATTGCCTGAAGCTACCAGGAGACCCCGCCATGCGCATCCTCGTCACCAACCCGCTGCAGGTCAGCGCCCAGGCGCTGAAAGACAGCGTGCTGAAGGCCGACATCAGCGGCGCCGGGCTGGCCCGGCTCAAGATCCTCAATCCGCACGTCGACTTCGAGCGCATCGCCGCCGGCACCGTGATCCTGCTGCCCGACGAGCCCGGCGTGGCCGCCGAAGCCGGCTTCGCGGCCAGCGGCGACGCCTTCAGCAACCTGAGCCAGGACTTGACGCGCGCGCTCGACAGCTCCAGCGCGCAGATCACCGCGCGCCTGGCACAGAACACGGCCGAACAGAAGACGTTGGTGGCGGCGTTGAAGGTGGGCGACGTGGCCAAACAGATCGCCGGCGACCCGGCGCTGATGCAACAGGTCAAGGGCGCCGCCGACCGATCGGCCGAGGTGGCCAGGAAGGCAGCAGTCGACCTCAAGGGCCTGGATGAAGCGCGCAAGGTGCTGGCCAAGGACCTGGCGGTGCTGGCCAAGCTGTTGGGGTGAGCGCGCGCCGGCCTTCAGGCGACCCTGGTGCGGCCGTCATGCGACCGTCATGCGACCTACCCGCCAGCCGGCGTCAGAAGCGCATCTTCAGGTTGATGCCGAAGGCCCAGGTGCCGCGGCGCTCGGTCTGCGCGTCGGGGCGTGGCCAGAAGTGGCCAACCAGGACGCCACCGATGAGCCAGTTCTCATAGACCGGTTGCTGCCAACGGGCTTGCAGGCCGTAGTCGAGCGCGGCCACGCCCGAGCCCTGCTGGCCGTTGATCAGCGATTCGAGCGCCAGCAGCCGCTGCTCGCCGAAGGACTGATACAGGCCCAGGCTGCTGGCCCACACGAACCTGGGCAGGTCCTGCGTGATGGTGGCAGCCCCCAGCCAGCGCGCTGCCACGGTCGAGGAGAAGGCGTGCTCGTAGGACATCGCGCTGGTCGAACCGAAGTGGTCGTCGAGGGTCCAGAACAGCGTCTCGCGCGCTTCCAGGCCGTCGTCGGCACCCAGCTGCCAGTGGTGGCGCATGCGTGCCTGGGCGTAGGGCTTGAAGGCACCGCGCACGCCCAGACGGAAGTCGAAGACGTCGCCGAGCGCGCGCCCCAGGCCGGCAAAGAAAGCGCGGTCCTGCTGCCGGGAGACGAGCGCGCGGTCCTGGCGCGTCAGCGCGCCGGGCCGGTCGGTGATGAGGTCGCGCTCGTCGTCGCGCCCGACGAAGACGTAGGCCAGACGGTCGATGTTGGGCAGGCGCAGGCGCGCATTGATGCGCACGTCGACCTCGGTGCGCTCGCGCTGGCGCTGCAGCACGATGAGGTCGAGCTGGCCGTCGGTGACCCTGCCGCCCTGGTCGAAGCGGCGCTCGCCGAACCAGCTGTCGATGCCGCTGGCCAGCCAGACCGTGGTCGAGCGCACCGTCTCGCGTGCCGATTCGACGATCTCGGCGGTCTGCGTGGCCACGCTGGCGTCGACCGGCTCGCCGGGGCTCGACACCGCCGCCGCGCCGGGTGGCAGATCGGCGGCCGCCATCGGCACGGGCACTGCCACGGGCACTGGCGTGGGCACTGGCGCGGGCGCGACGGTTGGCGCCGGCGGCTGCGCCGCGCAGGCGGCCAGCAGCAGGGTGGACAGCAGGACGGCGCGGCGGGCGAAGGGTGAGAGCAGAGGCACACCCCAATGTAAGCGCTGGATCGACGGTGCGCGCAGGTATCGCCCCCGGGAGCCATGGCCCGCCAGGGCGCGGGCCGTGGCGCAGTCAACCGGCCAGCAAGGCTTCGATGGTGCGCACCACGGCCAGCGCTTCGTCGGCCGTCGCCAGGCCGTGGTCGCTGCGGCCTTCGAGCAGGGCGGCAAAGGCGTCGAGCGTGGCCGGCGTGGAGTCGACGCGCTGGCTGGTCTGGCCCTGGTAGTCCAGGCGCTGCCAGTCGACGAGCGCCGCGCGGCCTTGGCTGCCGACCACGTCGAACCGGTTGTGATCGGCCACCTCGCCGGCCACCGCAGCGTCGATGGTGAGCGTCGTGCCGGCGTGCGCGAGCGTGGCCTGCAAGCGCGTCTCCGTCGCGCCGGCTTGACGCTCCAGCACCACGACGTGCGCCTGCGCCGGGCCGAACAGGCGCTGCGCCAGAAACACGAAGTGCGAAAGCACCTCGCGCGTGAAGCCGCCCTGCGCCGGCCCCGCCAGCCAGGCACTGGCGCCTTCCTGCCAGGGCCGCGGCCAGCGCGCGAAGCGCAGCGTCAGCGTGGCCTGCTGCACCTCGCCCAGATCGCCGCCCCGCACCAACGCCTGCAGCCGCTGGCTGGCAGCCCCGCGCGCGAAGGGGAAGTGGACGGCAAAGGGCAGCCCGGCGGCCACCACCGCGTCGCGCAAGGCCTGCGCGTCGGCCACCGTGTGGGCCAGCGGCTTTTCACACAGGCACGGGCGGCGCGCGGCCACCGCGGCCTGCACGCCGGCCAGGTGGTGGGCCGGCGGCGACGCGATGTAGACCGCGTCGACGCCCGCGTGCGAGGCCAGCGCGTGCAGGCTGTCGACGCTGGCCGCGGGGCCGAAGTCCAGCGCTGCGCGGCGCGAGGCGTCGGCATCGGGGTCCAACACGGCAGCGATGTGAAAGCGCGCGTGCTGCTGCAGCGCCATGGCCATGCGGCGGCCCATGATGCCGGTGCCGATGAGGCCGATGCCGAAGGTGCGGAGGGTGGTCATGGCTGGGTCGTCGCGTCGATGGTTGGGCGCGGCACGGCGTCGCCGGGTTACGCCGCCAGCGCCGGGTCAATCGGGTACTTGAGCGCGTTGTGCGCCAGCTTGTCCTGCGCGGCCTGCATCAAGTCCACGCCCAAACTGTCGGCCACCTGCACCGCGTGCAGCACCACGTCCTGCACCGCGTGCAGCACCGCGTGCAGCACCACGTACAGCAGCACGTACAGCAGCACGTCGGCCAGTTCATGCCATACGGCAGTCAGCTGCTGGGGCTGCAGATGGCGGCTGTGTGCTTCGGTCAGCCACTGGAAGTGCTCCGGCAACTCGGCCGCTTCCACCGACAATGCCAGCGCCAGGTTCTTGGGCGAATGCAGGGGCTGCCATTGGCGGACGGCGGCGATGGCGCGGAGTTGAGTGCGGAGGGTGTCCAGCGGCATGCAGCAAGGATAAGCGGGCGGCCACAGCGCACGCGGCCCGCGACGCGCCGGTCAGGCTTTCGACCTTGCGTGTGCTCATGCTGCATTGCAAGCCGCCAGGCCCGGCGTGCAGCCGCGCGTTGATCGCCTTGGGTTGGCGTGGGCTCCGGTCCTTGCTGCGCTGCTCGCCCCAGCACACGGCCCCAGCACACGGCCCCAGCACACGGCCCCAGCACACGGCCCCAGCACGCGGCCCTGGCCAGCGACAGGTCGATGACAGTCGACGCCGCTTCGCAGGCTGCGCGCAGCTGCTCGGTGAGCCACAGCACCCAAGCCGTGAGGTCCAGGCCCCGGGCTGGGCCTGCTGCAGCTGCGCGTGGTGCTCACGACGCCGGGCCAGCAGCTGCCCCGAGATGCGCAGTAGCCGGCTTGGGGCACTGGCGTCGCGCGCCAGCAGCAGGCCCACGATGGCATGCCCGATGCGGCCCTTGCCGTCTTCGAACGGATCGATGACTGCCCGCTTCAGGCGCGCCGAACGGCAGCCATTGCGAGATCGACGGCTGCACCGTAGGCGCGTTTGCAATGCGCTCGCAGTTCAACGAGAACAACAAGCGGAAGTAGTTCGCCGCCAAGGCCCCGGCTGCCA